>QBMH01000390.1 GCA_003249025.1 Leptolyngbya sp. | reverse complement strand
ACTCGCCTTGGGCCACAATCTGACGAGCCACCCTGAAAATGAGCGAACCGTAAGTGTTACATTTTGAACCACAACCGATTGGGTGGCAATTTGCACGACCTGTCCAGTAAAGGTCTTGCCGGAATAGGAATCAGCCTGAATCGTAGCAGCCAGCCCCATGCGAATTTGGGAAATATTCGCTTCTGACACCTGGGCAACGATCTGGTTTGTAGAGGCAAGGGACAAGATCGAAGACGATGAGGCAGAAGTAACCGCACTACCTGCCGTGGTGGGGGTGACAAACGCGCCGGGATCGGCAAATTTCCGCGAGACAACCCCGCTAAAGGGTGCCCGGATCACCATATCGTTGAGATTAGTTTGGATCATTTGCAGCGCCCCCTGAGCCGCCGCCACCTGTCCACGGGCTTGATCGATATCTTCCTGTTGTGCCCCCGCTTGAGAGAGCGCGAGAACTTCTTGATCTTGTTTGACCTGTGCCTGAGCGCGATCTCGAGTCGTTAGTGCCGTATCCAACGCCTGTTTAGAAATCGCCCCTGCCTGAGACAAGGCTCGATTACGCTGCAAATCATTTTGGGTAAGACGGAGCGCAAATTGAGAATCTTGTAACTTAGCGTTCGCCTGAGCAGTCGCTTGTTGACGGTTGCCTCCGATTACCTTTTGCAGGTTAGCTGCCGCCGCCGCGAGATTCCCTTGAGACTGACGTAATTGTCCCTGAAGATTGGTGTCGTCCATGTAGGCGAGTATCTGTCCTGCTTTGACAGAATCACCTTCTTTGACCAGCAATTGCTTCAAAATTCCCGATGTTTTTGGACTGACATTCACAGATCGCTCCGGCTGCACGGTGCCATTGGCGGAAACGGTAATTGTGAGATTGCTCCGCTCGACTGCCGCCGTTTGCACCTTGTTCTTTGCCTGCTGTTGAGGCACCACAACAAGCTGGTTGTAAGCGATATAGCTAATGCCGCCCAGCGGGATCAACACGAGTAAGCCCAGCAACCATGGATTTAGCTTGGGTAAGCTAAAACGTTTCAATTTTTTCAAATTTAGAGAGATGCTCATGGGCGATACCGTTGATTTGAACAGTCAATAAGTGATGAGGGGTGCAAAACTTTGAGGGATTGAGTTTCATTCAATGGTTTTTGTATCTCGTTCTCAGATTGCTAGGCAACGCAGGCGCGATCGCTGGCTTGAGTTTGATCAAGCTAGATTGCAGTTTTCTGGCAATCGGGCGATCGGGCAATTTTGTCGTACAAAGACTCAAAATAGCTGTACTCATTTACTACTGTGAGGGTCTATCGTTTGATTTAGTGAGTGAATTGATTGATTACGATATAAATCGTTATAGGTAATGTTCCAAAACTGTTGCTTTCAGTGAAAGGAGCAACTACATTTCCGAATAACAAGTCTCTAGATAGACGACATTGTCGCTTGATATTCCTACAGTCAAGTTATTGTTTTAATGGAGCCACGATGATGACTCATAGATTCTTATTCATGGCGACTCTACTGCTTCCACTGAGTATTTCAGCCGCCTCACAAGCCCAAAATAGTAATTCTCTACAACAGTTATTAACAACTCAAGCTTGTGTTCGGTGTGATCTCAGAAATGTTGACCTACATGGGGCGAATCTGCAAGGTTTTGATCTGCAATATGCCAATCTCCAAGGAGCAAATTTATCAGGTGCAGACTTGAGAAAGGCAAATTTAATCGGTACTTCGCTTAGATATACTGATTTGCGACGGGTTGATTTTAGAGAAGCAACTTTTGGAGGAAATTACTTCTCTAAAGCCAACCTCAGTCAGGCTAACTTGAGCGGCACTAACTTACGTTGGAGCAATTTCGTGCAGGCAAACTTATCAGGTGCAGACTTGACTGGAGCAAGCCTCCAAAAAACTGACTTGACACAGGCTAATTTGACCAATACTAATTTCAACGGTGCAAATTTATCGGGTGCAAAGTTATATCAAGCCAAGTTGACTGGCAGCAATCTAACCGAAACAATCATGGTGTCAACCGTAATGCCAGATGGAAGCGTTAACAGATCGGGTGTTGGAATAAGCATAATGCGTTGATGATGTTTGCGCTGGTAGCGATCGCTCACAATCCACTCGAAATTGTTAGTTCAACTCTACTTGCAGAGTTGAAATTAGCCCCCAGATCTCCGACTTCTTCAAGAAGTTGGAGATCTTACTGATGTCGCAGACCTCACTGATTCTTCGTGCCATTCGGCTATAGACGGTCTTGGATGTTTTTCCGCAATGCGGCGATTTCAGCGTGGAGTGCTCGAATGGACTTCTCGCTGGCAATTTCACCGTCATCATTATTTGCGTCTTGACCCACAAAAAACGTGGCAATGGTGGCTGTCACATAGCCACTATTGCAAAGTTCTGATGATGTATGAACTTAGATGCTCAAACATGATGGATCTAGATAGAGTCAAGACTTAACCAATCAGTTGAGCAACTCGGAACGCAGATGCGATTACCTCCTCTTAACCTCTAACATGCACAATCTTAGGGTTGAGATCTTAAACGTTTTATATTAGGAGTACATGACGATGTTGGAACCTGCTCATACAGTCGAAATCTTTCAGAAGCAACCGGATCTGAGAACCTTGAAGGCGGGGGATGCGGTCTACCACGAAGGGGATACTGCCGATTATATGTACGGCATTATCGAGGGAGAGGTGGAGATGGTGAAGCATGGGAAGGTCTATGAAACGTTGAAGCCGGGAGCCGTCTTTGGGGTAGGGCTGATTCTCTAGATAAAGGAAATAAATGTGGGCAGGTCATGTTTGAATAGACGCATGGCTTTTGTGATGGAAGAGTACCCGGCTTTACGAAACAACGAGATTGCCCAAGAACGCAATAAAG
>QBMH01000038.1 GCA_003249025.1 Leptolyngbya sp. | reverse complement strand
GCCGTAGGGGGTGTAGTGTCGTCGGAGCTACAACCAGCGATCGCAATTGTGACAGCCCCAACCAATGCAACTAGTCTTTGCGAACCCATGATCTCAATCCTCCAACTGCTTTAGTTCCAAGATAACTCTAATCAGATTCATCTGTCGAAAACCATAAATTTTGTGAGTGAGATTCTTCACCTTTAAAGTAACAATCGGAGCATTGTTAATGCTTTATAAATAGGTTCGTGAAGAAACAAGCCTTTATTGCCTAATGGAATAGGAAATTAAGTAGGAAATTCCAATCCGATAATCTATCGATTACTCCCTTTTTTAGCAAAGCTTGAGTTGGTTCTCCCTCAAACTAGTGAATTAGCTAAGATAGGCATCCTTAAAATAAAGAATACCTACTTTAGTAAAGACTTCTAACGTAAGCTTCGAGTGATTCTCATAAAGACTGGCTTTGTTTTAAAGAGGGTAAATTTTGCCGGATTGGGAAGAATGATTGCAGTTGAGAAGACAGTTTCGTATTCTTATTGAATCGGCAGTTTATGTTTGAAACATCATCGGCTCAATTAACAGAAATTTTGATGTAGGCAAATCGTTCTCGACAAAACTTTGAGGAGGCATCATGAGAAATCGCTTGAAACTATCTGCTCATTCTTTTCATAGTGGGATGGCTTTGGCAGTGGTCAGTACACTGCTTGGGCTGATTAGCATTGCGCCCGCTGATGCAAAGTACGGCTATCTTGAGCTAAAGGGTGGCAATCAAGATGTTTGGCGGTGTGAAGGGCAATTTCAGGGAAATAGCGGTCAAGGTATTTGCGTAATTCAAGGTGAGAAAGATATTGGTGGACCCTATAAATATTATCGGGGAGACATTCGGAATAAAACCTTTGATGGCAATGGCACGCTGGTTTATGAAAATGACGATCGCTATCAAGGGCAAATGAAAAATGGGCGACCCAATGGGAAAGGAGTCTTTTTAGCCGTGGCTGACAATCGTCGCTATGAAGGAACTTTTCAGAATGGCGAGTTTCATGGACGTGGCACTTATAGTTTTGCAAATGGCGATCGCTATGTGGGGCAATTTGCCGGCGGGCAACCTCACGGAATTGGCAAATTTACCTTCTTCAAAGAGGGTCAACCTGCATACTCTTATGACGGGCAATTCTATCTCGGCGTGATTAACGGAAAAGGCGTTGTGACGAATGCGGATGGAACCGTTTGTAACGGTACTTTTTACAATAATACTTTGAGTGGAAAAGGCACTTGCACCTTCCCCAAGGCAAGCACGTTTCAATCCTATACAGGTGAACTGTATAACGGTCGCCCCAACGGACGGGGGACAGTCGTGTATGCGAATGGCAAGCGCTATACCGGTGAATTTCGCGAAGGCAAACCAGGATTATCAAAAGATGGTGGTAAATGAATGGCGAATGGCGAATGGCGAACTCAGAACGCCCTCCTGTTTAACGATGATTAGCCGCCATTGATTGAACTGAGCGGCAATGTGGGGCAGGCTTTGGGCGCAAGGCGTAGATAGCGCAGGCATTCTTCAGAGGTTAGCTGGCGCAAACTGCGATCGCGAGCAAGTTCCAATAAGCTTTGCCAATGGACAGTCCATAGCCGCACCTTGCCATTTCCATTCAAAGTCGCGACATATTGTCCATTGGGGCTAAAAAACGCTCGCTTAACAGGATCGGGCTTCTCCGTCGCTTTGAAAGGGCGCAGCAAACCTTTTTCGGTGCCTGTATTCACATCCCATAGGCGCGCTGTACCGTCTGCACTGGCAGTCACAAGCATCTGTCCATCTGGACTAAAATTGGCATCTAAGACTGCCCCCCGATGACCTGCCATGATCACTCGCACTGCTCCAGTTTGAGAGTCCAACACTTGAGCCGTTCCATCCAAGCTCGTGATGGCAAGGCGCTGTCCATTGGGACTGTAATGGGCGCTGGTAAGCGAATCAGGGTGGGAAAAGATCGCTAAGAGGCTCCCTGTGGAGCTATTCCAAATACGAACCGTGCGATCCCAACTTGCGCTGGCAATCTGCTGACCATCCGGGCTAAATTGAGCTTGCTCGATAAACCCTTCGTGTCCAGAAAGCCGACGGAGCAGTTTTCCAGTAGCCACATCCCAAATTCGCACGGTGCGATCAGTTCCAGTTCCGATAAGTTTGAGTCCATCAGGGCTAAAGGCGAGTTGATGAACGACGTTGGAGCGATCGCGGTTGTTTTTTTCCGTTGAATCCTGAGAGGCTGAGATCTCAGCCTGCAAGGAACGAAGCGGCTTCACCGATTGGTTTGACGCGACTTGCCACAGTTCAACCGTGCCATTATTGACCGCGATCGCCATCAGGGTGTGATTCGCGCTAAAAGCGACACTCGTGAGTTTGGCATCTTTACTGAGTTGCCCAACTAGATTCATGCTTGCAGGCGTTGAGTTGATCGTTGTCACAATGTGGGTCAAAGAGTTTTGCGCTAAAGGAGGCGCTTGCTTGAAATCTTGTTGAGCGATTGCAGCCCCTGGAAAAGATTGAGCAGGAGGTGTGTTAGACGAAAACCGTTGCCAACGATTGTATAAATTACTGCCAAGGGCAAAAAAATCATTGCCCATTCGTTTTACTGCTTCCTGGAACGGTTTTTTGGCGCAGGCAGGAGAGAATTGAGCATCCCCCGTTATTGGGCAAGCGGGGTCGTTCGTAAGGGGTGAAAACGGATGCTGGATCAGTTCCCACTGTTGCAAAGTGCCATTGGGGGCGATCGCGACCATTCCGCTTACCCCACGGGGCTGAAGGCTATCGGGCTGAAAAGCAGCCCATTGCATCGTTTCCGATGGAATTTCTAGTGCAGGCAGTTCTCCATCCAAATCCACTGTCCAAAAGCGAACCGATCCGTCGGCGTTTGCAGTCACGATCGAGGAACCATCCGTGCTAAATTCAACGGCATTCATCGTTGAGGAATGGTTTTGAAATAGGCTAACTTCCTGCCCGGTGGATAATTCGCGAATCGCAACCGTGGAATGGTGGTCGCTGGTTGAGGGGGCGATCGCAATCTGGCGACTGTTTGGGCTAAAGGCGATCGCTACTTTTTGCGGTTGGCTGCTGACTAAGTCTGTTCGCACTGCCGTCTGCCACTGTGAGCTTGATTGTACTGATCCTTGAGCTTGCCCCGCTTGCAGTCCCCATACCTGCACCTGACCATTCGTTTTAACGGATGCCAGCGTTTGTCCATTGGGACTAAATGCAACCTGTAGGGTTGAGGCTGGCTGAGGAAGATAGCTGGTTTTATCTGGCAAAGGTGAAGTCAGAGTTTGACGCGGCTTGCCCATGACTTGCCAGAGCCGTGTGCCGTCCTCGGCGGCGGTTGCAAGCATAGTGCCATCCGGTGAAAACACTGCCTGGTTTACGGGTGTGGCATGAGCTAGCTGATACTTTTGCCGTCCTGTTTGCATCTGCCACACCGTTGCAGTGGTGCCGCTAGCAACGGCTAAAAATTGCCCATCGGAGCTGAAGGTGACGCTGTGAATGACAGCAGTTTGCGAAAATTTGCGGTAAAGCTTGCCGCTGCTCAGTTGCCAAATACGGATGGTGCGATGCCCTTGAGGAATCCGCTGTGCGGAATCGCTCCCCGCAGCAAGCCATTTCCCATTTGGGCTGAGTGCTAAATGGGTAATTTCTCTCTGACCCGTTTCTAAGGTTTGTAAAAGTTTGCCCGATTCCACCGACCAAATCTGAATACCAACGGCTTTAGAACGAGTCACCAACTTACCATCGCTGGTAAACGCGATCGCGCCCCTGACCTCAGACGACGATTCTTTGCTATCTACGATATCCGTGCTTGCAGGTTTGGCTGCTCCAATCTGCAAGATATGGTTCACCGTTTGTGTTTTAAGCGACCACAGGCGAACGGTTCCTATCGCATCCAAGGTGGCGAGGGTCTGTTGATTTGGGCTAACCGCAATTTGCTGAATAGAATATTGATCGGCTTGCAGGGTTGCTTGAAGTCGTAGCTTTTGTAAAGCGGCTCTTAGGCTAGCTTCCGCTTCATAGGTATGCCCTCGTTCTGCCGCTAGTCGGCTGATTAAGAGGGCGGGAGTTGGGTCAGTGTCAGGTTCTTGCAAAATAGACTGGGCGATCGCCGACCATTGCCGCGAGGTTGCCACCTGCAATTGATAGTCCTTCTCCGTTTCGTTGGTCAGCGCCACGCGATACTGATTAAATGTCACGCCCAACGCCACTAACAAGGCGAAAGGAATCGTAATTTGCAGCAACCGCATCTCTCGATGCGATCGGCAGCTTTCCTCGCGACTAATTGCCACATATCGCTGCGCTAAGGACGATAGTTCGTGGGGATAGCTGTTTAGAAAATCCTCTGCATCAATCAAGTAACTGCCATGCAGTAGATGTTCCGGCGATCGCGACTGCTGAATGCCATACCATTCCCTTGCAGTACGCTCAATGCGCCGTTGACGACGCAGCATTTCCCGGTTCTCATCCAACCAAGTTCGCAACAGTGACCAGTTGCGAATCAACGCTTCATGGGCAATATCAACGGTCTCTTGGCAAGTTTCTCCGGGCAAAAGCTCCAGCGTTTCTAAATCTGAACCATGGGATAAGCGTGTCACATTCAGGGTGTATCCAGCATGAAATGAATGGGGCAACACAACCTGATGCGGTTTGTTGCGTAACGCTTGGGCAATGCGGAGGGCTGTTGAAACATTGGCAAGCCGCTGGTCAATTTGCTGTTGATAACCACTGGTCGGCACGACCTGATTCGTCACGACCAATTTAGCAATCACCAGCTTTTCCAAAACACTTTCCACCAGTTCTGTGGAGAAGTGGGAACTAACTAATTCAGATTTGAGTACGCGCCGTCGGGTATCTTCTGTGCCCTCGCCCAACTGAGTTAATGCAATAAAAATTCGCCTTGCAACCTGCTGTTCCTCCGCAGTAAAACTATAAAAAATCTCATCTGCCCGTTTTTGTAACGTTCCTCGCACACCTCCTAGCTCGGTATAAGCATCTAAGGTCAGTCGAGATGCACCTCCGTTTGGATCTTGCTGTCGTCGATGCCAGAGTTCTAGGAGCGTGTATTGCAGCAGGGGCAGTTCCCCCGGTGCCCCTACGATATCGAGCAACATGTTGTAAACCAAGTTGGGGTCACACTGAAGACCCGCTTTCTCGGCAGGTTTGAGGATGGATGCTTTGATCTGGTCATAGGTTAAAGGGGTGACCATGACTAGATTGTGTTCAATTTGCTCAGCTAACCCTTTGTACTGTGAATATTTGCTGAAAAAGTCGGCTCGTAGCACGATGACTACACTGAACTGATTATCTGAGTCTTTCAGTGCGGTGAGTAAGCAGTTAAACAGGCGATGCCGATCGCGATCGGCATGGGCACCTTGGCAAAGCGTAAAGACTTCTTCAAACTGGTCAATAATCAGCACAAACCGCGCATTCTTAGCAGGTGCTGACATCAGGCTGGCTTTGACCAATTGAGTTAATCCGGCTCCGTCCTGCAAAATCATCTCTGCTCGGCGTAGCTGTTCAGCCCGGTCAATCACAGTCTCCGTTGGATTGATAAAGGCATTTGCTAGGCTTTTGAATGGTTGCTCCGTTGGCGTAATCAATCGGATCTGCCAATGATTGCTACCAGACAGGGTTTGTCCCCGCTGCAACTTATGCACCAAGCCCGCTCTGACTAACGAAGACTTGCCACTGCCGGAAGCGCCAACCACAGCCAGAAAGTTTCCGGTACGCAGCTTGTTTAACAGTTCGTCGGTCAGAGGCTCTCGACCAAAAAAATATTCGGCGTGTCGTTCATGAAAGGGTTCTAAACCTCGATAAGGACAAATTTCAGGCGAAGGAGTCACTTGGATCGTTGTGAGCGATTCTTGGCAGCGAGTCAAAACAATTTCACTGCCGGAATTTTCAAACAGGGGTTGCTGGGATTCGCCTTTGAGTGTGGTGCTAACCCAATCCGTTAGGGCGTAGTTCGTAACCGTGCCATTGGCTAATCGGCGTGGATCAAGTCCTTCTAGGAGTGCTTTGGTGAAAACACTGTACTCGCCTGTAAGCGATTCGTAGGCGGCTTCATAATCTCGCGAGGCTGCCATAAATAGGCGATCGGTGCCTGATTTTGCCCCCGGATCGGCTTCCAAAAAGTTGAGTATTTCACCGCTATGGCAGCAATCTAACAGCACAATCCGTTGGCGTACTGTACTCTCTTGCAATAAACGACGCAGCCAAAATAGGGAAAGCCCATGAAAATTGGCATTGGGATTTGCGTCGCTTGTGGCTAAGTACCCTTCTCGAATACCTGCTTCTTTTTGTAAGCCGTGCCCAGAAAAATAAAATAGGGCAGTTTGAGGAGGAGTATTTCCTTTTGGCTTAAAAAGTTTGACGAGTGCCGTTTCTAACTCAGTCAAAGTGACGAGAGTTTTGGTGCCAATTCTGAGTTTTTCAGCTTGCACAATTTCTGGTAACCGAGCAACCCGAAAATCTCCATAGGCTTCAATCTGTTGCGCGATCGCTTCTGCATCATGAGCAGGTGCATTCAGGCTGGGTAGAAATTGATAGCTACTCACCCCAACAATTAGGGCATCTCGCGACATTTCACATTTCTCCTAGTTATCTTTTGAAAAGAAATAACTCACTAAACTATCCGATCAGTTTTCAAAAGAAAATCTTCAAAAAAATAGAAAGTCTAAACCGATATAGACTTATCTTTGTGAGCTTTCTAAGCAGACTGATATGATTTTTTATTGAGTCAGAAATATCAGTTTTAGAAAAAATAATTGGAGAAAAGGATCACACGAGATTCAATATAATCAATATCTTATTAGTTGTAAAAGGGGGCTAGACCCTCTATGGTATGCCCTCTATGATATGACTTCACGGCTTTTTCTTGATACAATAACTCTACAATTGCCAATTAAAATAACCAAAAATCAGTCTTGCAACCTATTCACAAAACTTGCAATCAACGAAGTAATAACTGCGGATTATTTTACTTTATTAGCTTGACTATTTATAGCAAACCTATCTTAGCCAAAAGCATTTCTAAGTCCTTCTAGTCATTCACAACTTATCAGGAAAAATAACCTGTATTCATGTAAATTAAATTGATTTTACAGCACCAAAAAACCAAGATTTTGAACCGCGATCGCGATTGCGATCGCGGCAATGGCTCCAATCAAAGTATTCGCCACATTCACCAATTCATTGCTGAGCCACTCAATTTGAGTTTGTAGGGTTGCGCCAATGACGCTTTCAATATTGGTAGCGATGAATGCGGCAATGATGCAGATGACAATTCCACCCGGCGTGATCAGACCCACTGCCCAACCGACTAGAGCGATCGCCACAGAAGCCACGATGCCTGCCACCGTTCCTTCCAAACTGACTGCGCCCTCAGTGCCACGGGAAACGGGTTGCAAGGTCGTAATCAAAAAGGTGCGTTTACCGTAAGCTTTGCCAATTTCACTCGCGCAAGTATCTGCGAGCTTCGTACTAAAACTTGCCACATAGCCCAACGCCAACAGCCGCATGATCAGATCGGTAGATGGAGATGCAAAGAAAACACTACAAACCCAAATGCCCAACGCACACAGAGCCGCTGTAAAAGCTGAACCCCAGACGTTTTCGGGACCTCGTGCGCCCGATCGCTTTTCGGCAATGCCTTCTGCTTCTTTTTGGGCAATACCAACTTTTGTCACCGCTGATCCCATCAAAAAATAGAACATGACCACCGTGTAGCCCTGCCAGCCCAAACAACCCCAAATCAAAATGCCTAGTGCCCACGCATGAATTAAGCCTGAAGTCGTCAGCAGTTTTTTGGGCACAATCCACGCGATCGCTGCCAAAACAGTGTTTAATACAACCGCAATCATCCAGCCATTGAGAGACGGTGTAGCGTAGAGAAAAGCAAAATTCGCATCAACCATGGCTTTGCATTTGCGAATAACGACAATATCCTTATCTTAAAGTGGGGAGTACGAAATCTTAAAATGCGGAGTGCAGAGTTTAAAGTTCAACCAGCACTTTTCTTTCGACTATTGCGCCTATCTCAGCCTTTGTACCAGTATTTCCCCATCCACTCATCCACTCCTCCACTCCTCCTATGGCTCACTCCCTTTTCCATCTTGCCTTTCCAGTTGGCAATATCCCTGATGCCAAGCGGTTTTATGCCGAGGGCTTAGGCTGTCAAGTTGGGCGAGAAAATGCAGCGTCAATTATTTTGAATCTCCGTGGACATCAATTAGTTGCCCATGTGACGAAAGAACCGCTCACCCCACAACAGGGGATCTATCCACGACACTTTGGACTAATTTTTACAGATGAAGCAGAGTGGCGATCGCTCTTAGAGCAGGCAGAGCAACAGCAGCTTTGTTTTCACCAATCTTCTAAATTCCGCTTTTTAGGCACACCCTTAGAACATTCCACCTTTTTTCTAGAAGATCCATTTTTCAATCTGCTGGAATTTAAGTATTATCGGCATTTTGAGGCAATTTTCGGAGAGACCGCATTGGTTCAAATTGGAGATGCAGAGTCCTAAAACGCTATGGCAAATGTGAGTGGAAGTTGGCTTGGAACTTATTGGCAGAACGCTAATCCTACTCGGTTTGAGGTGACGTTTGTGCAGGCAGGAAACACGATTAGTGGCAGTATTTTGGATGACAGCCCCCTCTTAGGAGAAGCAAAGGCATCGGGTGAAGTGATTGGGCGAACCATCCACTTTACGAAGCAATATTTGACCACATCACTCTATCCCATCACCTATTCGGGACTAATTGCTGAAGATGAGAATTCAATGCAGGGCAATTGGACTATTCAAGGACTCGAATCGGGCACTTGGGAGGCTCATCGTAGTGGCGACGATTTAGTGGCTGAGCTGCAAAACCGACGGTTAGAATCGATTCCTTTAGGGAGACGTTAAGACGGATAGAGAGGGCGGCTCCTAATAATTGAAATGAATTTTAGTGAAGAAATATAGATAAATCTTGCTTGTGTTCCCTATAAACTCTCATAATTACTTACGGGTCAATATGGCGGCGATCGCAGTCGTATTATGCGTTTGAGCAATTTATGCGTTTAAGCAATCAGTGGCAATGCGATCTTCACCTTGCTTTAGTAGCATTTTAGGCAGCCAACGTTTTAGGGTGTCCGTCAAGTGATTGTTATTTAGCTGGATGTTTAAAGGAGAGTTTTTTGGCTAAATATGCGATCGCTGTTAACCCCATAAACTTTTTGTAATATTTTTCTTACCCTTCGCCTCAAAGTATCGGAAACGTCAGGAGAAATTCCCATGAGCGGCATTATCAATTTCATTAAAAATCTAGTTGGTGGCATTTTTAGTTTTCTTGGTGGATTTTTTAGCAAGAAAACACCCGCAATAGAAGGAGTATCCAATCCGCCTTCTAGGAAGAGCAAGTCAGGATACTTTTTAGAATTGGATGACTCTCAATCGGCTGCATCCGCTGTCACAAGCGCGGTGCTTGCACCCGTAAACCAGATGGTAGAAGCGATCGCGGATTCTGGAAACGGAGCGGCACCCACCCAAGCCCAAAAATCTACTCGTAAGGAACAGCTAGCTGCCGCAAAAGCTTCCAATGGCAATGCTGCGTCTGCTACGGCTGCAAAAGCATCTTCTAAACCAGAATCGGTTCCTGTTGCCGCGATCGCATCAGCGCCAGTTTCTGAAGTTGGATTTGCAACAAAATATCCCATTCCACTTAGCAGCGGCGGTCGCCGTCTCCCTGGCGCTAACATGAACTCCTACCTGGATATGGCGCGTCAGATGAAATAAGGTTTTCGACTGGGATGTAATTTTACAAAGGCTTGGCAGTGCCAAGCCTTTTTTGTGGACAATAAAAGTTGGGGTAAGGCTGGTATTTGGTGGCTATCTCTTCCAAACGATACTCAGAAGGGCGATCGCATAACTCTACACAATTTTCTGATGCTGCTTAATTGCCGCCGCAATCCTATCCATCAAGGGTTGATCCCGCTTTGGATCGAACGGAGATGCACTTTGCCAATCATAAAACCACACTGGCTTGCGTCGATTCTCTTCTGGCTCAGTGGCATACCGGGGAAACAGATGGGCATGGAGTGCCGCTTCACTGTTGCCCAAGATTTCGTAGTTGATACGAATTGCACCAGTCACCTCAAGCACAGCATCACCCAAAACTGTCATGTCTTTCAAAAAGGTGATGCGCTGCTCGATTGTCAAGGCATTGAGATCGGGCACAACTGGATCGGGCAGCAAAAGTGAGTAACCCTGCAAAAACTGAACATCGCCCAACACTACCCAGCCTGATACAACCCGGCAAATTACGGTCGGATTGATGCCCTGACGCGCTTGCTCAACCCGACGATGAATGAGAGTAGGCATTCCAAATCCTAATTGCTCTAAACACTAATCTCAAAGCAACGCCCCACCGATGGTATAAAGCGGCATAACGGCAAAACGCAGCGGCGGCAGACAACCTTCGCAACACCGAAAGCGGCTTTCGTCCGTCCGCTGCCGTAAAGTGTTAGGTTGCATTTGCTATCAAATCATGGCGCTTGAATAGGTTGACAAGAAAAGACTCTACTATTATTTCCGCTGCACTCTCACCACTAAGTTCATAGCCTCCAAATCGATACACTTCATAGCCAGATAGCTTTAGTCGTCTATCCTCAGCAATCATTTCAGAATATAGCCTGGGACTGGCTCTATCTTCTTCAGCATAATGTTGCTTGCCGTCAATTTCTATTACTACCCTTATTCGATCTGATAGTAAAAACAGGAAATCCATTCGTTGGCGCACCAATCGACGCTGATCTTGCAGATGCTTCAGTGTGTAAGGGTCATAGTGCAAATAAACTTGTGGAATTAGAGCAGGCAGTTTCTCTTTGAATGACTCATAAAACTTCTTAAAATAAATCTTCCAAAATAACTTCTCCGGCTCAGAAGTCAATGATTGAGACAAACGAGCATATAGTTTTCTGCCAACTTCTATGTCCGATTCTTCATTTAGTTGTTCTCTATCCCTCCACCAATCAACAAGTTCCTTCCAAAGAAGACCATGTGACTTAATTGGACGATCGTATATGAGACAATAAGCGGAATTTTTTACAATTTCAATATCGTTGCTGACTGAATCAGAGAAGATAATTTCTGGTTTTGGTCCATTCGCTGCAAAAATTAAATTCTTAACGTTGCTACCTACTCCCAGAGTGGTGAGGTAAACTCTGTAACCATCTTTGTCTACTGCGAAACCATGTTTTCCGCAAAGAGAGCGTAATTCTTGTTTCCCCTCATCACCAATCCAACTTATAAGTAATGTATTTTCTAAAACTTTGACAAACTTTCGGATCGACTCCATACTTTCCCAACTTAGGGAGGAGTAATAATCTTCAACAAGCGATCTACGATCGCCGCTTAAATGCTTCTCTGATTTGCCCTGCTCAATTCCAGCAGAAGTGAAAATATCATGGATATTACGTATCACCAAATGAACAACACAGAACTCACGGAACTCTGTTTTCAAAATCTCAACATTTGGTGTCACAAGACCATGACTCCTTTAGAACGGGCTTAATCCTGCCTCTAAATTTTAACAATTAGATGAGAAGTAGTTGATCTGTGGCATCCAAAACTAATTCTAGTGGGCAACTAAACCCTGAATGCATACAGGTGAGCTTTTGGCTGCGTGCGCCCCCACCGAGGGACTAAGCAACCTAACTATTGAATATACGGAAAGTTTCTGTATATCTCCCTGATTTGGGCGGATACCTCGAAAGTCTCCGTATAATTCATCTTTTGGAGTTATTACCCCGAAAGTTTCTGAGTATCTGCTTTCAGGGTGCTATCCCAAAAATTTTAGGGTAATTTCAACACGATCGCTTCCGATATTGCCAATACTTTGATTGCTGTCTCCATGTCTGAGGCGATGGGCGATTACAAAAGGGGTGCGATTTTGTAATAGGGCGATCGCTGCTTCCCTATTGCTTCCTCTTTCTCACAAATTTTTAGCCGCTGTTCCCCTCTGCCTAGAAAACTCGGTATGCTGTGTTTAGAAACATTAACTTTTCTGTCTATTACTCTCAGAATCCGTGCAAGAAGACCCTAGATTAATTATCGATTTAGTCACTGTGCTTGCGGCAGCGGCAGCAGGTGGACTTTTAGCAGCGTTGTTGCGACAGCCAATTTTGTTGGGTTATCTCATTGCTGGAATTGCGATCGGTCCGGCTGGATTAGGGCTAATCAAAGAACTGGTGCAGGTAGAAACGCTGGCACAGTTTGGGGTTGCCTTTTTGCTGTTTGCCTTGGGTGTGGAGTTCTCATTTTCCGAACTGAACAAGGTGAAAGGCATCAGCTTAGGCGGCGGCGGACTGCAAATCGTCTTGACGATCGCAATCACAGCAGTCGTATCGTTGGCGATGGGCTGGGTTACTTCTCCGCCCCAAGGCGTGTTTTTGGGTGCGATTTTGTCGCTCTCTTCCACAGCAGTAGTACTGAAATGCCTGATGGAGCGGAATGAGACGGGTACGCCCCATGGACAGGTGATGCTGGGGATTTTGGTGGTGCAAGATTTGGCGCTGGGCTTGATGTTGGCGGTGTTGCCTGCACTGGATAAGCCACCGGAAGAACTGGGGGTAGCGATCGGCTGGGCACTCTTGCAGACTGGATTATTTGGTTTAGGCGCGATCGCCGCTGGCATTTGGGTAATTCCCCGATTGCTGCGAGTCATAGCCCGCACCGAAAGCAAGGAACTGTTTTTGCTTTGCATTGTGGTGCTGTGCTTGGGAATTGCCCTGCTGACGGAATATTTGGGGCTGTCGATTGAGATGGGCGCGTTTGTGGCGGGGCTGATGATTTCCGAGGTGGAGTACTCGGATCAAACTCTGACCTATGTGGAGCCGCTGCGAGATATTTTTGCATCTCTGTTTTTTGCGGCGATCGGGATGTTGATTGATCCCGTGTTTTTGTGGAACAACCTGGAACTAATTCTCGGCTTGGTGGCGCTGGTTTTTGTCGGCAAATTTTTGATCATCGCGCCCATTGTGCGGCTCTTTGGCTATCCGCTCAAAACCGCGCTGATTGCCGGATTGGGGCTGGCGCAAATTGGGGAATTTTCCTTTGTGCTGGCAAGCGAAGGGCAAACCCTGGGGCTGATTACGCGGGAGGTTTACCTGCTGATTTTAGGAACCACTGCCGTGACGCTGGTGCTAACTCCGTTTGTGCTGCGCCTGGTGCCGCAGTTGTTTATCTGGGCGGAAGCCGTCCCCTGGCTGAAGTCGTGGTTAGACGGCAGTGATTTGCCCTTGGAAGTGTCTGAAAATATCCCCATGCAGCCCCATGTGGTGGTTTGCGGCTATGGGCGAATTGGTCGCAATATTGTGCGGTTGCTGCGCGATCATAGCTATCCAGTAGTGGTGATTGATCAGTCGGAGCGGTGTGTGCAAGAGTTACGCGAGTTGAACATTCCTTACATCTACGGCAATGCTGCCAGTTTACATGTGCTGGAAAAAGCTGGAGTGACGACGGCAACAGGCATGGCGATCGCTCTCCCCGATCCCATGAGTACTCGCCTCTGCCTCAAACGTGCCTTGGAACTCACGCCCGATCTGGATGTGGTAGTGCGAGCCAATCAAACCAAAGATATTGAATTGCTTTATCAGCTTGGGGCAAAGGAAGTCGTGCAGCCTGAGTTTGAAACCAGTCTAGAGCTTTCCGCCCACTTGTTGACCGAGTTGGGTTTGCCACTGCCCGTAATCCAGCGAGAAATGCAACTGATTCGGACGGCACATTACCAAGAGCTACGAACTGATCGCCCTGCCTATCAAGTGTCGCGAGAGTTGAAAGAAGCCACTCAAGACATGGGCAACCAGTGGTATCCCTTACCAACCGAGTCGCCCTTGATTGGCATGACCCTTGAGGAAACGAACCTGCGTCGCTTCACGGGGATCAGCCTGATGGCGATTCAGCGAGAAAGCGGCGAAGAAGTCGATTATCCCGATGCGAAAACGATGCTGCAAGCAGGCGATCGCCTGCTGGTGGTGGGCGAACCGGAAGAGATGGCTGCTTTCGATGAATTGGCAAACGGGAAGGTGATGGTGCCAACCGAAAACGCCGCCTGTCAATGGCTGCTACTGCCTGAAATAAGTCCTGTGGTGGGCAAAACACTCGCAGAAGTTCACATTCGCCGCCAGTTTGGTGTATTGGTTCAGGCAATTCGCCGTGAAGGAAGATTCATTGGCTTTCCCGACGGCAAGAGCGATTTGCAAGTGGGCGATCGCTTGCTTCTTTGCGGCAGTTTATATGCACTTAATCAGGCAAGCCACTGGATCATTCCTGCCCAAACTGCTCAGGTGCTTCCTTTTCCATTGCCCATGGTCAGCGTTAGTGACGCGATCGCCACCGTCCAAGATGAACTAATCACTGGCGTTTAGAGCGTTCATTCGTTTTAATGTAGATAAGACTGAATTGTTTACTCATTCTGCGTGGGTTTCGGCTCCGCTCAACCCACTTAAAGCAGGCTACTGAGGGTTGAGCGTAGTCGAAACCCGGTGGCAATTAATTTTGTACATTTACTTATTGGGCTGAATTTTTGAGAAATGCCAGAGTGCTGTAAAGGTGAAAAGCCGAATCTAAATAGCAATCTTCTGAACGGGATAGAGACAGATGAGGCTTTAAACGGCTTAAGGGAACTGTGAAATCATCCACGGTTTCAGAAAACGCGATGAAGTCTGACCAAATGGGAGCTTGGGGCAACTGCTGCGTTAAACAGGTGAGTAAGTGATTCCAGCGTTGGCGAATGGTATCGGCTTCAAACGAAGCAAGAGCGCCCTGTTTGAAGTTATAACGACTGTCGTGTATCCGCAAAATGCAGCGGCGCGATGGCAAATGCAAGTCGCAAAAGTGGGCATAGTCTTCTACCTTATCTTTCCATTCAGGGCGATCGCGATAGCCTAACTCAACCACTTGCGAAAAGATCGGCAGAATCCCTTCCACCCGTTGCGCCACTTCCGACCATGGGAATGACAACGAACCCAACTGCCCGCTATCGTTTTTACAGACCACTGTAGGATTTGGCTCTAACGTGGAAAAGTGGCTAACGTGAAATACTTGGATCGCTTCTAATTCTGAAGTCGCTGCCCAAAAGATGGGAACGCCTGCTGATTCTAAAGCTTGCCCCACTGACTGCAATTCGGCAAAAGCACCCGCTCGATAAAGTTTCCAGCCGCGACTGGGAAGCAATGCCTTTGCGGTATACAGATCCAGATTCATCACGCTGGCAAAACGCTGCCCAAGCTCACTCCGAGCCTCACTGGGAACCGCTGACAAAATCATAAATCCAGGATTGGCGCTGGCAGCTTGTCGAGTTGTCTGAGCGATCGCCCGTGATTCTTTAGACGGTTCTTCCCTCACTCCACCCAACCGCTGTAACCCTTGACGCGCCTGAGCAATTAGCTTGGAATTCGTTTGGCTTTTCAACAATTGCCGATAAATCCCTTCTGCGGCTTTGGTTTTACCTGATACTTCTTGCAAGCGCCCTACGTATAGCTGAACCCAAGGATCTTGAGGCGATCGCTTGAGCAATTCCTTTAACAATTGCGCCGCTGTCTGATAATCTTGGCGCTCAAATGCCGCTGCAACTTGGTCGAGCATAAGAGGAAGGAATAGGCAATAGGGAATGCTAATCACCACATCATAGTGTAGGGAGAGATCGGCGATCGCTTTGCCAGTGCGTTTGATTTCTTCCCCTGGACTGACGAGAGGTTTCAGCCCACTCCCCGCTGAATTGCTTCACGAATCTCTTCTAGCGAAACATCCGCTTTATCTGACTTCGCATAAATGAGTAACAACAAGACCGATCGCTCAGCCAGGATCTGATAAATCACCCGATACCCACCACTTTTACCCGTAGAAATATCACTATTTCGCACTCGTTCCTTCAGCACAACAATATCCAGTCCCACAATGCGATCGCCCAGAAAATCACCCAATTCCAGTCGTACCAGGAAAGGCTGAAGATCAGTCTGAATCTGACGATATCGCTTGGCTAATCCCTTTAAGCGTCGGAGGAACGGTGCAGAAAATAAAATCTCAACCTTGTCCGATTCACTCATAGACCTGATCCCAAAGCTGCTCGATCGGAAGCATCATGCCCGATCTGGTGGATCGCACGGCATCCTCTAAATCTGATAGGATAAGCTCCTTCGGTTCATCTTCGTCGATCGCAGAAAGTCCCCTTTCCCCACCGTCCAAAGCTCCTAAAATTTGCTCCCAAAGCGCGATTGGCACCACTACACCGATCTGTGTTCCTTGGCTATCGGTCACATACTGAATCAACTGCTGTATGTCTTTGACTGACATAGAAGTACCTGTCCTGAATACCACTAATCCTCACTATAAACAATTTCTGATCATGCGATGGATTGGGCGATTCCCCCGGTTCAGCGTCGCTACAGGCTTGGGAGCCGAAGAGGGTGAGGTGAGGTGAAGCAGGCGATCGCCATAAAACTCAGTGAGTTCCTGTTTGAGACGGGCAAGGATGGGACTGAGGGTAACGTTCATGGTGAGAAGGGCGCGATCGCAAATCTTGGTTCCATTTTAGCGGGGCGATTCGTGCTCCTTTAGGCGGTTCCCTTTGGTCGAGCATAAGAGGAAGGAATAGGGGTGAGGGAATAGGATTAGAAACTTTACACTGAAATCATCGTAACGACCCAGTTAAGCGATCGCAGGTGAACTCAAATGCAACAACAAATCTTCATCCACCACTCCAAAGACGAACAGGCGTTTTGCAGTTCCTAAACGTTTTGCAAGTACCAGTGGAGTCGGTCATCGGCTTCTGAATATCGAGCCACGATGCCCAAGGTTTCTAGGCTTTCGAGGCAGGTGAGAATAACATTTTTTTGGCGAGTTGCACCTTTGAACTGTGCAGCAATTTGGTCGATTGTCCATTCGCCGCTTTGGGTGCGGAGCAAGTCGCGAACGGCTGCTAGTTGGTCTTTGAAAGCTTTGGGAAATTTCTGTTGTTCGACAGGGATAATCGCGCTTTCAACTTCGATTTCGGTAATGCCTTCAATTACTCGCTGAGTCTGAGTTTCGCCCGGTGCCTGATACTCTGGACGCAACCAGCGAATCAATCCATTACGTTCTTCTTCGGCGCGTTCTGCATTCAACGCTACCAGTCTTTCTAGGATGATTTCATCGACTTCACTCTTGGTTTTGCCTTCTGCTTTTAAATCCTCCCATCCATAAGCCTCAAACACGGCTGCATCTAGCTCGTCGTGGATTTGTTTGAGGGTGGAAACCAAGGCTTTGTTGTTGAATGCCCGATCGCTCTCAGTCAACTCAACCCCAGCGCGGATCTTTTCCAGCAGGTTATACATGGCGGTGATGGTGACATCGGGATGCAGTGCCTGAACGCGCTTGCGGTGAGCATCAAGACGATCGCCCAGTTCGCGGATCTTTTGTTTGCGATCGGGTGTAGGGTCGGGGAAGGGGAAGGGATCGAAGCAAACAGTTTTGTTATAGCGCGGTCTATCTTCTAAAGTTCCTCCTGCTGCAAGTGCCCAACTAACATGAATTTTGCTAGAAAGAACGCCGAGATAATAAGCATCTTCAAGAGCGATCGCAATAAGTGTGTGATCAGGACGTACTTCAGATGAAACGAAACGAAAAGTTCGATACTTACTCACTTCAATAGTTGCAATGTATCTGGTTTGATTGGCAATTGCTAAACGCAACTCAGCTTTGTCTCGACCAAAGCGCCACCACCTTACGCGGCTACCTGGATCTCGAATTTGATCTCTTTGAGGTTTTACATAGTCAAGCAAGTGTTGAAAAGCTTGAGGAGCTTTCTTCCGTGCTTGCTCTTCAGTTAAAGGATAAAAGTCTATAACGTACTCTGGCGCAGAGCCATTGATAATACCTCTTCCAGTTAAAAAGGGATGACAAACTTCACTTTCAAATGAAGATGTTTGTTCCTTACCAATCAAAAACCCTTTGCCAAACAGTACAAGTCCGACCGTACAAATTCCAATATTAGCTTTGAGATTTCTGGCTTCACTGAGGTTTATGCCTCCGCGAAGATCAGAATGAATTTGACCTACTAATTCAGATTTAAGAACTACCTGAACTTCATCCTCATTTTGCCAAGTCTCTTGAATAATCCTCAATATCTTAGACTTCTGGTTCTGTTTACCTACAACAGTCATTGAAATCCTTACAGCCGCTCCATTTTCACTATCTACCCAAGGATGATCAGGAATAGCCCACAGAATTTGATGTTCAGGAATTTTTGCAAGAGCTAAATTTATCACCTGCCGATTAAGTAACTGAGTGATGCTGTTAGTTGTAATAAATCCAAATTGTTTTAATCTACCTTGTTTAACAAGATTCGCAGCACAAGACCACCAAGACATAACGTAATCTGCCCCTTCAGGCATATCTGGATATGCCTGAAACAATGCTGATAAATACTCGTTCCCTAATGCACTTCTTCTACGAGATTTTCCAATAAAAGGAGGATTGCTGACAATATAATCCGCTTCCTGCCACTCAGCCGCTCGCGGATTGATGTAGCGATAAATTGGGATTTGATCACTTGGATCGGGCACCTGTTCGCCCGTCACCGGATGTTTCATCGTCCGTCCACCCCAGCGGGTTTTCACCTTGCCTGTTTTCGGGTCAACGTCTTCCACCTTGCCGTCATACGCCAGCACCGCATCTCGACATTCAATATTCTTGTACTCGCGCAGCACAGGCTGCACCGGGGGCAGGTCGCCAAACCGTCGAAAGTGCCACTGCAAATAACCAATCCAGATCACCAGATCAGCGATCGCAGCCGCACGCGGGTTTAGCTCAATCCCCAAAAACTGCGCCGGGTTCACCTGATTAATATCCAACCGCAACTGCGCCTGCCCTGTCACATCTTCCAAACGACGCAATACCTCTGATTCCAATTGCTTGATCAAATCCAGCGTCACATACAAAAAATTTCCCGACCCACACGCCGGATCAAGAATGCGTACCGTCCGCAACTCTGCCAAAAAGCCTTCCAGCCCTGCAACAGCCTTCTTCTTTTGGGCAGCAGTCGGCTCGATATCCACATCCCCCAAGATCTGCTTCACTTCGCCCTGCACCAGATCCCACTGTTCTCGCAACGGCTCCATCACCACCGGACGTACCAACCGCTCCACATAGGATCGAGGGGTATAGTGTGCCCCCAGCTTGCTGCGTTCCTTAGTATCCAGCGCCCGCTCTAGCAACGTGCCAAAAATCGCAGGCTCCACATCCTTCCATTCCCGCTTGGCTGCCCGTAGCAAAACCTCAAGCTGCTCAGTGGTCAAATCAAACGCGATCGATTCGGCAAACAACCCCCCATTAAACCTCAACAACCTGCCATAAAAGCCAAACGCCGTGCCATCATTCATCGCCTGCCAAAGGCTTTCCACCTCCGGCTTAAAACTTTTGGGATTGAGCAACCAGCGCGTCTCCAACGCCTCTGTAAACAAATGCTCCTTCAGCAATCCCACATCCTCGGCAAACATCGTGAAGATGCAGCGCATCAAAAAGTGGGCAACTTCTTGCGGTTCATGCAGACCTTCCAACCGCTTCGATAACTCCGCTAAATCTGCCGCCACTTCTCGCGTCACCTTCGCGGCAATTTTTTCGGGGTTGCGCTTCTGCGGATCGGTAAATATATCCACAAATAGATCAAAAATCTCTGGCTGGCGCAGATCGGTCAGCGCAATGTCCCGCCGTGCCCCATAGCCGCCATAATCCCCGTTAAAGCCTAGCCAAAGCTCAAAGTGATCGCCAATATCGCAGGTCAACAGAAACGGCGGTTTGCTACTCAAGTTGCGAGTGTAGGCGATCGCCTGCACAAATGCCGCCTCCATTGCCTTCAGGTAAGTATTCGTGCCCCGTTTTGCAGTGCCCTTGCCTGAGCGATCGCCGCCCTGCTTTGCCTCAATCAGAAAGTGATCGGCTTTGTAAAAGTCAATATAGCCCGGTGTCTTCTTGCCACTGGGATGATAGATGGTGATGTTTTTATCAAAGCAATAGGGATCACCCGCCACACTGCCCTTTGCATCAGGACGGTTGACTCCCAACGCCTCGCACAGTTCCGAAAAGAACATTTGATAGTTAGCGCGTTCATTCCCACTAGAGTGCTGCCAGCGATCAATAAACGGCTCAAGCAGGTCTGCATCGGTTGGGTTCATAAATGGCTTTTTAGCTTGGGGCAATCAGAGCAAGTGGGGTTAGCTGCCGTTGGGAGATCGCCCCACATATAACTGAACCCAAGGATCTTGCGGCGATCGCTTGAGCAATTCCTTTAATAACTGCGCTGCTGTCTGATAATCTTGGCGCTCCAATGCGGCAGCAACTTGGTCGAGCATAAAGCAGGGGAGAGGAAATAGGGAATAGGGGTCAGGGAATAAATTAATGAATTTTGTACCCAACTTATCCTAACTCTTCACCAGTCGTCACTCGCTACTCGTCATATCTGCGACAAAGCCGCTACGCGTTATTGAATGTTCGTAAATCTTGCTTTCTAAGACAGGAGTACACTGGAATGTAATTATCTTTCTAGGATTGAGTATGACTGGGAATTCTCCTAACTCTGCGCCTACCGCGCCCACTCCTGTCGCCACTCAATCATCCGAACTCACTTCAGCAACACGCCTCCGAAATTTTGTGATTGCCCTAGTCGCGATCGCCCTCATCGTTTCTATTTTTCTAGGCTTCAAAACCGAAACTGCACCCGGAATGCTGAGCGCGATGGCAGAAGAATCAATTCCCTTAGAGGTTGCATTGAGTAACGGCAAACCAACGCTGATGGAGTTTTATGCCAACTGGTGTACCAGTTGCCAAGCAATGGCAGCCGATCTGCAAGCTTTCAAGCAACAGTACGGCGATCGCCTCAACTTTGTCATGCTCAACGTGGACAACAACAAATGGTTGCCCGAAGTATTGCAATATCGCGTGGATGGGATTCCTCATTTTGTATTTTTGGACGACAAAGCTACCAAAATTGCTGAGGCAATTGGCGAACAGCCGCGATCGGTGATGGAAGCAAACCTAGTTGCTCTAACAGATAACGCTCCGCTGCCCTATGCTCAACCCTCTGGACAAACCTCCGCCTTCTCTGCACCCGTTTCTACTGATAAAGCGAGTAAAACCGATCCCCGGAGCCACGGTAGCCAAGTTGTAAACTAGACTTCACCGGGCACTTTCTCTTTTGTCGCGTCAATCAAGTCATTGGGTGCAATGCGAGATTCTATCGTTGGAGGACGGTGAGTTGGCTCACTGCTGAGGGATAGATCAGCCTTATGAGTTGTGCGAATGGATGCTAATGCTTCTTTAATCAAAACTGCCATGGGCACCGCCACCACTACTCCTAAAAATCCACCGACCCGCGCCCCGGTCAAAATCGACACAAACACCCAAAAGGGATTTAGCCCCGTGACGCTGCCCAAGACTCTTGGCGCGATGCCGTTTTCGACAATTTGCTGCACGATCAACGCCACTGACAACACTTGAAACGCCATGCCAATATCTCGCAATCCTACCAGCAAGGTGACTAAGGCAATGCCAGCGGAACCGCCAAACGGCACCAGCGCCATTAACCCAATGGTTAAGCCAAACAGCAGTCCAAAGGGCACTTTTAGCACCAGGAAAATGGAAATCAAGCCCACTGCCATGCAGGTAGATGAAATAATTTGCCCCAAGAAATAGTTTTGAAAACTTAATCGCAAGGTTTTAGAAAAAGGTTGCTGAATGCGTGCGGGTAGCCAACCAATAATGTTTTCCCAGACTTCATCGCCATGTTGCAGGAGATAAAACGTGGAGATTACGGTCAGCAAGACATCGATCAGCTTCGCAACGGTGAATACTGCCAGATCCAGAGTCAGGTTCAAGGCACTGCCCGCGATGCCTTGAAGTTGGCTTTTAAGGCGATCGTTTAGCTGCAAAATTAATCCATCTAGGCTCACAGGCAATCCCAGAGTGCCCAACCGATCATCCAGCATCACGAGTTGGCGCTGTCCAGAGTCAAACCATTCGGGCAAGCGCGTTACGAGCTGTTGGGCTTGGGCGATCGCCAACGGTAATAGCGTTACGCCTAACACACCCAATATCAGCAGCGCTCCTAAAAACACCACGATCGCCGCTTGAGTCCGCTGTACGCCCTTTTCTTGCAGCCAATAAACGGGATAGTTCAAGATAAACGCTACCAGGGATGCCACAATCAGCACCACCATCAAGGACTGAAAGTAGCTAAAAATGGATGAAAATGCCCAAGCATTTACCACGGCAAGGGGCACAGCAAGGGCGATCGCCAACATCCGCGACATCGGTGTCAGCGAGTCCCACCAGCTTAGTAGGCGACTTTTTGATTTCGGTAAACCAGAACTAACCATTCATTGGCTCTCGAATGTATTCAGCAGTGCTAATGGTTATTATGCGGAACTGCGCCCCCCAATTGCATCTAACTGAATAGTGATTTAAGAAAAAGGGCAAGAAGTGAGTACGGAGTGTAGAGAAGAAGCGTTTCTTGGAGAACTCAATCAGGTAAAAAACGTTTCTGATCAGATACTCTACCTCACATTTGTGAAGCTGAGGTCAAGAGCGTGGTGAATAGGGAACCTTATCAGTACGGAAAAAGTGTAAAGACTAGACGATTCGATCCATGATTTATAAGGAGAATGAAATTTGATGCTCTATTCACCTGCGTATTTGAGTAAGCGACTGTTGGCTGTATCCAGTCTCATTCTGCTCACGGTGATGCCTATGGCTGCAAATGCACTAACCCTAACGCCTCAAACAATTAAATCGGACGGCTCTACCAGCTATCGCAACAGCACTCAGCGATCGCTGTTGGCAAAAAAAGAGGATAAGGATGATAAGAAAGGGCAGAAATATGATCGCGATGACGATCGCCGAGAAGTTCGGATTGACTTAAGCCGAGCTAAGAATCTTGCTCGTCAAGCCGCAGAATCAGCCAATGGTGGCATCCGAGTCTATCGGGCTGAGGATTCCATGCACGGACCCGCTAGCCAATGTCCTTATGTCGATAATGGGGATTCCTGGACGTTTACCTTCCTCGGTGGTCGCCCCGGCTTCACAGCCAAGACGATCCAAAGCGTGGTTACGGTTTACAAAACTAGCCCCAGAGTGGTGGTTGCTTATAACGGTGCCATTCGTAATATTCAGCAAACTCAGGTTCAAAGCTTTACCACCAGTCAGCGGACGGTGCTAGTTGATTTAATGCGGGGAACTTGTAATAGCTGCAACTATCTGGTGAGCGATTCGCTGCGGACTCAGATTGTGAACCAAGGGCGATCGCTGCCTCCTGGAATTCAAAAGCAACTGCTGCGCGGGAAGGGTTTACCTCCCGGCATTGCTAAAAAACTGGTGCCATTGCCCAAGCAAGTTAACACCTACATCAATCTACCAACCTATTACGACCTAGTAGTCGTTGGCTCTAATATCCTGCTGGTTGATCAAGTAAATACTTTTGTAGTGGATTACATTTCTAACGCTTTCTAAACCTCGAAGGCTCCCCAGTGTTCTAAACTCTGGGGAGCTGAAATTACAGCGGTTGCCGCTCGAATCAGCCACCGATCTGTCCGAGTAAGAAACTGTTTGGTACTACAGTGCCTACCAATCTGAAAATCGCTGTAGTGAGTTGCTCGTCTGTGCTGGGTATCCTAGATTGACTATTTCACCAATCTTGTTCAGCTAACCACATCTAACTTAGAAAAATTTCCTATGACTAATCCTGGAAGCTCGCCTGAATCACCGAAGAAAGGATTTAAGGTTACCTTGATGCAAGGAGTGATTGGGGCTGCCTCTTTAGCTGGAACGACAGCAATCCCCCTTCTTATCCAGCGGACGCTTGCTCCACCATCCCCTACTCCTAGTCCTGCTCAAACTGCTCCTGCTGAGATAAAACCTGCTCAAGTATCCCCAGCAACGGCTTCACCTAAAGATCTGTCAGATATAGATACACAAGAGGATGACAGCAAAGGAAAAGGTAAAAAAAAGGGTAAAAAGCACGATTAATCTTAGATTAGTGTCAATCAACGACTCTTTGACCTCGTTAATTACCCTTCACCTCCACAGATCTAGTCCGCTACTCGAACCCCGAATTCAGCACTTCTACTCTCTACCTAAAACTTCTCGGATTAATGCTGCCATGCGATTCGCGCTATCGGGAACGGCAAGGCTGGCGGTTTGGGTTGACATTTGGTTCAAGGTTTGAACATTGTCAGGGGTGGTGCCTAGCAGATGCAGCACTTCGGTAGTGAGAGCGATCGCGGTCAGGGCGTTTTGCTGAAATAGTTTGGCGGCTCCGGCATTGGCGAAAACGGTGGCGTTATAGGTTTGGTGATCGTCTGCGGCGAAGGGATAGGGAATCAGCAGGGAAGGCGTGTGGGCGATTGCCAGTTCGGTTAAGGTGCCAGCCCCAGATCGGCTAATCACCAGGTTTGCCCGATGAAACAGCCCTGCCATATTGCTGTAGAACGGCAACGGAAAATAGTGGGGATGCTGAAAGCTTTGAGCATTGGGGTCATTGTCGCCCGTTTGATGCACGATCCAAATACCTGCTTCTAGCCAAGTAGGAGCGCATTCACGAATCAGTTTGTTCACAGCAACGGCTCCCTGACTACCGCCCACAATCGCCAACAGCGGGGCATCTGGCGGAATGAGCAAGTCTAAAGACGGCGGTGGATTTTGCAAAAACTGAGCGCGAACGGGCGTACCCACATAGACACAGTGCTGAGCGCGGGGTAGATGGGTCTTGGCAGCCTCAAACCCAATCGCCACCACACTGCACCAAGGGCTAAGCCATCGGGCAACTTTTCCAGGCAGGGCATTCGATTCATGCAGTACTACCGGAATACCCAAGGATCGCGCAGCAATCACGGCGGGAGCGGCGATATATCCGCCCGTAGTAAACACGCCATCAAAACGACCTTTTTGCAGCAGTTGGCGCACTTGCCACAGCGATCGCGCAAATTTCAGCAGTACCTTTACTGCTGCCAATCCTTTTGTTTGAAATCCTTCCACATCTACTAAATGCAGGGGATATTTAGCCGGAACCAACTGCTTTTCCAGGCGATCGGGCACCCCCAACCACTCAATCTCATAGTCGGAAAGCTGCTCGGCAACGGCGATCGCGGGAAACACATGTCCGCCCGTGCCGCTTGCCGCAATCAGCAGGCGTTTGGTTGGCGGTGGAGGCAAAGGATGGGGCACAGCGTTCTTGAATAGAGCAATTTAAATATAGGATTTCTGGTAAATCCATTTACTACAATAGCCCTAAGGTTAACTTAAGATAATGTTTGCCTCTAATCTGCTGAGTCTCAGTAGGCTAGTTCCTCAGATTTGTCACATTTAAAATTTTATGCACCCTCGTTTTCGCGATCGCTTTGCCTCATTAGCCCTGACTCAAGTCGTTTTTTCTCAATCTAAAAACCGCTGGCGAGTAGGAACGTTTACGGTCGGTTTAGCTGTCTCGCTGTTGAGTATAGTGTTGCCCTTAACCGCTCAGGCACAAAACCCTGCCAGCAGTGCCCCTGCTCAATTGACCACGCTCTTGACTCAAATGGATGCGGCGACTAATGCTCGTAATCTCAATACAGTGCTTGATTTACATGGATCAAATTTTTCTAGCACTGATGGATTAAATCGCCAAAACTTGCAGCAGTCGCTCAGTTCTGTCTGGAAGCGGTATCCAAAGCTGAGCTATCAGACTGAGTTGAAATCTTGGAAAAACGAGGGAAATGGCATTGTTGCGGATACCGTCACCCGAATCACGGGCACTTTTCGAGAAGGCGATCGCGAATATAACCTTGACTCCACCCTAGAATCACGTCAACGGATTGAGAACCAGAAGGTAGTTCGTCAAGAAATTACCAATGAACGCAGCCAAATTACCAGCGGCAGTAATCCTCCCACGCTCAAGATCAACCTGCCAAATCAGGTCAAGCGTGGTCAGGAGTTTAGCTTCGACGCGATCGTTCAAGAGCCTTTGGGTGATGATTTGCTGCTAGGAAGCGCATTAGAAGAAACCATCAAGCCGGATGGCTACCTAAACGCCACCACTATTAATCTAGAGCCGCTGAACTCAGGCGGCATTTTCAAAGTTGGCAAAGCGCCCGCCAACTCAGAGCAGCACTGGCTATCGGCAGTGGTGGTTCGCCATGATGGCATTACTATGGTCACCCAACGCCTGCGGATTGTGGGTAATTAAACCCACATTCCGCCCTTCGTACTGTCACAAGCGGATTAAATACCCTCTTCAACTCA
>QBMH01000389.1 GCA_003249025.1 Leptolyngbya sp. | reverse complement strand
CTCCTGGCAGATTCCGGCAGCCCGGTCGGTTGTCTAAACTGATGACGCAATCGACTAACACGGGCTTTTGGCGAGTGGGTGCTGTGGCGACATCAGATATTGACATTGCGATCGCCGTGAATCTCCGCACCATCGAAGCTGAAATGAATGCGATTCGCAATGCCTATTTAGTCAGCATCCCCTTGTTGCTAGTGTTGATTGCGATCGGTGCCTGGTGGCTATCTGGAAATGCCCTCAAGCCAATTCATGAAGTTACCGCGACACTGCGCCGCGTCACCGCTAAAGGGTTGGATCAGCGGGTTCCTACCAGTGGCAGCGATCGCGAATTTGTTGAACTGCTACAAGTTTTCAATCAAATGATGGAACGATTGGATCGCAGCTTTACCCAAGCGTCCCGCTTTAGTGCGGATGCCGCCCATGAACTCAAAACGCCCCTCTCAATTTTGCAGGGCGAGTTAGAGCGGACGCTGCAAGCAGCGGCACCCGGTTCTGAGTTGCAACAACGCCTCAGCCGCTTGCTCGATGAGGTGCGTCATTTAAGTGCGATCGTCCGCAAACTGTTGTTGCTCTCACTGGCAGATGCCGGACAAATTCGCCTGCATACAACTCAAGTCGATTTATCCGAACTATTGGCGGATCTGGTCAGTGATATCGACCTGCTAGCACCCGACCTGAAAGTGCAGGTGCAGATTGTAAGGGGCTTACAGGTTCAAGCAGATCAAGCATTCCTGATTCAAGTGTTGCAAAACCTGATTGATAATGCGATCAAGTACAACTTACCGCAGGGCTGGGTGCGAGTTGAAACTGGACGACGACAGCAAACGATATTTGTCACCGTCAGTAACAGTTCGAGAGACATTCCTGCCAGTGAGCGATCGCGGATTTTCGATCGCTTCCATCGGGGCACTCTAGCCCGAACTCAATCGATTGAAGGATTGGGGCTAGGACTGAGCCTGTCCCGCGAAATTGTCTATGCTCACGGTGGCAATTTAACCCTGGATTCACCCCCCGCTGGGCAAACCGCTTTTACCCTGACGTTGCCCACCGAACTAAGCGATTCTAGAAAACAAAATGTATGTATGGGCAGGTTTTGAAGTTGATTGACGATGGGTCAAGGTACAAAAAGCGTCATTCAGCGCCTCTGACCTCATCCAAATGCTGGGGCATACCCAAGGAACCACTCACTCTGGCTCAAGTTCCAGCCAGTCTGCCAAATCAGCCAACTTTGTAAAATCCAGCAGGGCTTCACCCAATGCTTCTAATTGAGCAATGGATAATTCATCAATCTGCAACCTTACTTCGTCAGGCAAAGTTCCCACCTGGCGATTGAGCAGTCGGAAGATTAGAGATCGCTCTCCTTGCTGCCGCCCTTCCTGCCGCCCTCGTTGCTCACCAATCTGCTCACCTTCTGCTTTTGCTTCCTGGTAAACCCGCGTCTCCTGCAAATTCAGTCCCAACATCGCTTCAATCTCCCGACGACTCAAATTTGTGAACGTATAAACCATGATTGTCGCAATCATCTCTATGATGGCACGACTCCTTTCTGGCTGTAACTCCCGCCGTGAACGCATCAATAGACTCCGGGCTACTTCTGGTGCCTGAGTCTCCTGAATCGTCGTCAACATCATCAACCCACTCCCAACGGCAATTGATCCATCTCGCCCAACCCGTCTAAATAGACCCGATGGACGCGATCTCCCTCCAGCAGATCTTGATAAGGAACAATATTGCTTTGTTCGATTGAACGGGATGGATAAATCACTACCGCTTGCCAATCACTGAAGCGCTCCCGGTTGCGATAAAAGTACACAAACAATTCTCCAAATAGCCGTTCGTAAAGCTGTTCATCTTTTTGGAACTGAACCTCACAAAAGTAGACTACACCAGGTATTTTAGATTCGGGTGGCAGGAATACTCCATCAATTTCAAACTTGGGTTCTTTGACGGCAACCGAATCAAACCGATAATTTTGGGCATTGGCAGGTGGGCTTTCCAATAGCTCAAACAGCAGGGATGGAGATTGTTGAAACAAGGCATAAAAAATCGAGTCCCGTCGCATGAGTGGCAGGTTCCGAACAATTGAATCAATTGTACTACTGTCCTGTCAGTACCCATTATGCATTTATGGGGTCTTCACTTAGGACAAATTCAGGTTGACCTTCGCTGGGGGATAATAGCTGTATAACGATCGCCCATCCGCAGGAAAAAATCAGGTGACAACCGATAACACAACTCCAATCGAACATCAGAACGTGCCTCAAGAGCATCAAGGGTTGCATGGCTTTCTCTACAGTTCTGAGGATGAACATGGTGCTGTGGCTGCCGCGATCGCTGAGCCAACCGTCGCCACAGAAACGATCTCGCCTCTAGAAAGCTGGTGTGAGGCGGCAGGAAATGCCAAAATTGCTGGGGTTTATGCCGTGTTCAACGGCGATCGCCAGACGCAATACATCGGTTATTCCCGTAATGTTGCCCTTGCTCTGCGGGGGCATGTGACCCAAATTGGTGCTGATATCTGCGCGTTTGTGCGGGTGCAGCCGTTCAAGTTTCCCAAACGCGACGAGATGGAAGCGCTGCGGGACACCTGGATTGCTGAACTAGGCGCTACTCCATCTGGCAATGTGGATGACAGCGGACTATGGGCAAACACCATTGGAGCCGCCGCGATCGCGGCAATGTCTGCGGCAGAACGCCAAGCCTACGACGAGAAAAAGCTGAAGCTGCGGAAAGCAATGGCAGAAGCAGATCTGAGCCAAGAACTGCCTGCCGATCGCCAGCAAAATCTAGAGGCTGCTATCACCCAAGATGACTGGAGTAGTGTGGTGCAAGAACAGACTCAAGAAACCTTGTAATCGGCATCGCGAGGAGTACATGAGTGAATTGAGTAGGGATTCATCTACCCATGCACCCATCGACTCCTAACCCCCAATCCCCAACCC
>QBMH01000388.1 GCA_003249025.1 Leptolyngbya sp. | reverse complement strand
GATCTGTCCAACATGAGGCATTGAGGCATGTTTCGGGGAAAGCGTGCAGCTTTTTGCGCCTCAACCGTAGGGGCAGAAGCATTGCTATCGAGCCATGAGACTGTGCTAAGACTTGAAATTCCGGGATATCAATTAATCGACGTGCCCTTCATGAAAACGCTTCAGGTGTCATCATGCAGGCTGATCAGGTCAAGTTAATCAAGATGCTACTGTTTAACCATGCAACGCAAACAAAAATTTCCCTATTTAGTCGGTTCCAAGTGGACAGCCCATACCCAAGTAGATGGCTGGCGGCATTTTCAAGTAACTAATCGAAAAAATCAGGGAATCTGGGTGTTTGCAGAACTGGTAGCTTCCTGTGATCCGAAAGTGCGGTTTTGGCTCAACGCTAAGCTTTTGAAGGATGAAACGCTTTGGCAAGCTGGATGGCGATCGCTGCAAGAGCAGTCAGAAATGACTAGTGAAATTGACTAAAAAGCTGGGAACTAGGGAATTAAGGGATCTTCGTAGGATGTCTCGGATGGCTCTTGACCAATAGAATTTAGGTTTAGCTCATTTGATTCTGTGGATAGGTTTTCTAGACGGTGAATGCGAATCTGATCTAAGCGAGGACCTTCGGCAGCAGCAACGGTCAATTCATAGCCTTCAAAGTGAAGGGTTTCGCCCGGTGCGGGAATGCGCTGGAGGTTATATAAAACAAATCCTGCCAGAGTTTGATAATCATCGGTGAGCGGCAGTTCTAAGCTGAGCAGGTCGTTGACTTCCTCCAAGTTCATCTGTGCTTGCACTAAAAAGGTTTGATCATCCAGGATTTGGATGGTGGGTGCTTCGGCGCTATCAGTTTCAACTGTGTCTCCCAAGATGGCACCAATGACATCGGCGATCGTGGCTAAGCCTGCGGTGCCGCCAAATTCATCCACCGCCATCACCATGGGCTGGCGCGATCGCTGCATTAAGGGCAGTAGCTCACTCAGCAGCATATATTCAGGAATAAACCGCGCTGGACGAACCCACAGGTTAATGGATTGATCCAAAGAATGAGGATTTTGCGACAGCGGTTCTGCTAATTCTTTAAAGTTAATAATGCCGCGAATATCGTCTAGAGATTCGCCAATGACTGGATAGCGAGAATAGCCTGATTCTGCCACTTCTTCCAACAAGGTTTTGAGCGTGGCAGTGTGAGAAATCGCGGCGATGCTGGTTCGAGGCACCATGACTTCTGCGGTAGACACTTCGCCAAACTCAAATACATTACGCAACAGTTCTCGCTCTTCTGCTTCTAAACCCGTGGATTCGCTAGAGGTAATGATCAACTGCAATTCTTCTGGGGTTACCTGGTTATACCAACCTTGCCCCGCCGCATATTGAATACCCACAAGCCTTAGCAGTAGCCGAGTAGACTGATTTAAAATCCAAATGAACGGATTGAAAATGCGGGCGATCGCGAGACTGGGGGGTCCTAAAACTCGCGATATTTCTTCGGGATATAGGAGCGCCACTGATTTGGGGCACAGTTCGCCCAGTACGATTTGCAGATAGGCAATACTTAGAAAAGTCAGCGGCACTGCCAAAGAGTGAGCTAGCGGTTCTTGTAGCGTTAAGGGCAGCGGAAGTTGCCTCAGCCCATTTTCTACTAAACCAGCCATGGCGGTTTCTCCAATCCAGCCCAGTGCCAAACTCGCGAGAGTAATCCCTAACTGAGTAGTGGAAAGCAAGCGCTCGATACTACGCTGCAAATTTTGTACTGTTTTTGCGGGGATATCTCCTGCGACGACGAGTTGATTAATCCGCGATCGCCGCACAGAAACAATTGAAAATTCTGCCGTGACAAAAAAAGCATTAATTGTAATTAGCAGAAAAACAGATAGCAACCGCACAGCAACTTCTGACCATGCCAAACTTTCAGATGTTGGTGCAACCATTGCTCAAATGCCTCCCCAAATTATCAGCGTTGAGGCATTTATGACCAAGATCATTTAATAAGATTCCCCTGACAGCAAGCATATTAGCCTTTTATCGAACCACCGGAATGTTAGTCGCTTCTAGCTGAACTTTCTGGTCAGGATAATCTGACAGCGCCAACGACAACTTTTCTGCCTTATCAACCGATGCCATCGGCAACCGAATGATACCTGTATACACTTGATCATCGGCAGGCAACTCAGAAGGGAGTCCTTCTGTATTGGCGCTTAGGATTCTCCCTTGGTTATCTTTAACTTCCAAAAAACTGTATAAAAATTTAACAGGAGTTTTCTTTGCATTTCGCAATCCAACCGAAATGATTAAAGAATCGCCTTGTTGCTGAACGGAGCGAATTTCTAGAGTTACATCTTCGCTTTCGGTGGTCAATGGAAACTTTGCTTGAGCGACGGCTACGTTGGTAGTCATTGCAGAAACAGGCTTTGCTGCTACAGCCGCCACCTTACCCCCACCAATGCGAGTTTTGACATTGGCAATAATCTTATCTTCTGGCAAAATCAATACTTCATCTTTTCGAGGAAGATCGCCTTTGCGATTTGCTAGATTGTTGGGTCGGGTATCTGGCTGGGTAATGCCTTTGAGGGCTTCACGCCCAAGGCTAGTGCCTGCAATCCCGCTAAAGACCCCGGCAATGAGCATGGATGCCAGCAAAATGAGGGTGAGTCCGATGGTTGAGTTCCATTTCATGAGTATCTAAGATATCAGCGATCGCCTAGAGGCTGATCCAATAATTCAATTAAAAGCTCCCGCAATTCCACAAATCGTCAAAAGACTTGGGAGAAGAGTGCCGCAATCATGCCATAAATTCTTAGCTTCTGAACAGAAACTTAACGCGATGTGCGACTTTCCACAATCTCCCTCACCCTAAATCCCTCTCCCAGAGCAGGCTATCCGTTAGGCAGAAGTATATAGAAACATGACTGGGCTTGAGTTTTGGGGAGCAGTTGTGGGATTATATCGGTCAGTTTAGCTGAAGAGGACAAACCGATGAGCGATT
>QBMH01000387.1 GCA_003249025.1 Leptolyngbya sp. | reverse complement strand
TATGTCCTTTGTTGGTCTTCATATTCACAGTGATTACAGCCTGCTGGATGGTGCCAGTCAGTTGCCGGCTTTAATCGATCGCGCATTGGAATTGGGGATGCCCGCGATCGCCCTGACGGATCACGGCGTGATGTATGGCGCGATCGAACTGCTGAAGGTGTGCAAGGGCAGGAACATCAAGCCGATCATTGGCAACGAAATGTATGTGATCAATGGCGACATTACCAAGCAAGAGCGTCGCCCCAAATATCACCAGGTGGTATTGGCAAAAAACACCCAGGGCTACAAAAATCTGGTCAAGCTGACCACCATTTCTAACCTGCAAGGCTATCAGGGCAAGGGCATCTTTGCGCGTCCCTGCATCAACAAAGACGTGCTGGAACAATACAAAGAAGGGCTGATTGTCACCTCCGCCTGTTTGGGGGGCGAAGTGCCGCAAGCGATTTTGCAACACAAGCCCGAAATTGCGCGGCGCGTTGCCCAATGGTACAAGGATCTGTTTGGCGAGGATTATTATCTAGAACTTCAGGATCACGGCTCATCCGAAGATCGGATCGTGAATGTGGAAGTGGTGAATATTGCCCGTGAGCTAGACATCAAAATCCTTTGTACCAACGACTCTCACTACATTTCCTGTAATGACGTAGAGGCGCACGATGCACTGTTGTGTATTCAAACGGGCAAGCTGATTTCGGAAGATAAGCGCCTGCGCTACAGCGGTACGGAATATTTGAAGTCGGCGGATGAGATGCGGCAGTTGTTTCGTGATCATCTGACTGACGAGGTGATTGAAGAAGCGATCGCCACGACGCTGGAAGTCGCAAACAAGGTGGAACCCTACGACATTATGGGAATCCCGCGCATTCCCAACTATGCTGTCCCGGATGGCTCCACCCATGATGAATATCTGGTCGAAATTTCGTGGGAAGGATTGCTGTGGCGGCGCGAATGCACCTCTCGTGATCAGATTACGGATGAGTATCGCGATCGCCTGCTGTATGAACTCCAAATCATGCAGCAGATGGGGTTTGCCACCTACTTCCTCGTGGTGTGGGACTACATCAAATATGCTCGTGACAATGCCATTCCCGTCGGTCCAGGGCGCGGTTCGGCGGCGGGTTCTCTGGTTGCCTACGCTCTGGGCATCACCAACATTGATCCGGTGCATCATGGCTTGCTGTTCGAGCGCTTCCTCAACCCCGAACGCAAATCCATGCCAGATATTGACACCGATTTTTGCATTGATCGCCGCGAGGAAGTGATCAAATATGTCACCGAAAAATATGGCAGCGATCGCGTTGCCCAAATCATCACCTACAACCGCATGACCTCCAAAGCGGTGCTGAAGGATGTGGCGCGGGTGCTAAACATTCCCTATGGCGAAAGCGATCGCATGACCAAAATGATTCCGGTGGTGCGCGGCAAACCCGTCAAGCTAAAAGTGATGATTTCCATGATTGGCGACGAAACTCCCGCCCCGGAATTCAGAGAAAAATATCATAAAAATCTGATCGTTCCCGGCACCGACCCTCCCATTAGCTTTCGCCGCTGGATCGACATGGCAATCCGAATTGAGGGCACCAACAAAAGTGTTGGCATTCATGCGGCTGGAGTTGTAATCTCCTCCGACCCGCTCGACGAAATTGTGCCACTCCAGCGCAATGCCGACGGAGCCGTGTTCACCCAATACTACATGGAAGATATCGAAGCCCTGGGTCTACTAAAAATGGACTTTTTGGGACTGCGAAACCTAACGATGATCCAAAAGGCGATCGAACTAATCGCGCTGACGGGAAAACCCGCGATCGATCTGGATCATTTACCCCTCGATGACCCCAAAACCTACAAGCTTCTGGCTAAGGGCGACTTAGAAGGCATCTTTCAGTTAGAATCATCGGGGATGCGGCAGATTGTGCGCGATCTAAAACCCTCCAGCCTAGAAGATATTTCCTCCGTGCTGGCGCTCTACCGTCCGGGTCCACTGGATGCTGGCTTGATTCCCAAGTTCATCAACCGTAAACACGGGCGCGAAAAAATCGACTATCCTCATCAAATCCTGGAGCCGATCCTCAACGAAACCTACGGCATCATGGTCTATCAAGAGCAGATCATGAAAATCGCGCAGGATATGGGCGGTTACTCGTTGGGACAAGCCGATCTGCTGCGACGCGCCATGGGTAAAAAGAAAAAGTCTGAGATGGAAAAACATCAGGAACTCTTTGTGCAGGGTGCAGAAAAAAATGATGTGAAAGCCAAGGTTGCCACGGATTTGTGGGAAACAATGGTGCAGTTTGCGGAATATTGCCTCAGCGCCGATACGCTAATTCTGACAGTGGAATATGGCGCGATCGCCATTGGTGAAATCGTCCAGAAACAATTAGCCTGCACGGTTTACAGCGTCGATGAAAACGGGTTTGTTTATACTCAAGCGATCGCTCAATGGCACGATCGCGGCATTCAAGCCCTGGTGGAATATCAGCTTGACGACGGCACCACCCTGCGCGCCACGCCCGATCATCAATTCATGACCACCGATGGCACCATGCAATCGATTGATACCATATTTGAACAAGGTTTAGATTTGCTCAAAGTCAACGCCAAAATTCCTGTTCCCATCTAACTGGAGGCTGTCATGGTCAGCACTGCACCGCAAGATATGCAGCAAACCGCGATCGCAAACCTTGAACTTTGCGAAAGGAGAATTCTAAGAAGTGCGATCGCCCAAGCTGCCGATATTGTTAGATTAATGCGAGGAGCGATCGCGTACTGACCAAAAACTCTTAGAGGATGTCTGAGAAGTTGAGCACTACGCTAGCCGTCTGAGCATGAGGCGAATCATTGCCACATAAATGAAGGTTTCAGAGGTTTCCGGCAAAACTTCGTAGTCTTTGGATAAACGCCTTGACCAGTTAAGCCACCCCCAAGTGCGTTCAACGACCCACCGTTTCGGCAGCAGGACAAAGCCTTGGGTGCTATCAGAG
>QBMH01000386.1 GCA_003249025.1 Leptolyngbya sp. | reverse complement strand
GGACATTCTCATCCGACCTGCTTAATTGGTATCTTTTTTCTCGGAAATCTCCTTAGATATTGCTCTCAGTCAATGGCAGGAAAATGCAGTCAAATGAATCATTAAGCTCAACAGTTAATAAAGATGCTTAAGCAAATGCCAGTTTTTTGGACTCAGGTTCTCGATTTTGCTCAAACGACGACGCAGCGAGTCGGCGATCGCCTGCTGCACGATTTTGGGCAGGTGCAGGCGCAAGAAAAAGCCGATGGTAGTTTAGTGACGCAAGCGGATCAGTGGGCGGACGAGGAACTGAGGAACGCGATCGCCCAAACTTTTCCTGATCATGGCGTGGTCAGCGAAGAAACCGAACATATCTTTCCAGCCACCGAGTGGTGCTGGATTATCGATCCTCTGGATGGCACCACCAACTTTGCGCGAGGCTTGCCGCTCTGGGGGATTTCTCTAGGACTGCTATACAACGGCACCCCGGTTTTTGGCTATGTTCACTTTCCACCCCTGCGCCAGTCGTTTCATGGCTATTGGTGTGGCGACTCCGGCTTGGAAATGCCCACGGGTGCTTTTCTCAATGATCGCCCGATTCATACCAGTCCCGATGCACCCAGCCCCAACCACTTCTTCACCCTCTGCGCCCGTAGCCTCGCCATCTTGCAAAATCCCGTACCCTGCAAAATTCGGATGTTGGGTGTGTCAACCTACAATTTTTTGACCATAGCAGCAGGCTGGACTCTCGCTGGCGTGGAAGCTACGCCGAAAATTTGGGATATTGCCGCAGTCTGGGCGATCGCCCAAGCCGCTGGTGCCATCTGGACTCCGCTGGAACCCAATCCCATTTTCCCTCTACAACCGGGCGATAATTATAGGCAGCGGGCTTACCCAACCCTAGTCGTCAGCCGAGCCGATTTAGTGGAGATATTTTTACCGCTAACGGCATCCATTGGAGTGAAGCGGTACGGAATGGGATAATACTAAACGTTGCTTATGGAGACTGTTTGTGGATCTTTCGCGTATTCCCGCCCAACCTAAACCCGGTTTACTAAATATCCTGATTGAGATTCCGGGTGGTAGTAAGAATAAATATGAGTTTGATAAAGATCTCAACGCCTTTGCCCTCGATCGCGTCCTTTTCGCCTCAGTCCAATATCCCCTTGACTATGGGTTCATTCCCAACACCCTAGCTGACGACGGCGATCCGCTGGATGGCATGGTGATGATGGATCAACCCACCTTTCCCGGCTGCGTGATTGCTGCGCGCCCGATTGGAATGTTGGAAATGATCGATGGGGGCGATCGCGATGAAAAGATTTTGTGTGTTCCTGACAAAGATCCGCGCTATGCCCAAGTTAAAACTCTCGCAGATGTAGCATCTCACCGCCTAGACGAAATTGCCGAATTCTTTAGAACTTACAAAAATCTAGAGAAAAAAGCAACTGAAATTTTAGGCTGGAAAGATGTAGATCAGGTGTTGCCCTTGGTCGAACAATGTATCAAGGCTTACCATTAACTGAGTCCTGACCGTGAGTCAAAGAGTTTGAGGCTTGGTTGGTCTAAGCCTCATTTTTGTAAAGATTCATTGCTGATATAGGGGTCTATCGCTGCGGTCTTATCTATTCCATAGGCAAAATGGGAAATATCCGTTGTTTAATTAAGTCAAGCCAATTGAATACACTCGCTTTTTTACTTCTTCAAAAAGAAGAAGCTTAGATATGCAACGCACGTTTTTATTATCGAAAATTCATCAGTGTGTCTTAACGGCTGCCAACTTGAGCTATGTCGGTAGCATCAGTGTTGATGAGATTTTATTAAGTGCAGCGGGTATTCTACCTTATGAACAGGTACAAGTAGTCAACGTTTCTAATGGAGAACGGTTCATTACTTATGCCATATCAGCACCTGCGGGTTCTGGCGAGATTCAGTTAAATGGTGCTGCTGCTCGTCTCGGCATTCCGGGCGATCGCTTAATTATCATGACCTACGCTCAACTTACGGTTGAGGAGTTGCAAACTTTTTCTCCGACTGTCGTTTTAGTAGATGAGCAAAATCATTTGCGGCAAGTGCATCGGTACAAAGACCTTCTTGAAACCTTACCAGTAATTGATAATGTCAGAGCTTGAATCAGCCTCTACCTTGGAGAACACCCCCAACAGCGTTGAGGAAACCCACCCAGCAAGTGATTTTGTGGTGCAGTTTTGGGGCGTGCGAGGCAGCATTCCTTCTCCTGGAAGTGAAACCGTCCGCTATGGAGGGAATACGTCTTGTGTTGAGATGCGGATTGGTGGAAAACGCCTAATTTTTGATGGTGGCACCGGGCTACGAGTGCTAGGCAAATCGTTGTTATCGGAAATGCCAGTCGAAGCTTATATGTTTTTCACCCATTCCCATTGGGATCATATCCAGGGCTTCCCATTTTTCGTCCCGGCATTTGCGAAAGGAAACTGTTTTCACATTTATGGGGCGATCGCGCCAAACGGAGCAAGCATGAAGCAGCGACTCCATGACCAAATGCTGCATCCTAACTTTCCAGTGCCCATGCAGGTAATGCAGTCTGACCTAAAGTTTTATGATTTGTTTCCGGGCGATACCATGCAGCTAGGTGACATCACCATCGAAACAGGTCCGCTCAATCATCCTAATAGCGCCATGGGCTACCGCCTGACCTGGCAAGGGCGTACCGTTGTCTACGCAACTGACACAGAACATTTTGCCGATTGCCTAGATGAAAATCTGCTGCATCTCGCTCGTAATGCCGACGTGCTGATTTATGATGCTTGCTATACCGATGAAGAATATCACGATCCAAAAAGCTCTAAGGTGGGTTGGGGTCACTCCACCTGGCAAGAAGGTGTGAAGATGGCAAAAGCGGCAGGCGTGAAAAAGTTAGTCGTTTTTCATCATGATCCCAGCCACACTGACGAATTTTTAGACAAGGTTGCATCTCAAGTAGAATCTGTTTTTCCCGACAGTGTGCTGGCACAGGAAGGCATGATTCTTCCGGTTATTTGAATGTTCGCGTAGCGTCTCCGCAGGAGTTAGGGCGGGGGGCGAGGGGCGAGGGG
>QBMH01000385.1 GCA_003249025.1 Leptolyngbya sp. | reverse complement strand
AGCTTATGAAAGACATCTCGACCCAAGTCTGCACACGGTGGGTAAACGCAATACTCAGAAGATTGAACGCAAGCATTTAACCTTACGGACTCGCATTAAACGACTGGCTCGCAAAACCATTTGCTTTTCCAAGTCAGTGCTGATGCATGATGTGGTCATTGGGTTGTTTATTAATCGCTATGAGTTCGGCTTATCTATTTAGGGCAAAACAACAAGTTTATAACATTACCGTAGAAGGATTGTATGAGGAAGAGGTATTTACGGAGGGCGATCGCCCGTATTCTCTTACCTTTCCTACGCTGCAACTAACCGCAGCATAGGTGTTGAGTGGGCAGTTGTAAAGTCAAGGTCATTATCTTCGACCGTTCCAGTCGCGATCGCAGCATTTAATCGTCTTGGTGAAAGTGTTTCTCAACCCGGAAGTTTCACAGGTTGGAGCGATCGCCATTTCATTCTGCTTTCATATCTGCGTGCCATGTTGAAGAAGTCTATCAATTCAACTGTGTGCTTAATTTTTTCAGTTTAAGTCATCAAATAGTTGACTCTCCAGTTGACTGGAGTATGCAGAATAACAAATCTGTACCAATCTTTTTATCGCAGCCATACTCAATCTATGTCGCACAATCTTTTTGCAAAAATGAGTCTTTTGGTTCTGACGGTAGGGGCGATCGCCACCAGCAATCTCATCAATGCCTGCTCCTCAACATCGGCTCAAAATCAAGCCTTGCCTATCCCCTCAGCAACCAACTCCGGTTCGATGCCAGGAATGGATCACAGCAACATGGGTGATATGAGTCATAGCAGCATGGCAATGGATTTAGGTCCAGCCGATGCCGAATTTGACCTCCGTTTCGTCGATGCTATGACTCCCCACCATCAGGGAGCCGTAGTCATGGCAAAAGAGGCGTTGCAGAAATCGAAGCGCTCCGAAATCAAACAGTTAGCTGCAAGCATTATCAAAGCTCAGGACAAAGAACTAAACCAGATGAAGCAATGGCGGCAAGCTTGGTATCCTAAAGCCAATGCAGCACCAATTGCTTATAACTCAAAAATGGGGCATTCTATGCCGATGTCTCCAGATCAAAAGTCAGGCATGATGATGAGCATGGATTTGGGTGCAGCCGATGCGAACTTTGACAAGCGCTTTCTAGAGGGAATGATTCCGCATCATGAAGGTGCCCTGGTAATGGGAAAAGATGCTCTGGGTAAATCGAAACGTCCAGAAATTCAAAAGCTGGCGCGAAATATTCTCTCTTCTCAAGCAGCCGAAATCAAGCAAATGCAGCAGTGGAAGCAAGCCTGGTATCCGCAGTAGGGTGCTTTTGAGATTTCATGCTCATTTCATCTCTAGATGAAATAGTGATTGCTGAGTGCTGTTCTAAGGAAACTCTCAATGTCGCCGACCCATCACCATCACCGCGATCGCACCCCTCATCGAATTTCTAGCGCCCTGCTGCTGTTATTGCTGCTGACTCCACTGAAAGGATGGGCGCATGGAGGACACGGGGACGAATTTCAGGGTGGTCAAACCTCCGCAGCACCAGGGGAGATCGCAGTAGATGCAGTCACCGCTCAGCGGATGGGGCTGAAAGTGCAACCTGTCAGCCGTCAGCAGCTAGCGTTTGGCATTACTGCAACTGGACAAATTGAATCACTGCCGAACCAACAGGTTGAAGTGACCACTCCGATAAGAGGAACCGTGACGCAACTCCTCGTGCAGCCTGGAGATCAAGTGAGTGCAGGTGAGGCAGTGGCGATTATGACCAGTCCAGAACTGGCAGAACTGCGAACCACTGCGTTAGATCGAAAATCGGAGGCGATCGCTTCCGTGCAACAGGCAACAGCCGATCTACAGTTAGCACAGAAAAACTACAAACAGCAGCAGAGAATTGCAGCGGCAGAGGTTGCCCAAGCCCGAAGCCAACTGAATTTTGCTCAGGAGCGGTTTGATAAAGACCGAGAACTAGCTGTGAGTGGCGCAATTCCTCGAAGAACATTTTTAGAATCGGAAACCAAGCTGGCGGAGGCAAAAGCTTCCCTGACCAAATCGGAAAGTCGATTAGAGGTTTCCGAAGCAGCGGCACAATTGCAACGGGCTGAATCGGCTGTGCAAGTGGCGCGATCGCGAATGTCCTTGAGTCAAGACACCTATCGAAACCGCTTGCGACAACTGGGGGCGATCGCCAATGAAAACGGCACCCTGACGATCGCGGCTCCCATTGCTGGCACCGTTGCCGATCGTGAAATAACGGTGGGCGAATCGGGACAAGATGCGGGTAAGAAGGTGATGACCATCATCAACGGCAGTAGCGTTCAGGTGAGCGCCAATATCTATGAAAAAGATCTCGATCTCATTCAAACCGGACAACGAGTTCAGATGAAAGTTGCTAGCTTACGCGATCGCACTTTTCAAGGACGCATCAGTGTCGTGGGCGCAGTGGTCGAAGGGGCAACCCGCGTGGTGCCTGTGAAAGCCCAACTGGACAATCCAAATGGGGTGCTGAAACCCGGTATGTTTGCAGAGTTGGAGGTATTGACTGACCGAACGACCGTGGCAGTCATGGCAATTCCCAAAACTGCTGTTGTGGAAACGAACGACAAAAAACAGGTGGTGTTTGTGCAAAATGGTAGTGCGTTTCAGTCCACCGAAGTGCATTTAGGACGCACTTCTGGGGACTGGGTTGAGGTGAAAAGTGGGCTGTTTGATGGCGACGAGATCGTCACTCAACGAGCCTCGCAGCTATACGCCCAATCCTTACGCGGAGGTGGAGCAAAAGCGCCAAATGAACAGGATGAAACCCTGCCGATCTCACCCTCTAATCAGAATAGTGGATTGCCTTGGTGGATCGTGTTGCCAACGGGAGGCGCGATCGCGGCAGGCATGTTTTGGGCAGGCACATTTTGGGCAAGTCGGCGATCGCGGCAGTCTCTTGCTCCAAAACCAGATGAAACGGGATATGAAATAGAACAATCTAATGGGGATGGTGCCAAGCCAGGGATTTCTCACAGTTTTTCTGAAGGTTTACCAGAGCGACAGCGAGATTGAGTTCAGTTCTAGAATTAGAAGGAATACAGCTAAGAGACAGAACATTTTAGGACGTTTATATGCATATTCATAATCTCGATGCATGGCAGCTAGGGCAAACGCATACGTTTCTTAACAATTGAGTGACCGGGGTAGGAACTATCGA
>QBMH01000384.1 GCA_003249025.1 Leptolyngbya sp. | reverse complement strand
GGCAGTAGTGGGATGGTCTGCCCCTAACTGCTGCTCAATAATCTGGAGGGCGCGCAGATGCAAGGGTTCCGCTTCGCTATAACCTCCCTGCGATTTGTACAACAATGCCAGATAACTGAGGCTGGAGGCTAAGGGCGTTGGGTCAGGCAGGTGTTCACGGCGGGCGATCGCGGCTTCAAAGGCAGAGATCGCCTTTGTCTCTTCCTGCGGACGATCTACTGCAATGCCTCGTTCTAGGCGCTGATAATAAGTCTCGCCCAAACTTTGATACAAACTGTCTAGCAGGGGTGAATCGGCATCTTCGGCTTGCAGAGCGGCGATTTGCTGTTCTAGTTCAATCGGGTCTGCCAAGGGGTCGGATTGATTGGTAGTTTCGGGTTGGGGTTGTTCTCCTTGCAGTGAATTGGGCATCTGCCACGCCATGGGCTGAGCAAACTCAAATACGCCACCGCGCCAACTCCAAAAATCGGGAGCTTGCTGCGCTAACCCCTGTGCCACTGCCTGGGTTACCCATAGCACAATCGGAAACTGAAACTCCCGCAAACCTTCCCGCGTCCACTGCACTGAAAAGAAGAATTTCTCCTGGGCAGATTTGGCTTGCTGCAAGCGGACTGGTAGCAATTCATCGCCGCGCACTGTCACCAGCGTTGATGGGTCGCTCTGCCAATCGGGATTCTGTGCCTGCCAATCCAGCAGGCTTTGCTTGAGGCTGGGCTGTTGGCGATCGAGTTGGATTTGATAGCAGGCAATCCCTTTTGCGGTCAGTTCTGCCTCATAGGTGCGAATCAATTCATCCCGATATAGAGGATTATCACAGATGGCAATCAACAGATTCAGTTTGTCTAAACTCGCCTGCACCGACAGCACCAACCTGCGCAAGTTTCGCTGGTTAGCGGCAGATTGTTCTGAGGAGTGCGGCGTGATTGACTGAGCCATGGCTGCGTTTTACTGAATCAGTCCCTCTCGTTGCAGTAAATCGACGACGATCGGGTGCAGGTCATACCACAGATCATCGTTCTGGTATTCCAGCACCATCAGTCCATGCAGCAATTTTACAAAGGCATCGCTGTCTGTATCTTTGTTGTTCCGGGTCTGGTAAACCTGCATCAGCACTGGAAATAAGCTGGTGCCGATTTGACGAGCAAAGTCATTGCGGAGATTCCGCAGGGCTACGGTCAAAATCTGATCATCGATCGTCAGGTCGGTGCGATCGGGTTCCAGTTCCAATTGCACCATACATTCGGTGCAGCATTCTCGCCCAATTCGCACCAGTTCGCGCATCACGCCGCCACTCTTAAGCACCATTTTACGGGCGGTTTTTGGTTCAATTACAGCGGCGGGAATGCGTTTAGTTAAAACTTCTAGAAAGAGTTGCACGGTTTTGGCGATCGCCTCTGCCTGGGGATTACGACAGTCTGGCTTGGCGTAAAACTTGGATACCGGAAATAATTGGGGGCGGACGATGCCCTCAGAATTCAGTGCGCCCATCACCTTTGGCTCTTGGGTTGCCGAGATCGGAATCGTAAACACAATTCGGAATCCAGGTGAAAATAACACTTTAATGTTATTGAGATAGAGTGACTCGACGAGATCCAAATCCAGCTTGTCGAGGTCATCAATCACTACGAGTACAGGCTTTTGGGTCGTAGTTTGAATCGCCGCCGCAATCCGATCCGCTTTGCCGACTAAATCTGCGACCCTCTTTTCATATACGCGCTCAATTTCATCCCGAAATGCCTGCTCTTTTTGAAACTTGAGGGTTGCCATCGGAAGCAATTTGTCCAGTCCCAATCCGATTTCAGACTTGGTGGTTTTCTCCTCTTTTTGCTTGTGAGTCGTGGTCATCCAGCCTAACAAGCTTTCTTTAATGTCCTCTGCAATCGGGATGTTTTGTTGAGTGGCGGCGCTCAAAAGTTGCAAGGCGATCGCATACAGAATATTTCGATGGGTGACTGCCGATGGCTCAATCAAATCGGCAATGGAGAAAAATACTACAAAGTGTTGGGGCTGCATTTCTATGGCAAACCGCTTCAGCAAAGTCGATTTACCACAGCCACGATGTCCGGCAAATACAAATTTTTGATCCTTGACAGAAGCATTCACTTCTTGCCTCAGCCGCACCAGTACTTCGCGCCCATAGTCCACCCGAAAGCTTTCAATCTCCTCTGGCTTGATCAGGGGAAACAGATCAAGATCTCGATAAGCTTGCTGAAAAATGGTGAGAAGGGCTTCGTTCATTGCACCAGGAAGACTGTGTTTACCTTCCATCATACTGACATAGAGAGTAAGCGCTGCACGGTGGAATTACAAGCCAATGCCTCCACTCCTGCCTGCTTTCGACTGGTCTATAGTTTTATCAAATGGCTTGCTTAACTGGCGATTCGTGAAACGATCGCTGGAGCGATCGCGCTATTCATTCTGGCGCAACTGACTTTTATAGACAATTTGAAAGTTGAGGTGAGCCATTTAATGAACATTTGCTACTCTGAGAAATGACTCCTATCCAGAACTCATACACCGCTATGCAGTCCGCTAGTTCTCGCCAGCAGCTTCTGACGGCGATCGCCCAACTCAGCGATCAACAACTTGCCATTGTCCTGAGATTTATTCAAACTCTCCAACCTAATCCCATTGCTACTTCTGCTCACCCACCCATCGATCCACTAGCCAACTTTATTGGAGCTAGCGCTCAGGGCAATCTTGCTCACGCGATCGATGAAACCCTCTATGACTAATGCCGTGTTCATTGATACATGGGGTTGGCTGACTTTAAACGATGCAGGTGAACGGAGACATCAAGAGGTTGCTGATTTGTATCGCACCTTGATTGCCCAAAATACTCTTTGCTACACCACTTCCTTTGTTCTAGATGAAACATTTACGCTGTTTTTCAAACGCCTCAATTCCTATCAAGCTCAGCAGGCGATGCTTCAACTATCCGCAGCATTTTCCACGGATTCATTTCAATTGATTCACATTGATGAACTTCGGTTTGCTCAAGCCCAAACGTTGCGGTTGAAGTATCTTGACAAGCCTCAAATCTCCTTTACTGATTTAACCTCAATGGTAATCATGCAGGAATTCAATCTTCAGCGTGTTCTAACCGAAGATGCTCATTAGACCTCTTGCGTGAATCAAGCAGCGATCGTAAGTTCAAAGTTAATGATCGCGGCGATTAAGTTAACCCGCAGTCCAAATCGTT
>QBMH01000383.1 GCA_003249025.1 Leptolyngbya sp. | reverse complement strand
CTTGGGCTTTCAGCCCTTTAGGAACCTATGCACTTTCAGTGCATAGTGGTTCAGTTCAGCGGAAAAAAGGGTAAGTATTTTTTAATAAACTTTCGCAGCTTTAAGAGCTTAACGGTGTTCACCAGTTTCCTGGAAAGTTCGACAGGTGGCTCAATGGGCGCATTTAGCTGATTTTGCAGTTCGGCATAAGCGGCAGGTGTCATGGGTCGTCCATCAATCGGCGATCGCGCATCTAAAATAATCTCCGTCCGCAGCACCTCCTCTGGTGTATCCACCGCAGGCGGCAGCGCCAATGCGATACCAGTCCATGATTCCATCAGCAGTAGGCTAGCCGCGATCGCTCCTTTCACTTTCCATTCCCTCATTCCTTTTCCCTCTCCCTCATTCTTTTTCCCTAGATGATGCTTCCTCTGAAAGCAGGGAATACTAGGTACAGTATCTACCACTGCCTGGTATTTTTGCTGTTATGAACCCAACCCTCAAGGGTGCAACAAACCCACACTTGCCAACACCCTACTCACCGACTCCATTAGTCATTCCTGCTAGCGAACAAGCCATCACGGTTTTGCTAGTGGATGATCAAGCGACCGTCAATGAAGCGATTCATTGCATGTTGGAAGCAGAAACGAACCTAACCTATCACTATTGCTCTAGTGCAGAAAAGGCGCTCCAAACTGCAACACAAGTTGCGCCAACGGTGATTTTACAGGATTTAATCTTACCTAACAGCGATGGCATGACGCTGGTTAAGCAGTTTCGGGAAGATCCGGCTACGTGTGATGTGCCCATTATCATGCTGTCAACCAATGACAACCCCCAAACCAAAGCAGAAGCCTTTGCGATCGGGATCAATGATTATTTAGTCAAACTGCCGAATCAAATTGAGCTAGTTGCCCGAATTCGCTACCACTCGCAGGCATATCTTAATCGAAAAGCTCATACTGCTGCGTTGGTTGCTCAAGCCCATGCCAAAGAACTCGAACAAACTCTGCAAGAACTCCGCCAAACTCAAGCTCAACTGATTCAAACAGAAAAGCTATCCAGCTTAGGACAAATGCTGGCGGGAGTTGCCCATGAAATTAACAATCCAGTGAACTTTATCTTTGGCAATCTGACTTATATCGATGCCTACTTCCAAGATTTAATGAAGCTATTGCAGCTTTATCAAGAAAAATATCCTGAACCGGATAGCGCGATTCAAGCGTATCTTGAGGAGATTGATTACGATTTTGTAATGGATGATTTGCTGAAAATGCTCAGGTCTACTCGGATGGGGTCTGAGCGTATCATTCAAATTGTGCTGTCGCTGCGGAATTTCTCTCGTCAAGACCATCAGGAAATGAAATTAAGCAATATTCATGATGGCATTGACAGCACCTTACTCATCCTCAGTCATCGGCTTAAACTTGGAATTAATGTTGTCAAGGACTATGGGAACCTACCATTAATAGCCTGCTATCCCGCTCAATTGAATCAAGTATTTATGAATATCATCAACAACGCGATCGACGCTTTATTAGACCAACCCAATCAACGAAAAAAAGAAATTACTGTTTACACCAATACACTTGATAAAAACCATATTCAAATTCAAATTAAAGACAATGGACCGGGCATTCCATTAGCCGTACAAACTAAACTTTTTGAACCGTTTTTCACCACAAAGCCTGTAGACAAAGGCACAGGTTTAGGGCTTTCGATTTGCCAGCAGATTATTGCAAATCATCAAGGAACGATTCAAGTTATTTCCAAACCTGATGAGGGCGCTGAGTTCATCATCCAGCTTGCTGTGCAGAGTGCCGTTGCTTAATGCAATTCTACTGGGCTAGGTTTGAAGCGCTTCTAGGATTGATTAACAGCGGATTTGTAAGCTGCCCAACCGCCATAGTCTGAAATGTCGAGCCAGTTATATTTTTCAACGAGTTCTTGAGGATAAAAGAACGCGATCGCGCCCTTTCCTTGCTCCAACAACACCTCAGCAGGATGCATATGGGGCGGTTCATTAGCGCACAAACGCTCAAAATCAACCTGTGGCATTTCATACACTTCTCCTGGAATTGCCACCCCGTTTTTCTCTACTAAGTAGATTGCAGGATGCCAGCCTTCTACGGCTGAATGCATTCGATAGATCGGTTGAGTTTTAGTCTCACAAATAAATGTAGAAGATTGCATTCCGGCATGATCGGGTTGCCCTCGGAGAGCCGATCCGCAAATAAAAACCATTTTTGTCTCTCGATGAGAATCTGGATTGAGATGAGCCATACTGCTTGAAACTCCTGGTGTGCTGGCAGTCATTGTATGGGCATCAGTGACCCGAACTGTAAAAAAGTCTGCCAGATGGAATACAGCCAGTTACATTCTTTACAATAAAGGGATAAACGAATCGATTTTTTGCTTGCAATAAATTTCCAGTCAGGGCATTTCTAGCACTGCTTCTATTGATTCTGTTTTTGCCCACTCTATTCACTTTTGACAGCAATGGTACAAAAATCAGACTTTGAAGTAACAAAAACTGAAGAGGAATGGCGCAGTACGCTGACCCCAGAACAATTTCAGGTATTGCGTAAACATGGCACCGAACGAGCAGGCACCAGTCCGCTCGACAAAGTGTATGAACCTGGCACCTATGCCTGTGCAGGCTGCGGTCTTCCTTTATTTACAGAGGAGACTAAATTCAATAGCGGTACGGGTTGGCCCAGTTTCTTTGCGCCCTTGGAGGATGCGATCGCAACTACCGTTGATCGCGCTTTATTTATGACTCGCACAGAAGTTCATTGCAGCCGTTGCGGTGGGCACTTAGGGCATGTTTTTAACGATGGTCCTGCACCTACGGGCTTACGCTACTGCATGAATGGAGTCTCTTTGCAGTTTGTTCCTAAGCAAGACGCTTAAATTTCATACTTCACTAAAAAAGCTGAGAGTTAAAATACTTCTCAGCTTTTTTAGACGCGATGTGCAACTAAGGTTGCACAAGAAAAGTCCCGCTGGGCGATGCTAGAAGTAGAACCTATCTAGCTGGAGTGGGACTTATGTTTACTATGGACGAGTTTATCATTGCTGTTTTTTGCTGTGTAGACGACTTGCTAGAGGAGATTACTCAGGGGAAGCCGATTCGACAGAAAGGATTTGCGCCTGCCTTAGCAGACAGTGAGGTAATCACGATGGAAATTGTGGCAGAGTACCAAGGCATCGATACAGACCAAGCGATTTGGCGATATTTCCGTCGTCATTGGTTGGCGTGGTTTCCTGGATTGGGCAGTCGTTG
>QBMH01000382.1 GCA_003249025.1 Leptolyngbya sp. | reverse complement strand
CTAGTTGCGGGTGGCGTTTTTCCAGATCCCAAAAGCCTTGTTGTCCCATGCCTGTTCTCGTATAGCCTGTCTTCGGCTATTTTAACTTCGCAATCTCATATTAAGACACCACTCTTTCCATTTTTCGAGGTGCCCACTATTCAGATCTGGTTAAGGAACACATCGTTTTTGTTACTTCTGATTTCCTAGAATCATCAAATCCGTATATTTATGGATGCAAAAGATCTAGTTTCAAGGTTTTCTCTTAAAAAGAAAACCTTAAATAAATTTGCTTGTATAACTACTTAAATCTAGTTGTTTTGAATCAAACAAAACTCAAATAAATCACGGAAATTACTGGTAATAAATGGTTCTGTCATTTTTTCAAATTGGATAAAATCGATTTTTTGTTCGGCTTTTTATAATTGAATCTATTTTTGATCGAATTGATAAAGAATACAGACTTTCTATTTTCTATCTCAAAAAAAACAACCATACTGGGTGAATAACCTCATCCAAAAGCTTTAACGGAATATCTAGCTATGAACCTCAAACAAATCGTCACTGCTGCAAGCGTTTTCGTAACTGGCTTTGTGTTATCTAGCTCTCCTGCTCAAGCAGCGTTTACATTTTCTAGCAATGTCTCAGGTACCTATGATTCGGCTGGAAAGCTTGATTCAACTCGCGACATTTTTCTAGATTCCGTCACGTTAGACAATGGCAAAACTGTTGATCAATTCGCTTTAGTCAAGTCTGCACAAATCCTGCGTAATGATGTGTGGAATGGTGGGAACAGTGGTGCTGCAAGTTCCGATCGCGGTGACAAGGCATCGGGCGCAGCCAAAGAATTGGCAACGAATGCAAGTGTGGCTGCTAGCTTGGGTAACCGCAACCTGAACAACATTATCGATACTGAAGATAGAGGCTCATTCAAAATGAACCTACAGTTTGAGCAGGCAGTTTCTAGCTTGTTTCTCTGGGAGCGGGGCATGAACAGCGACCTCTCTATTCAAGGACTGGATAGCAATGGTTCAGTGATTGGAAATATCCTTCGCCTCGATCGCCGCATGCAGAAAGATGCAAACTACAGCATCAATACCACTGAAATTGGTTCCGCTCAGAAAGTCGGTTCTTGGGGTGTTAACCTGAGTGATCTAGGTTTGACAGGCTCATTCTTTGGTGTTCAAGTCAGTGCGGATGCCTCTCATAATGGAGCAGATTTCAAATTGATGGGTGGCTCTGCTGAAGCGGCTCCTGAACCATTCACCATTGGCGGCACCTTGGTTGGTTTAGCGTTGGGCTACCGTCTGAAGAAAAAACAGCAATCTAAAGTCGCTGCGTAGCTTCAAAACAAGGACTAAGCCAATAGCCAAAGACTGAGTTAAATAAATTGTTGTAGGAGATGCCTTAAAAGGGTGTCTCCTATTTTTTAATTCTGCCAATTGACAGACTCACTTCATGCTGAATCTCGATACTCTAATAATGGCTTTGTGAATGTCACCTTAAAGATAAACAACCCATTCACGGCAAAAGCAACCAGTTAACTCCTTAAATTTGTTTTCAACCTCCTACTCCTCAGTTTTGTAACTTCTATGAAAATTCAAACTCCTGATTGGGTCAAACATGCCGTTTTTTATCAAATCTTTCCCGATCGCTTTGTTCGGGCGGCTCAATCTCGCAAGTCTTGGTTGCGAGAATCCTCTTGGGAGCCTTGGCATGTGCCACCGACGCTACAGGGATATAAGGGGGGAGACTTGTGGGGCGTGATTGAAAAACTTGATTATCTGCAAGCCTTAGGAATTACGGCAATTTATTTCACCCCAATCTTTCAATCGGCTAGCAATCATCGCTATCACACCCACGATTATTTTCAGGTAGACCCAATTTTGGGCGGCAATATTGCGTTTGAGGAATTGCTAAACGAAGCGCATCGCCGCAACATTAAAGTGGTGCTAGATGGCGTGTTTAATCATTGCAGCCGGGGTTTCTTTTTCTTTAATGACATTTTGGAAAATGGACCCTATTCACCCTGGGTCGATTGGTTCAAAATCGAAGACTGGCCACTAGCTCCCTATGATGGCGATCGCCCCGCAAATTATGTTAGCTGGTGGGATAATCGGGCGCTACCTGTGTTTAACCATGACAATCCCAGTGTGCGGGAATACCTGATGGAAGTTGCTGAATATTGGCTGAAGTTGGGGATCGACGGGTGGCGGTTGGATGTGCCCAACGAAATTAAAACACCTGGATTTTGGCAAGAATTCCGCGATCGCGTCAAAGCGATTAATCCCGAAGCTTATATTGTGGGAGAAATTTGGGGCGATTCGCGGGAATGGTTGGATGGCACTCAATTTGATGGCGTGATGAATTATTTATTTACCGCACCTACGATCGCGTTTACCGCAGGCGATCGCGTCATCCGTGAGTATGTTGAAGGACGCTCCTACACGCCCTATCCCGCTCTGGATGCCCCAGGCTACGCCGCCAAAATTCAAACGCTGCTCGATCTGTATCCGTGGGAAATTCAGCAAACTCAACTCAATTTGCTTGCCAGCCACGACACTGCCCGTCTACTCAGCATTGCTGGCGAAGATCGAGATAGCGTCAAACTGGGGACTCTTTTACTGCTCACCTTTCCCGGTGCGCCCAGCATCTACTACGGGGATGAAGTCGGTTTGGCGGGTGGCATTGACCCCGATTCGCGGCGCGGCTTCCCGGATGAAGCCGATTGGGATCAAGATCTTTTAGACTATCACCGTCAGTTGATTGCCCTGCGTCATGCTCATCCAGCGCTACGAGTGGGCGACTATAAAACCCTTTACGCCGAGGGCGATGTCTATATCCTGGCGCGTAGCTTGCCCACTGAAACCCTTGTAGTTGCCGTCAATGCTGGAACTGAATCCGCTACGGCAACCCTACCCGCAATGCCTCACACCCTACAGCCGCTTTTTGGTGATGGCGCTGTGAAGCAGACGGCTGATGAGTTGCAAATCAGCCTGCCCGGACGGCGTGGCTGTATTTTGGGTTAGTTGTTGGGTTTTAATTTAGGGTGGTTCAACGTTATCTGCATCAGCGGACGGCAAGGCAGAATAAGCGTGACAATCCGTTCCGTCTGCATGCAGTAGTTGAATACTATAGTACCAAGATTTAGACGTTTGTCTCTTGGGCAAAAAGTGTTCCCATTTCATCGCTTGCGGCAACAAGAAGGCTAATCGCAAAAGAAATACATAGCGATGTATAAGTAGGTCGATCTTGAAAAGCTCAGGTAAGTGAAGTTAAATAAAGGCATCAAT
>QBMH01000381.1 GCA_003249025.1 Leptolyngbya sp. | reverse complement strand
GAACCGTTGCAGTTCGACCAGCTTGTGACACAGTAGTTTTAGTCGCACATCGCGTTCCTATCGCTCTAATTACACTGATGGAAGTATCATTAATCCGATAACTTTCTTCTCTAAAATCCTTCTCATTTCTTTCAATTTCAGCACTAATAATAGACCATCTCTTATATCGTTGGTCGAACTCTAATTCACGAAACCTAATCGGATAAATCCTAATCCACTGCACAGGATTCTCATCTTCATCCAAAAGTATTCCCGCAGTACATACAGTTTCCTTATACTTTGTACTGATTGATGGGTATGTCTTAGTTGCAATGAGGATTTTTTTCTTTTCATACCTTAAAGTTTTAGGCTAATGATTTGTGAGCATTTATCTATAAATAGTTTAATTGTACTATTTACGGGATAGATTTAGTAGGATTTAAAGTCTTGGCGATTATGGCGTTCGTCCCTCAGCAGGATGCGTAAGAATATTATGCCTGCTGCTAAGAGAACTGTCAGAGCCAACGGATTAACTGTATAACGTCCCGACGCATGACGACTGCATCAAAATGGTTGCTTGAGCCGGAGAGTTTACTGGCAGCGAGTGACAAGCATAGCTAGTATTTCACTTGCTGACGCACTTTGTAAGAAGAAATAAATTAGATTTGCCTAGTGAGAATTTGCTCTTATTGAAGATCTAATTTCTTAGAAGTATCGATTGCTACTCGCTTTATGCACCTAATGTAAAACAGCTTGCAAGTTCAAAGCTGAGATGAAGATTTTTGCGATCGCACTGTGCAAATGACTGCAATCCTGTGAACACTAGTGGTGCGCCTTGCGCTCCCCAGGCTAAACCATCCCTCACGTTCGGAGAATTTCCATGAGCAACCCCGCTTTAATCCCTGTAATCTTGGCAGGTGGCAAAGGTGAGCGCTTCTGGCCCCTCAGCCGTCGCAGTCGCCCCAAACAGTTCCTCAGCTTAGATGGCAGCGGTAAGAGCCTTTTGCAGTCAACCGCCGATCGCTTACTGGCAATGGCTGGCAGTTGGGATGCGGTCTGGGTGGTGACTGCCTCTCACCTGGCAGAGTTGGTACGGGAACAGTTGCCCCACATGCCAGAAAGTAACCTGTTGATCGAACCCGAAGGGCGAGATACTGCCCCTGCGCTTGCCTGGAGTACTTTAGAAATTGCCCGTCGTCATGGCGAGGATGCGGTGGTGGGGTTCTTTCCGGCGGATCACTGGATTGCGGATGAAGCTGCTTTTCGGGCGACTCTGGCGGCAGCGGCGGAGCTTGCTGTGAAGGAACCGGCGATCGTCACGTTGGGTATCACCCCAACCTATCCAGCAACAGGCTACGGCTACATTCAACAAGGTGAAAAACAGGGTGTTTATGGAGCCGAAGCCACAACCACTGAGGCTGGTTTTGCGGCTTATCGCGTCGATCGCTTCACCGAAAAGCCCGATCGCGCCACGGCAGAACAATTTTTGGCAACAGGCAAATTTAGCTGGAACAGCGGCATGTTCGTTTTCCGGGCTGGCGTAGCTTTGGATGAACTGCGAATCCATGCGCCTGAAATCTTGACTCCTTTGGAAGAAAGCGGCGTGGCAATTTATCCCACTCTGCCCAAGAAAAGTATTGACTACGCCCTGATGGAGAAAACTCAGCAGGCATACGTGCTGCCCGTATCTTTTGGGTGGGATGATTTGGGGGATTGGAACGCGATCGATCGCCTGTTGAAAAGCGACAAGCCCAACGTGGAACTGGCAACCCATGTTGGCTTAGATACCAAGGGCGCTCTGCTCTATGCCTCCGATCCAGAGGAAGTCATTGTCACCTTGGGTCTGGAAGATGTCGTGGTTGTGCGAGACGGGAAAGTGACGCTGATTGTGAAGAAAGACCGCACCCAGGACATTAAACAAGTGCTGAAAGAAATCCAGGCAAACCCCGATATGCAAAGCTTGTTGTAAAAGTGCGTCACGCAGTAAACATCTCAATCCAGTCCAGGTTGTTACCGCAAAGGTATGTCACTGTGATCTGTGAGTATTTACAGTCGTAAACCGCGATGGACACTGGCAGTCTAGGTTGTCTATAATGTTTTATTAGCTACCACAACATCCACGCAAGCTTCAGTACAAATCGAGAGGAATCATGTACCTTCAATGTGCATGATTTTTCTATCATGGTGCATTTTCCTTATCTATGAATCACCTTCTTAGAAGAGTAAAAATGAATTCCGACGAACAATCTGCTAATTCGCAATTTGCCGCTGGTGTTAGTTTTCAAGCTAACGAGAATGCTCGATTTGTATCGCAAAATATTCGGAATATTGGCTCTCAGTTCAAGGTCAAAATGACTCGAACAGCCAATTCTCAGTTTGATTCCAGAAAGGGTTATGCTTTTGAGTTTCTGGACGCTATGGATCAGCAGATTAATCTGGGAGGCAAACACCAAGTTGATGTTCTTGGTGTCAATGGCAAGAACTCTCCTGATATTCAAATTAGATCCAGAGCTTCTGGTCAGGTCATCCAAGAACAGCAGCTAAAAATCAATTCCGCTACAGCCGATAAAGCTGCTGGCAGTAGAGTTTACGGGCAACAAGAAATTGCAACTCCCAAGGGGCAACCCCGAAAACCGACCAATGCCCAAGTTAGAGAATCTAACGTTTCCAGTTCGGAAGTTAGTCAAGGGACTAAAAGCCCTAATCATGCAACCAGTGGCTACCAGTTTAAGGCTGCAATAGGGTAATGTTCTAGGTTTGTTGTTTTCCATCAGAGAAACTGGTTTGATGGAGAGGTTGATCATGATGGAAGCTCAAGCATGGTTTTAGAACCAATTCACTGCCCTCAATGTGATGGAGTCGAAGTGATCAAACACGGCACCACTCCAGACGGCAAACAGCGCTACTTTTGCCAGAACTCAGCCTGCCATCGACGCACCTTTATTTTGCAATACACCTATCCAGGGTATTTGCCTGAAGTGAAGCAACAAATCAGCGATATGGCAATGAATGGCAGTGGCATCCGAGATACTGCCCGTGTGCTGCATATTAGTCCAACAACAGTCATTGAGGAATTAAAAAAAAAGATCGACAACTCCAAGCCGTCAACGAAGCTAAACTAGCTGAACTGGAACCGACTCAAAGCATTGTAAAGCTCTGCCAGTGGGAAGATACTGAAGCGGAAGCCGATGAAATGTGGAGTTTTGTCCACTCTAAAAAGCAACAACGATGGTTGTGGCATGCCATTGACCATGACAGTGGCGTAGTCTTGGCTTATGTGTTAGCAGAGCATCAGGATGAGGCATTT
>QBMH01000380.1 GCA_003249025.1 Leptolyngbya sp. | reverse complement strand
GACTCAGGCGATTCGACAATTCGCTCATGATGTCCCTCTCCTATTTTCCTTCTGTCAATGAATCAGCCCTGCACTAAAGTGGGTAGTTTTGACTAGCGTTCTGGGACAATAAATCAGGGTTGCATCAATGGATGAGTATCATATCGAAACTTGTTTACAAATTAAAAAAGTCATAATGCTCGATCGCTTCCAAAATGCCCCAGGCATGAGCACCATCTGCAAAATAGACCTGCTCCATATCATTCAATGTTAACAACTCTTCACGATGACGATTGGCCACAACTACGCCCAAGGTATTGCCACGGAGCATATCTTCATCCCCACCAGACCCGCCAATCACCAAAACCTTCTCTAACGAAATATTCCATTGGCTTGCCACATACCGTAATGCTTTACCTTTGGAAGCCCTTGCGGGTACAAAGTCAATATATTGACCAAATGAGAGGATCGTATTCACAGACAATTCTTGTTGGCGCAATAGAGTCAAAATCTCTTCTAGGGATGGTGCGATGTTTGCGTCATAGTAATAGGAAACTTTAAAGCGACTTTGCTCATGCTTTGGCTGTAGGGTTAGTCCCGGTAAGGGATCAATAACCCGCCGTAATACTTGCGGAGTCCACCAATGATCAATATGGTGATTCCAGGCAACATCGGCGATGAGTTGTGGGGGGTAATAAATTTCGGTGCCTAAACTGGTAATTAAAATGTCAGGGGTAGGAATGCCATGGGTTTTTAAAACATTGAGGACTGAATCTAACCGACGACCAGTAGCGATCCCAAACAAAAAGGCCCGGTGCTGTTGGCGTACAACATGGACAAATTTCGCCAATGCCTCATTATCGCCAAAGAGTGTATTGTCGATCGCGGTAAAAAGCGCCCGCTGACGATAACTGCCTGATTTCGGGATCTGTGTCGGTTTTGGTGATAGTTGCTGCAACACCAAAGGTTCAATTTTGTGTAAGTAAGCACTAGCGTGAGCATCCCACGAATAGAACCGCGCCACATTTTTCAGGCCATGTTCCGAGAATTGCTGCCAAAGCTGTGAATCTTCGAGAATTGTCAATAATGCCTCAGCGATCGCGTCTGCATTCAAGGGATCGACCAAGAGACCATTCTGACAATTGCCAATGATATCGACTGGCCCTCCATTTTCAGTCGCCACCAAGGGCAAGCCACTGGCTGCTGCTTCCAATAAGGTTAAACCAAAGGGCTCGGTCAAGGCGGGATTGACAAACACACCCCGCGAAGCCGCCGCTAATCGATAAATATCGGCTACTTCTCCAGACTTATGATGCTTGGGTAATGCGGCACAGCCATAAAGATCATAACAGTCGATCACGAGCAATAACTCGGTTAAAACATTTTGCGCACCTTCATTCAATTCGCGAATATCATCCCGATTACCAGCCACAAGGACTAAATTGGCGAGTTCCTGCAATCGTGGCGATCGTCCGTAAGCTTCTAGCAGGGTAATAATATTTTTGCGCTCATCAGGGCGGGATAACGCCAGAATCATCGGCTTCTCAGGATGATTGAGCAACTTGGTTAAAATTTCCTTAAAAGCAATCTCCCCATCCTTGAGCGTGGGGGGATGGAATTGCTCTAGATCGGTTCCTGGCGGAATGATCGCCATTTTTTCTGGCGTGTAATAATCATACAGTTCATATTGATCGACAATTTCGTTGTGAGTGCTGGTAATCACTAAGTTGGCATTGCTCAATGTGTCTTCTTCAGCACCAATCCGATGGAGCATGTGATAACGTTCCTCGATCTGCTCCATGGTCATCCCCAATGCCAACAATCGGCGAAACTTGTCGCGACCGAGAGAGTGCCCCGTATGGATTAGCGGCAAGCCGGTTAAATGAGAGAGACGCACGCCCACATAGCCAGCATCGGCGTAGTGGCTATGGATGATATCTGGCAAACGCGGCTGATCATGTAACCACGTAAACAAGCGATCGGTAAAACCATCAAGATGGCTCCATAATTCTTCCTTGGCGATATAGGCATCAGGGCCCGCTTCAATCCGAACGATCTGGGCGTTGGCTGCCAGCGCTTCAGTCACCATGTGATACTCGGCATCCACCGCGCCATCAACGATTCGCCGCGTGACCAAATCAACCCGCTCCACCTGCGACTGTTTGGCGAGGGCTTTAGCCAATTCCACAACATATTTGGTTTGTCCCCCGGTGTCTGCGTCACGCCCTAATTCCAGATTATGACCTCGAATCAGTCCATGAATACTGATTAACAAGATATACAGGGGCTTCTCGTCGACGTTTTTTGACATGATTTACGTTGTTGATACGCGATGTGCAACTAAGATTGCACAAGAAAAGTCCCGCTGGGCGATGCTAGAAGTAGAACCTATCTAGCTGGAGTGGGACTTATGTTTACTATGGACGAGTTTATCATTGCTGTTTTTTGCTGTGTAGACGACTTGCTAGAGGAGATTACTCAGGGGAAGCCGATTCGACAGAAAGGATTTGCGCCTGCCTTAGCAGACAGTGAGGTAATCACGATGGAAATTGTGGCAGAGTACCAAGGCATCGATACAGACCAAGCGATTTGGCGATATTTCGGCTTTCTGGTAAACACTGGGCATCAGACAGAGAAGGCTATAGACTAGCCCCTGGGCGTGTTCAACGTAGAGCTTTGCTCCGCCGAAGGCGTAGGTTTCCATGACCCGTCCGTTTGTTTTTTCTTACGCCCTTTCTTTCAGCTTTTGGCTCCCTTGGCAACCCCTTGTTGAGACTGGTGCAAGATCTGAGTTGACCCACCGTATGCAGACTTGGGTCGAGGTGTCTTTCATAAGCTCCCCAACCATCTGTGTAAAACTGCACAAACGGTTCTAACAAGATTTTCAGTTGGATAAACGCCTCATCTTGATGGGATGCTAAGACATCAGCCAATACGGTGCCACTCGCAGGGTCAATGGCATGCCACAGCCATCGTTGCTACGCTTTAGATTGAACAAAACGACCCATCTCATCCGCTTCGGCTTCTGTATCCTCCCACTGGCAAAGCTTAACGATGCGTTGAGTGGGTTCTAGTTGGGCGAGTTTAGCATCATTGACTGCCTTGAGATGACGCTCTTTTTTTTGGTAGTGCCATTATGTAAAGGATGGAGAAAAAGGAGTCATCTGCTCCCGTCGCAATTTCTCTCGAATCTTTTGATTGTAGTGATGAATGAAATTCCAAATCGCTCCAATGTGATTGTCTAATTTCTTTGAGAACGATAGACTTTGGCGCACTAAGAGCCTATCCGAAAAGTCAGTAAGAGTTAGATTAAATCCTATGTTGATATAAAA
>QBMH01000037.1:13895-26836 GCA_003249025.1 Leptolyngbya sp. | reverse complement strand
TTTGAGTCGAATAAATGCCTCATCCTGATGCTCTGCTAACACATAAGCCAAGACTACGCCACTGTCATGGTCAATGGCATGCCACAACCATCGTTGTTGCTTTTTAGAGTGGACAAAACTCCACATTTCATCGGCTTCCGCTTCAGTATCTTCCCACTGGCAGAGCTTTACAATGCTTTGAGTCGGTTCCAGTTCAGCTAGTTTAGCTTCGTTGACGGCTTGGAGTTGTCGATCTTTTTTTTTAATTCCTCAATGACTGTTGTTGGACTAATATGCAGCACACGGGCAGTATCTCGGATGCCACTGCCATTCATTGCCATATCGCTGATTTGTTGCTTCACTTCAGGCAAATACCCTGGATAGGTGTATTGCAAAATAAAGGTGCGTCGATGGCAGGCTGAGTTCTGGCAAAAGTAGCGCTGTTTGCCGTCTGGAGTGGTGCCGTGTTTGATCACTTCGACTCCATCACATTGAGGGCAGTGAATTGGTTCTAAAACCATGCTTGAGCTTCCATCATGATCAACCTCTCCATCAAACCAGTTTCTCTGATGGAAAACAACAAACCTAGAACATTACCGTGCGGGATACGTTTGAGAAGGCGAAGCAGTGGGAACGAGAGATGCTGAGCAAGAAGTTTGGCGATAGTTTGAACATTCGGTTGGCATTTACTGAATCGGAGGCGCTGGAGTTTAAGTCCCATACAACGGTTGAGATTGTCAAACGGTTGCAGCCCTGGAGCTTGCGAAAGTCTACGGCAGATGTGAAAGGCGGCGTATTCGAGGATTTTTTGGGGAAGACGTTTCGGGATGATTTGGGGCAATATTTCACCCCGACTCCAGTGATTAACCTGATGGTGGGAATTCTACAGCCGACAGTGCATGATTTTGTCGGTGATCCGGCGTGTGGCTCGGCGCGAATGTTGACCCATGTGCTGGATTATGTGCGACAGCGGGAATGGTCACGGGCAGAGGCGGAAGGACTTGAGGTGACAAACCCGGATGAACCGACGCAGGAGTTTTTGGAGTTCCGTGAAAATCGCTTATTTGGGGCAGAGATTTCCCGGAATGTGATGCATGTGGCGCGGGTGAATTGCCTGATGAATGGAGCGCAGTATGCAGATTTGAAGGCGATCGATGCCCTGCAACCCTTGAGCAGCATCACGGGCGGCATTATGGAGGGGTTGCCGGAGCGACCGGGGTTTTATCCGGGTGGGTTGACGATGATTTTGACCAATCCGCCGTTTGGATCGAAGGTGACAAGCGCACCAATCTTAAAAGATTTAGCATCACGGGATGGGGTAACAAAAAAAGACGGCACAGTGATGCCAAGCGTAGCTCAAGAGATAGCGTTTGTTAATCGTTGTCTTGAATTCTTAAAGCCAGGTGGCAAACTCGGAATTGTTTTACCAGATGGAGTACTTGCAAATAGCTCAATGCAAGTTATCCGAGACTGGATTTTGCGTTGGGCGCGTCTTAAAGCAGTTGTCAGCCTACCTCAAGAGACTTTTGCTCCTTATGGGGCAGGTGTGAAAACCAGTGTGATTTTTCTTGAAAAACGTGAGCAAGTTTTAACAGCTAAGGGACAGTTGGAGCTTGGGCAAGAAATTACTGAAACAGATCAAGATTACAACGTCTATATGGCTCGTATTGACAATATTGGTTATGACGTTAATGGGCGATTGACTGTAAATGAAGAGAATGCACCAAATCCAATAGAAGTAAAAGAATCTGTTCAAGATTTTTCTCAAAAGCTAGGATGGTGAACTTATGGAAAGCCAGCTTTTATCAATTGAATATCTTAAACAGCAACCCAGATGGGACTTTAGGTACTTTGATCCAAAATATCTAGAAGTTGAAAATCTGCTTCATCGAGGTAAGTACCCTTTAGAGCCTTTAGAGAAATTTGCGCGGCAGATTCAGAATTTCGGAGCATATTCTCTATGCAATCTTTTGAAATGGGTTGATGATGACGATGCAATCCCTTATCTAAAAATAACCAATCTCAAAGAGGATGGAATTGACTGGTCTGATGTGCTTAAAATAACGCCTAAAGTGCATGATCAGTTGCCTAAATCAAAAGTCTATCCAGATGATATTCTTTACTCAATGGCTGGAACAATTGGTCTTGCAGTACTAGCGCCAGAGAATTTAGGTGAATGTAATTCAAATCAAGCAATTGCTAAAATTCGACTCAAGCCAGATACTTTAAATTCAGGATTCTTAGTGGCTTTTCTTAATAGCAGGCTCGGTAGATATCAGTCTGAAAGAATTGCCAATGGTCAAACCGTTCTAAACATCAATCTTGGTGAAATCGGTAAACTTTTAGTTCCTGTTCCTCCCCGATCGCTCCAAGACCAGATTGCTCAGGTGATGCAGGAGGCTTATGGCGATCGGCAGAAGAAGTTAGAAGAAGCAAAGCAGTCTTACCAAAAGATTATCAATTACGTTTTTGAAGAGTTAGGTATTAACCTGACAGCCAGTCAACGTAAACGAAATGCGTTAGTTCCTATTAGCCTTCTTCAAGGTGGGCGTTTTGACTTTGAGGCAGTCGTTACATTGCAGGATATTAGCGCTCAGTTTACTGAGCATGAAACAACTTTATTAAAAGAGATTGTTCAGCAGACTAATGAGCGAATCACCCCATCCATTGATTCTCCTGGTGAAAATGTCAACTATATTGGCTTAGCAAATATTCAGTCTAATTCAGGTGAGTTGGTCAACTTTGAGCCAGTTCGAGGTGAGGAAATTCTGAGTGCATCACCCAAATTTAAAGAAGGTGACATTCTTTTTGGTCGAATGCGTCCTTACCTTAATAAGGTTTGGATTGCTGAATTTGACGGTATTTGCTCAGGTGAAGCACTTGTTTTTAGACCAAATCAAGACAAAGTAGATACCCAATTTTTACAGGCACTTTTGCTTAGTCAACTAACCTTAGATCAGGTTGTTCCTTTGCAAAGCGGTTCATCACTCCCCAGAGTATCTTCCTCTGATGTTCTGAACATTAAATTACCTGTTCCTAAAGACTTGCAGAAACAGAAAGAAATTGGTAGTGAAGTTGAAAAGCGCCGTAGTGAGGCGAAACGGTTGCGATCGCAAGCTGAAGCCGTCGTTGCTGCTGCAAAAGCACGAGTGGAGCGGATGATTTTGGGTGAGGAGGAAACTAGCGAGAAGTAATCAAGATTCAGTACAACTGGGAGGTACAAACCATGAACAAAGTTTTACAAGCAACCTACCATGATGGCAACTTAGTGCTAAATGAAAAGCTGGATACTGCTTTAGAGGGCAAGAAGCTCACTCTAATTTTGGTTGAGGCGGAATCATCTTCTCAATCTGAGCTTGAGCAAAAAGAACTTACACGAAATTTTTTGGAGTGGGCACAACAATATTCCGCTCAATTACCGCCTGACTATAAATTCGATCGGGAAGAACTGTATGACCGCGAATGTTTTCAATGATTACTGAACTGCAACCCCCCATAAACCAACGCATCCAAGCATCCCCTGTCCAGATTGCTGAGTTCTGCCAACGCTGGCACATCATCGAATTTGCCCTCTTTGGCTCTGTCCTGCGCGACGACTTCCGCCCCGATAGCGATATTGATGTTCTCGTTACCTTTGCCGCTGATTCTCGCTGGAGCTTGTTTAATTGGGTAGACATGAAAGAGGAACTGGAAGCCTTGTTCGAGCGCAAGGTGGATATTGCTGATAAGGAAGGGCTGAAAAATCCCTATCGACGGCACGAAATTCTACAGACTCATCAGGTGATCTATGCCAGCAAACAACCGTGATGCCGGGTCAGTGTGGGATATGGTAAGTGCCATTCACCGGATTCAAGAGTTTACAGCAAATCTGACCTATGAGGCTTATCTAGACAGTGTGCTTATCCAAAGTGCCGTAGAAAGACAGCTTGAAATCTTAGGGGAAGCCGCTCGTAGACTGTCAGATGAATTTCGCCAAGCTCATCCAGAGATTGACTGGAGTAGAATCATTGGGCTACGCAATATCCTGATTCACCGTTACGACGAAATTCGCCAACAACCAGTTTGGACAACGGTTGTCTCAGAGTTGGAACCGCTACTTGCTCAACTTGAACTCTTGTTATCCTCATTGCCCAATGAACAATGAGCATCAAACCTGGAAGCAAGTACTATCCGCTGTTTGAGTACCTACAACGTTGCAATCAGGAAGAAACGACGCTGACTTTTCCCGCCATCGAAGCATTGATGGGTTGCTCACTTCCTGCTTCAGCGCGACGCAAAAAAAACTGGTGGAGCAATCGTGATAGTTCCAGTGCCTTACAAGCTAGCGCTTGGATTAACGCAGGCTACCAGATTGAGTCCGTTGATTTAGCTCAGCAGACTGTTACCTTCCATAAATTTCAAGCACAATACAACATTCAGCAAAAAGACGGAGAAATTGTCTGGAAACAGGATGCGATTCAAGCCCTTCGGAAATATATGGGTCTAACCCAAGCTCAATTTGCCCAAGAGTTAGGAGTGCGTCGGCAAACCGTCAGCGAATGGGAAAACGGTGTTTATGACCCCGATCGCTCCACTTCAAAATTCTTAGAACTCATCGCCAAACAATCTGACTTCCAAGTACCACCCTCAGGAAAGTGATAGCCTGCATTGACTAATGTCCGCTAAACGTTCAAAATATTGATAAGCGATCAGGCGTACTCCTGAAACAAGATCTCTTATCGGTATCATCAATGAGCGGTGTCAATACTCCTCCCAAAGCTCTTTTTCTCTCACCTGACGGCAAAATCTACCCCGATACCCTAATCTGCTCTGGAATGATCTCGGCAGAATTGAATGGTAAACCTTGTCCCTATTCTCAAAATGGACGGTTACCTGACCCTATGCCTCTCGATGAGTTTGATCCCAACTACAGCCCCGACAAAGGTCAACCTGGAGATTTGTGTCCTCCCTGTGCCAAACAGCAACTTGCTCATCTAGGACATTGGCAAGGGCACGGTCGGCAAACCTTCCCAGAAGAACTTTTGCCCTTGCGTTTATTCAAATGCCGGATGTGGCTATGGCTGGTTATTCCAGGACTGCATGATGCAGAGCCAACAGCGCTACACATCGACAATTAAAACAGTTTTAAGAATACAAAGTGATAACTATGGATTTTTAAGAATACAGATCAGATTCAATTTGGCTGAAAGGAACGAAGCATTCTTGAGGCAGCAGAATGGGTTTGCCGGAAAAAATCAGTTTGCCGCGATAGGTGAAGCGATCGATCGCCACTCCCAAAGGACGCTGAATCAGTTCGGGATGCACTTCGTAATAGGTTGTGTAAATGCTGCGGGCAGAGCGGATTAAGCCGGGATCAAGCAAAACGTCGAAGTCTGCCTCGTCAGTTTGGACAGGCGCTTGCTTTTGTGAATATGCCACCGAGTTGTACCCCTCTGAGTTTTGAACGAGTTTAGTATACTTGCCCTTGACTGATTGGGATCGATTATTTGTTTTAACGCCGTGTTATTATGCTGCGGCGCGACCAAACATCAAGAAACATCAAAGCCTCTCCCCGCGATCTGCTTGAACACATAGTTAGGTTGTACTGCGACCAACGCCAAAACGCACCTTCCAGACGTAGATCGCTGCCGGCACTGAGAACACTGCGTTGAACCGCAACGCATTTAACACCGATGGAGAGCTTCGACTGCCGGAGAGCATCGATCCCGATGACAGTTCCCACACAAGGTAGCTGACACCCGAAAGAACCACACAACTTGCGACGATGCTACCGAACAATGCTTGTACCCGACCGGAGGTGAAACATGTCAAGCCGATGCCGATGCCGAACGCACCGAAGCCATAAAACCCTAGCCGATTATCGTCGTCTGGGGCGATGATAATCATCATTGCGCCCAGAAGGATAGAAACGCCACCGAGAAAGAAGCGAGCACCTGGACTCACGCGATAGCTCCCATATGCGACCCAACTATTATACTCTTGTTAGAGAGAAACTTTCCGTGTAATTCCTACATGTTAGCCCGAAACTTTCTGAATGACTTTTGCGTTGGCAAAATGCAACCCTTACGGCAGGTCTATTAACGCGCTAACCAAGGCTGCGCCCATTGCCTTGCAGCCCAGCAGAGTCATCCCCTTGGACATGATATCGCCTGTACGATCGCCCTGATCCAATACTTTCATCACCGCTTGCTCAACGCGATCGGCTGCGATCGGTTGGTCTAGCCCATAGCGCAACATCATTGCCGCACTCAAGACTTGTGCCAAAGGATTTGCTTTATCTTGTCCGGCAATATCAGGCGCAGAGCCATGCACTGGTTCAAACAAGCCTGGATTGGCAGCCCCCAAACTGGCAGACGGCAACATCCCAATGCTGCCCGTAAGCATGGCGGCTTCATCGGACAAAATATCGCCAAACAGATTGCCTGTGACAATGGTGTCGAACTGGCGCGGATTGCGGACTAGTTGCATGGCGGCGTTGTCTACATACATATGAGACAGTTCCACATCGGGATAGTCGGCAGATAGGGCAGTGATGCGATCGCGCCAGAGTTGCGACACTTCCAGCACATTCGCCTTATCCACAGAACATAGCCGCTTGTTGCGCTTCCGGGCTGCCTCATATGCCACGCGCCCAATCCGGTCAATTTCTGACTCCGCATATGCCATTGTGTTTACGCCACGCTTTTCACCTGACTCCGTAGTAAACACGCCCTTGGGTTGTGCAAAGTAAATGCCGCCCGTCAACTCCCGCACCACCATAATATCCACGCCTTCCACCACTTCCCGCTTTAGGCTGGAGGCATCGATCAACTGGGGCAAAATTTTGGCAGGACGCAGGTTGGCAAACAAGCCCAATGCTGCCCGAATGCCGAGCAATCCGGTTTCGGGACGTAAATGACGCGGCAATGTGTCGTATTTGGGGGCACCGATCGCCGCCAGCAACACCGCATCACTGTTTTTGCAGGTTTCCACCGTCGCATCTGGCAGCGGTTCACCCGTCGCCTCGATCGCCGCCCCACCCAACAGCGCTTCCTGAAACTCAAAGCTCAGGTTTAGCTGTTTCCCTACTACCTGCATCACCTCCACAGCAACTGCCATAATTTCGGGACCAATGCCGTCACCAGGAAGTAGCGTAATGCGGTAGTGCTGAGTCATAAAGCTTTGGATGGAAACATTTCACAGGCTATTGATCATAAGCCAAGACGGCATCCCAAACCAGCCGACCCCACTTTTAGATATAGGACTTACGCAAAACACTCAATTTCAGATCTGTCAAACGCTACATATAGTATTTGATCCCAACATTCAAACACTATTACGCTAGTCTGTGCGTAAGTCCTGAGATAAAAACTTTCTTGACGAAGATCTCCGAAATGCTGCTAATCCAGTAAGCTAAACGTTGACTGATCGGTTTCAACGGAAAACAGCCGTTGGAGGAAACAGGGAAAGCGCAGTGTAAATCTGCCACTGTCCCGCAACTGTAAAAGAAGTGATAAATTTTGAGCCTGAAATTTTGAGCGAGTCAACCCCACTCAAAACTAAGAACTCAAAACTCAAAACTCCTTAAGTCAGAACGCCTGCCGATAGTCACACTACACACCGTCTCATCTGCGAGGTACAGAGTGAAGGCATATCATCGAAAATGGGTCAGCCTGGTAAGCATGGCTGGCTTGACTTGTTATTTATTACTCGGCTCGGCAACTCCTGCCGCTGCCATGCACATTGCAGAAGGTTTTTTGCCTGTGAAGTGGGCGCTGTTTTGGTGGGCGGTGTCGCTGCCGTTTTTTGTGGTGGGGCTGCGATCGCTGACCCGCATTACCAAAGAACACCCTGAACTGAAGCTGCTGCTGGCACTGGCAGGCGCATTCACCTTTGTCTTGTCGGCGCTCAAAATTCCATCGGTTACGGGCAGTTGTTCCCATCCCACAGGCACGGGGTTAGGTGCCGTCCTATTCGGTCCTTTAACCATGACCGTATTAGGAACGCTGGTGTTAATTTTTCAGGCTATCTTGCTGGCTCATGGTGGAGTGACAACCTTGGGGGCAAACGTATTTTCAATGGCGATCGTCGGTCCACTGGTCGCCTTTGGTGTCTACGGCACGGTGATTAGAACTGGCAACCAAAAATTAGCCGTTTTTCTCGCCGCAATGATAGGAAATTTGCTTACTTATTTGACAACGGCTGTGCAGTTAGCCTTGGCATTTCCGGCTGTGCAAGGCGGTTTTCTTGCCTCATTCGCTAAGTTTGTTGGCATCTTTGCCATCACCCAATTTCCTTTAGCCATCAGTGAAGGCTTACTGACAGTGCTGGTTTGGGGCTGGCTACAAAAATATGGGCAACAAGAATTGCAAGCTCTCAACATCTTTGGCACAGGAGCCATCACCCATGAATAAACTGTCGAGTAGCTGGCTGATGGTGCTGGGGGTAACTATTTTGGCGTTAGGACCTCTCTTCATGCTTCAGGGAAAAAAGTTTGGCGCAACCGATGGCAATAATACCGCCGCAATTCAGGAGCTTCACCCAGACTACCAACCCTGGTTTGAACCTGTGATTAAAGATTCGGGTCCTGAAATTCAAACGTTTTTATTTGCAACTCAGGCGGGGATTGGTGCCGGAATCGTTGGATATATTTTGGGTTTATATAAAGGGCGATCGCAGGCTCGCAAAAAAACTGACCCTTAGCGACAGCACTGCACACTTAATTTATTAGAGAGTCTTATGGCTGCAAAAATTCCAGTAACCGTCATTACCGGATTCCTCGGTAGTGGCAAAACGACGCTGATCCGTCAGCAATTGCAAAATAATCAAGGTCGCCGCATTGCCGTACTGGTGAATGAGTTTGGCGAAATCGGCATTGATGGCGACTTGCTGCGATCGTGCCAAGTCTGCGATGAAGAGGGCGAGCCGAGCGCGACCAACATTGTGGAACTGACCAATGGCTGCCTCTGCTGCACCGTGCAAGAAGAGTTTTTGCCGACGATGCAAGAACTACTGAAGCGACGCGATCGCATCGACTGTATTTTGATTGAAACCTCTGGGTTAGCCTTGCCCAAGCCATTGATCCAAGCGTTTCGCTGGCAAGAAATTCGCACGGGTGCAACCGTGGATGCGGTGATCACCGTCGTGGATTGTGAAGCCGTGGCAACAGGCACCCTTGCCGCCGATCTGGGGGCATTAAACGAGCAACGCCTAGCCGATCCCAATCTAGATCACGAAACACCCTTAGAAGAACTGTTTGAAGATCAGCTTGCCTGCGCTGATTTGGTGCTGCTGACCAAGAGCGATCGCGTCGATCTGCAAACCCAAGCTCAGGTGAGAAGCCGCGTCCAGCAAGAATTGCGCTCCGGCGTGAAAATTATTGCCTGTCAAGATGGGCAGATTAGCGCAGATATTCTTCTGGGGTTTAACGCCGCCGTGGAAGATAATCTGGATGCTCGTCCTAGCCATCACGATACGGAAGAAGAGCATGAACATGACGACACGATTACCTCAGTGCCCGTAATTTTTGCCGCAGCGGTGGAACCCCAAGCCTTGCTGCAAACCCTAAAGCAGTTGATCGCCGAACAGGAAATCTATCGGATTAAAGGGTTTGTCAATGTTGCTAATAAGCCAATGCGGATGGTGTTGCAGGGTGTGGGCGATCGCATCGAAACCTTTTATGACCGTCCCTGGCAGCCCGATGAACTCCGTGAAACTCGGCTGATCGTCATTGGTCAGGCGCTCGATCACGCGCAAATTCTTTCCGCTATTCAACCTTTGTCCCCGATCGCATCATGAACCATCCCCATGCCATCTTCGTTTGCACGACCTGTGGCAAAAATCAGCACAGTGGTCATAAAGATGATCCCAGTGACGGCGATCGCCTGCTTGCCCAATTGCAAACCCTGCACCAAAATTCGTCACTACACTCAACAGTCTCAATTCAGCCCGTGAAATGTATGGGCGTGTGTGAGCAAGATTGCGCGATCGCTCTCGTCTCCCCAGGCAAACGCACCTACCTGTTTGGCAATTTGCCCACCGATGCAGCCCGGATTGAATCCACTGCATCCGCCGTCCTAGAGTGCGCCAGTCAATATCAGGCAAAAGTTGATGGTGCCCTTGCCTATGGCGATCGCCCAGAACTTTTGAAAACGCGAGTGTTGGCACGGATTCCGCCTTTGCCGCTGGTCAGTTCCCAAGAGTTACCGGAGAAATCCTATGCGGCTCAAAGATAGCGTATGGCAAGGCAACTTTGGCTACTGGCAAACGGGCTATATTCACACCAATCTGTTGATGATTGGCTATCTTGCCTGGAGCGGCTTTCTCCAGTTTGGGCGTGGCTTCGTGGTGTGTACTGTAGATGCAGCGGCGATCGCGACTAGCGCCACCCCGCTGACTCTCAGTCCATTTACGGCTCAGTTTATCCCCGCCGCTCAGCTATCCACGGCTTTATCCTTGGCAAGCATGACCGGAACGCTCTCCGCATGTCAGCCAACCGAGATCCCTGCCTTGCAAAAACAGGCAAATGATTATGACCCAAACCGAGACGCTATGATTCTGTTAATCGCAAACGGTCGCATGGAGGCAAGCCTGTTACACAATATGGCGATCGCCCCCCAAGCCTGCTACCAACAAGTGCGCGATCGCTGGGAAGAATTTCAACCCTGTTTAATGTCATCTCAGGAACTATGAGTGTATTGTCGTAATGCCACAACCCGCTATTCGTATTTCTAAACCAACCCGCTACCAAAACGCCGCGCTGAACTATTATCTCAGCCTCACCGATTCCCCCTATTTGCACTATGGCTATTGGGAAACCCCGCCAGAATCCCCTGAAGACCTGACCATTGCCAAACTCTGCACGGCCCAATCCGCCTACACTCAAAAATTGATGGCGTTGATTCCTGAAGGCACCCACTCAATCCTCGATGTGGGCTGTGGGACTGGAGGAAACGCCACCTATCTGCTCGATCGCGGCTTCACCGTTGAAGGACTCGCCCCCGACACTTTTCAGCAAGAGCGGTTTTTGGCTGCCACATCCGGCAGGGCACTGTTTCACCTGACCCGATTTGAAGATTTCAAAACCACCCACCCGTTTGATCTCGTGTTGATGAGCGAAAGTAGCCAGTACATGAGCGCTCAAGACATTGCTCAAGGAGCAGCGCGTGGCTTGAAACCGGGTGGATATTTGCTGCTTGCTGACATGCTCCGCTCCGATGCGACTTACACCGAAGGCATTTTCTCCAATTGCCATGTGGTAGAAGATTTGCACCAAGCCCTGCTTCAGAATGGGTTTACTTTAGTAAAAATGGAAGATATTTCTACCCAAGCTGCCCCCACGATTGAGATTGGCATCGATGCGTTTCGCCGATTTGGCATCAGTACGGTGAAATATATTGCGGCTGTGGTGCAAATTGCGGTTCCGCCCATTTATAAATTGTTGCAGTGGGCATATAAGCGCTGGCTAGAAAAACCTGTGGAGGAAGGGCTGCAAGCAGGCGAAATTTTTCAGCGACATTTGTGCTATCAGATGCAACTGTGGCAATTGTCGGCAAAAGATGGTTGAGTCCTGTGAGCTATATCTATGAGCTATATCTATGAGCTATATCTATGAGCTATATCTATGAGCTATATCTATGAGCCATATCATCGATAGTCTTGCCTATACGAATCGTCTGCGCGGGTTGCCGCCGATGCATAAGTTTGGGTTTGCGATCGCGCTATTGATTGGCTCCTTGATTGCGCCTGTGATAGTGCAGGTGCTAATCAGTTTATGGTTAGCCCTGTGGATAGTAGGCTACGCAGGCATTCCAGGAATGCTTTATCTACGCCTGCTCTCTTTGCCCCTGGGGTTTTGGCTGACCAGTCTGCCTGCCTTTGTGATTAACGGAATCGGGCTAAATCACCAAGAAGCCATGCAATGGGATATTTGGCGAGGCTGGGGCATCCCGGTGGGCAGCTTTTATCTGTATATCAGCCAAACTGGGCTACATCAATTCAGCTTGCTGCTTGCCCGTGCCCTAGCCTCCACAAGCTGTCTATATTTCATTTTGTTGACGATTCCATTTACGGAAATTTTGCAAATTTTGCGACAATTGCGCTGCCCCCCATTACTGACCGAACTGCTGATGCTGATGTATCGCTTTATTTTTAGCTTGCTGGCGATCGCCGATGAACTCTGGATTGCCCAAAATGCCCGTAGCGGCTACCGCACTTGGAAGCGAGGAATGCAAAGCTTGGGCATTTTAATCGGGCAATTGCTGCAACGCACCCTAGAAAGTTATCGTCAAGTCTCCCTGAGTTTAGCGGCGCGGGGCTTTACGGTCGATCTGCGCGTGTCCCATTCTCGCTCTTATCAATCGTCGCGACGATACACCTTGGAAGCGTTGTTTGGCTGTTCAGTTTTAGTTGCCCTCAGCCTGGTGAATTTCGGTCGATCAGGAAGTTGAACTGCGTAGGTGTGCCGATGTCTGAGTGGATGCTTGAATTTGAAAATGTTTCGTTCCGGTATCCTTGCAGCCCGCGATCGGCATTGGAAACACTGACCCTGAAAGTGCCTCAACAAAAACGCTGTGCGCTGATTGGGCAAAATGGCTGTGGCAAAACGACTTTCTTTTTAATGGCAGCAGGATTGTATCAACCCCAGAGCGGCAAGGTCTACTGGCAAGGGCAACCGTTGCGATACGATCGCCCCTGGCTCTCCCAACTCCGGCAACACTTGGGGCTAGTGTTTCAAAATCCAGATCATCAAGTCGTCGCTTCTACCGTAGAAGAAGATATTTCCTATGGGCTGCACAATTTGGAGCTACCCGCCGCCGAAATTAACCAACGAGTGCAGCAGGCGATTGCCGATTTTGATCTAACTGATCTAGCGCATCAGCCGATTCATCACCTGAGTTTAGGGCAAAAAAAACGTCTCTCCATTGCCGATGTCATGGTGCTGAACCCCAAGCTGCTGCTGCTGGACGAACCCACCGCCTACC
>QBMH01000037.1:0-13885 GCA_003249025.1 Leptolyngbya sp. | reverse complement strand
TACCTCGACCCCCGCCATACCCGCGACCTGCTTGCCCAACTCCAGCAAATTCATGCGGCAGGTACGACGATTCTTTTGGCTAGCCATGATCTCGATTTTGTCTACCGTTGGGCAGATTGGGTGTTTGTCATGGATCAAGGGCATTTGGTTTTGGAAGGAACCCCCGATACTGTTTTTGCCCAACGAGAAACGTTAGAACACTTGCAGCTTGGAGTGCCGCTAACGATCGAACTGTTGGAGCAACTCAAGGCGATCGCCGTTGAGCATCAAGAGATTAGCCCTCAAACCTTCACAGGCTGGCAACAACAAGTTCTCCGATCTCGTCGGCTAAGGTAAATACTTCATCTAAGGTCACATCCCAGACAGAAATAGCGATACCTTAAGTCAGGCTGCATAAACAGCTTGCTCCAGCCGCATAAATTGGCTATTCAGTTGGCTATGAGTAGATGAGGCTGGAATCCCTTGCGGGAAAAACTTAAGCGGCAAGACGGGTTCTAGATGGTGGCGAACTTGGTTCAACATCATGGGTAAATCTGCGCGAACTTGCCGCCAGTAAACCTGAGAAAACTGAGTGTAATCAAATTGACAATTGCGGAAGACGCGATCAATCCGTCGATAGCGATAGCTTGACCAATGACAAAGAATTTGCCATGAAGGATGCAAATCCTCAACAGTGATTAGTTGATACGCTTTACGGCGCAGTTTGGGTAAATACTCTTCTAGCCAAAACTGCATCATTTTATGATAGCCAGGGTTTTTCATTGCTTGCTGCTGCAAAATTTCATCGCGGCTTACCCCAAACCCACTTAAAAGTTCGTTTGGCAGGTTGCAGATTCCCTGGTCTGTATCTTCGCGCAGGTCGCGCAAGTGATTATAAAACTGATCCATCATGCCAAAATAGCTGGCAGCTTGATGATGAGTTTCAGAGAGAAATGGTAAAACCTGGAAAAATGATCCTCCAAGGTTTGTCAGCATTTGCTCATACTCTGCGAGGGTGTGAATGACTAGATCAGCAGTGTGATACTGCGCGATCGCACGCACATATCGTTTCCACGCAGTTAAAGACAATTGCATTGAGGGTTGATCCGTTTGATCAAACCAGCATAATTGCATCTTGGTCAATAACTCATAGTAGGCACATCCCGTTTCAACATTTCCAGTGGAAACTAAACGCTGCCAACCCACTAAAAAACTTTGAAAAATAGACTGTTTTTTGCACAAAAGTTCATTCTCAGCCAGCCGATCAATTAACCGAATCCAGCGAATTCGTTCAACCCACTGAGCGCGAATCGGCTGATCCAGTTCCATTACCCAGCCAGCATTATCCTCATCCTTTAAAGCGTCATCTGAAATCCCATGATAGGTAGATGAGCCAACCAAATCAGCAATCTTTTCTTCTGGCAGGCTGAGAGAACCCGCTAGAAGACTGCGTAAGGCGGTAGTATATTCCATTGTCCAAAACTCAGTAGTAGATGTGCCTAAAGATGCTTGCCTTGCCTCAAGTACTCGCTAGAGTTCCCAAACTTTAAGCAAACTAAACGATCTGCTCGTCTTTAAAGGGTTTCTTTTCAAGCTATTTAAGAAAATGAGACTTCTTTGAATAACGCATTAGAGAGGGGGAAGCGAATTGGTATAATCAGTCCTCAACTAAATTATCGAGTGTGCTCTCTTGAGGCATAAGTCTTAAGAAATAAACAGTGAGTAGGCTCATACTGACCCAATTGGGCAAGTGCCACAATTGCAGCCAAATCGCCGTTCGTGAGGAATACCTAGATTCATGTCTTTATTTGATTGGTTCGCAAATCGACAAAAATCCGGTTCTATCGGTCCCATTAGTAAAGAGCGCCAAGAACGAGAAATTGCAGATGGGCTTTGGTCAAAGTGTGAAGCTTGTAGTGTCCTCACCTATACCAAGGATTTGCAGGCAAATCAGATGGTGTGTCCAGATTGTGGACATCACAATCGCGTTTTTAGCGATGAGCGTATTCGCCAACTGATTGATGCCAATACTTGGATGCCGATCGATACTGGATTGGTTGCCACAGATCCTCTAAAATTTCGCGATCGCAAACCCTACAGCGATCGCCTACGCGATATGCAAGAAAAAACCAAGCTAAATGATGCCGTTCAAACTGGAATTGGTCGGCTCGACGGCTTGCCCGTTGCTTTGGGGGTGATGGATTTTCGGTTTATGGGCGGCAGCATGGGGTCAGTGGTGGGCGAAAAGCTAACTCGTCTGATTGAACGGGCGACCCGTGAGCGCCTGCCTACGATCATTGTGTGTGCTTCCGGTGGAGCCAGAATGCAAGAAGGAATGCTAAGCCTGATGCAAATGGCAAAAATTTCCGGTGCCCTACACCGCCTACAGGTTGCCCGATTGCTGTATATTCCAGTGCTAACTCACCCTACTACCGGCGGTGTCACGGCTAGCTTTGCCATGTTGGGCGACATTATTTTGGCAGAACCTAAAGCAACGATTGGCTTTGCCGGACGGAGAGTCGTTGAACAAACCCTACGCGAAAAGCTGCCTGAAGATTTCCAAACAGCGGAATACTTACTCCACCACGGGTTTGTAGATGCGATTGTGCTTCGGACTCAACTGAAAATAACGCTGGCTCGGTTGATTCGATTGCATCAACCGGGTGCTTCCACTCCCCTACCCATTCATTTGACAGAGACTCGACCTCTCAGCATGACGGTGCCTGACTAGGGAACCCTATTCCTGAATATCTGTTTCAGCCCTTGGGAAAGGGATCACTCAGTGGGATGATGGTTATATCAAAACAACTTAATCTGTTTGAATAAAAAACTATTCCGCAGGTTTCGCAAATGATTTAATGACCCATCTGGTAGGAAAAGTTAGCCTCTTGGCGATCGCTTTTTCTTTAGTATTTAGTAAGAAGCTTTCTATAAAAATCCCCAAACTTTTTTGGTCTTGTTTTTGTGAGCCTCCCTAGCGTTGGGATTTGCTTGAAAAGTTGCTGCAAAACATAGTTGTTGTGATTGTCAAGCACTTCTTATTAAGTTTCACGGATAGTCATTGAAACTCGTACACCTAAGCCACCCTAAGGAGAACCATGCTTAAAAGATACATTTGGCTCACCGTAGCCACTGTACTCTTTGCCTTTCAGGTCTTTGTTGGTAATGCGACCGCTGCTGAACTGGATGCAGCCATTCGTACAATTCCACTTAATGGAAATGGCGATACTGTCACTCTCAACCTGAAACAAGTCAAAGAAGGAAAGCGTTTATTTCAATATGCGTGTGCTCAATGTCATGCAGGCGGAGTCACGAAGACTGATCCCAACGTTGGACTTGATCCAGAAGCACTGTCATTGGCGACCCCTCCCCGCAATAACATTGATGCATTAGTGGATTATATAAAAGACCCTACTAGCTATGATGGAGTGGAATCTATCGCCGAAATTCATCCTAGTTTGAAAAGTAAGGACAATTTCCCAACAATGCGGAATTTAAGTCAGGATGATTTGGTCGCGATCGCGGGTCACGTCTTGCTTCAACCTAAAGTGGTTGGAGACAAATGGGGCGGCGGCAAAATCTACTACTAAATCACGACTTTCCTAATAGGGGTTCTCATGCTGCATAAAAAGTTTTGGCTCTGGCTGCTACTGTGTATCTTTTCACTAGGCTTGCCAATGGTCACAGTCAGCTTACCTGCCTATGCAGCAGTTGACCCCTACGTTACTCGCTTCCTCAAAGTTGCTGAACCGATTTCTCTAAAGGCAGATACAGCAGAAAATACTCGTCTCTTTTCTGCCGAAGATTTGTCTGATGGAAAAGCTCTGTTTGGAAAAAATTGTTTGAATTGTCATGTGGGAGGAAATACTCTACCCGATCCGACGGTGCCGCTCTCCCTCACCGCCTTACAAGGTGCAACCCCCAAACGCGATAACATCAACGCACTGGTTACTTACCTCCGCCAGCCAATGACCTACGATGGCACAGAAGAAACATTAGTCTGTCGCCAAGTCTCCGAATCTTGGTTGCCAACCCCAAGGGTTGAAAATCTTGCAGGATTTATTTTACGAGCGGCTCAAAATGCGCCTGGTTGGGGTACGGAAACCTTCCAAGATTAATCGGGAATTCATTACCTGTTAATTCCCCTTTACTTTCCCAGTTGTTTTAGAATTTAGTTTGTACGTACGCTGTAGATTGTTGAATACACTATGAAATCTATCACTTCATTTGCAAAAAGCCTTTGTTTACTCTGTGCTGCTTTCCTGCTGACCGTAGGAAGCCTCTGTGTATCTGTGGCTCCCGCTGCTGCTGAAACTTTTACCGTTAAAATGGGTGCTGACAATGGCATGTTGTCATTTGTGCCTGCAAAAATCGCTGTGAAACCGGGCGACACTGTGAAATGGGTGATCAATAAGGTGCCCCCTCACAACGTTGTCTTTGATAGCTCTACCATTCCTGGCGGCGATAAGGCGGTTGCCACTGCTTTATCTCATAAAAAGCTAGAAATGTCCCCTGGCACCAGCTTTGAAATCACCATTCCTACAGACGCTCTACCGGGTGAATATAGCTACTATTGCGAACCTCATCGGGGTGCTGGAATGGCTGGAAAGGTAGTTGTAGGTGGCTAGCCTAGCATTATCTCTGATTTGATCTGCATTTTTGCCTGCCTCTTCTAACAGGGGTGTTCTTCTTCTATCGACGATCGCATTGCTATTTGTTTGTGAGATAGCGTTGGTTACTCGTCTTCAATTGTCAGTCCTTTTATCTGGTAGAGAACCCCCCTGTGAAGACATGGTTACTGAGTATTTATCTGACAATTTGGTTTTCCATTGTCATAATCTCTCCTGCATCGGCAGTAAATCTTGCTAATGGCGCAAAGCTGTTTAACGCTAACTGTTCAGCTTGTCATATGGGCGGAAATAACGTCATCATCTCAAGTAAAACGTTGAAAACGGAAGCGTTGGAAAAATACGGGATGGCTTCTTTGGATGCGATTAGAACCCAAGTCACGAATGGCAAAAATGCAATGCCCTCTTTTAGAAGTCGGCTAAACGATGAGCAGATTGACGATATTGCAAATTATGTCATCAGTCAATCGCAACAAGGCTGGTAGGCTTTGCTGCTCTAATTGCTTCAAGCCCCTGAGAATTAAACTCTCAGGGGCTTTTAACGGGCAGTAAGTTAATTAGACGAACGCTTTTTCAGATGCTTTAGCTGATCGCGCAGTTCTGGCAAGTTAGGCGGAAGTTGTCCTCCATATCGCCAGCGCACATAGGCTTGAGAAATCGCTTCAATCGTTGCTGCATGATGAGCCGATTGCGACTGGACTGTAGCCTGCATAAATTCAAATGGAGTTTGTGCCCTGCGCTTCACCACCTGCTGAATTTTGAGCCAATCTAACATTTCTTGATAGAGGCGTTCTATGGGAGTTAGTTTGATTAAAAATCGGCGATATTGCCAGCGTTTCCAACTCTGCCATAGCAGCCAACTGGCGAATCCACCCGCCACGCTTAAAAGCAAAAGGGTAAATATCCCGATCCACCCTTGATTAAATTGCCCAACCAGCCACGCGATCGCGCCTATCAAGCTAGCAGCAATGGCGCTGAATACTCCACCTAAAAAATTGCTTACTGGAGAAGGCAACCACCCAGCCACCCATTTCCAAAACTGTTGCAGCGCCGTAAAGGTTTGATCCTCCTCAATCGATGGGGGAACGAGTTCATGTCCAGGAATTGGATCAAAAGTAAACCAGCCGTATTTAGGAAAATACACCTCAGTCATGGCGTAAGCATCCGTATTACGGACTTCGTACAATCCGGTAAATGAATTAAATTCGCCAGCCCCGTAGCCTGCCACCAATCGAGCAGGAATGCCAATGGAACGCAGCATGATCGTGAGCGCAGTGGAAAAATGATCAGGATAGCCGCCCTTATATTTAAACAAAAAAGCTTCTACCAAATCTTCTTTGGGATTGAGGTAAGGTAGCTCTGGCTGAACTGAGTAGCGTATTTTTAGGGTTTGCGCCAAGAACAGAGCCTTTTCATAAGGATTAGCAAGCGGATTTGGAGCGGTGGCTAACAGCGCTTCTGTTTGGTTCCGCACTTTATCTCGGATGCGGCTGGGCACCGTCAAGTAATGGTCTTGAATTACTCGGTGATATTTTGTAGGGGCTTTTCCTAAGCGTGTGCGATCGCGATAGGGCACCTCCGAAATTACGGTATAGGTTAATCCCTCCGGCAGGATGAGCGGAGAGCGTATCCCTCCTTCCGCATCGATCGCGATTTGAGTGGTTGGAAAGAAAAGCTCCTTGGGTTGAGTCAACGCCGGGATTAGGTTTGGCACTTCTGAAACAACCGTGTAAGTCTGAATGACTTCCCGCACTTTATTGATAGTGATCGGGCGCGGCAAAAAGAACTGATAAGACCAGCTTGGTCGGGCAAGTGTTTTTGTCTCGCTATTTCGGGATACTTCCCAGCCTTGTCCCAAATATTGATCAAATGCCAATACACGCCAGAAGCCTTCTGCTTGCGATCGCACCCGCATGACAATCTGCGGCTTCATCTCACCCCGGAGATTTTGATTCATGCGCGTATTAAACCCATAGTAAAAGGTTTCATCCACTTCGCCTGGACCTGATCCTTTGCCGGATTGAGGACTGTTGCCCCCTGTCAGTTTGCCGTTACGTATGTACCCTGGATTAATAACTTGCTGGTTATCCTCAAATTGCTGGGTTAAAGGCGCACTCACGGGAAAGGTGCGAAGCTGATATCCCGGCAGACGCGGCATGAACATAAAAATGGTTAGCCCTAACGCTAAAATTGCGCCTAGAAACAACCCTAAACGGCGGATAGAAAGCCCTGGCAGCTTGAAGGGCGATCGCCGTATTTTACTGGCTGTCAGGTTAAGCCGAGAGCGATAATCGAGGACTAAAACAGGCAGGGCGATCGCTAAGAACACTAGCAAAATCGCGCCAAACAGCATCGTTTGACTGAGCGTACTCGCTACCCCAATCAAAATCAGCCCAATCACCATGGAATAGCCCAAATCTTGGCGGCGGGGCATATGAAAGCTGTGCAGCACCTGAAGCTGGATCAATAGCTCAGCCAGGATCAGACGAGTATCATTTAACTGCTGTCGCAATGCCACAAAAAACAATGCCAGCGCACCCAACATGCCGATCGCGATACAAAACTTGATTGCCACATTTGCCTTCCGCCGATGCAGCCAACTCCAATAAGCGCCTGCAATACTGAGCGGAATCGCCCAGAGGCTGGTTTGAGTGTCTGCCGCAATATCAGTGGCAATGATTCCAGCAACTACCATTGCCTGACTCAAGATCCGCAGCGAAATTGACTCTTCCGTCGTCGGTAAGGGCTGCGTTTGGAGACGGTGCAAGAGCGCACCTACAGTAGGGAGCGATCGCATCCGGCTCATCCAAAAACCATTGGACATAGAGAAACAGCTTTAGAGTATCAAGACATATTCCCTATCCTACCCAATGGCTAATAAGCAGCTTTACTCAATAGGGGTCAGACTTTGCCCCAAACTCTTATCCTTCAACAATTCGCACCACGAAAACAAGGGGTGTTTCATCGCCATCCAAAACCGTTTCTAGCATGTAAACCTGCCCCACCTCTGGGTCACAAAGTTCCACACCTACCGAGCCAGGGGAGCGGCGCTCAGCCACAGACTGAAACCCTGCCCCATTCATGGCTAAACGACCACCTGTCGGCAATTCTGCCCGAACGACTATACTTAAATCCGTAGGATCGGGATTATAAGTTGCTCTTAACTGTAAAGTTCCTTGCTCCGTTTCCCATTGACGCGCAACGGTTGGCTGGCTAGCAGACACCGCCAAGGTTAGGGTCACAATCATTTCTCGCGCTGCCAATAGCGACAGCACCATTTGCTGGGCTGGAGCCGCTGCTTCATAGCTTTGAGGAAAGTTGGCTCCTGCCGTAGCAGTGGGAGTGGCTACTCCTGATCTGGCTGGCGAGGCGACCACTAATCCTGCTAAATAATTGAGTGCTTGCCCTTCACCGGGAAATAGGTCTTCTACAGCCTGAACCAATTGCACCCCTTCACGGAGAGACGATTGCACCACTTGTTGGCACTGTTTTAGGAGACGACCTAATACTAACCCTGGAACTTGTACGGGCAAATTGAGCGTACGTAACTGGCGATTCCAGATGTTGGAGGTAGCCTTGGCTTCGACACTGGCAGCATCTTGTGAGCCGAAATCAGCTTTTGCTGAACCGTAGGCTGGGTCGGCTTCATAGTCTTGGACAGCAGATTCCCAGGGAAAAAGGGGAGGATTTTTTTGAATTTCACTTTGCAGTCGGTGTTTTAACAAAGCATGAAAACGGTCTTGCACAGCAGGTACATCTCCAAGTTCAAATAGTGGCTCTCTTTGAGGAGAGCGTTTTGAATCGGTATAACCAGATCCAGGGGAGGGATTATCTTGGGGCATAAGTAGATTTGGCTGATTCAGAGATGGTGTTCCGGTTGCCTCGCACCCTAGTGCCTGATTTGCTGCCTCAGCATCTACTAAAGTCGCTGTGGGGAGAAGATCCTGCAACAGCATTAGTATACGCCTCTGAATTTTTTCTGGGTCACGATTCATAGTACAAATTCCTATACATGGATTGAAAGGCGCTCTCCGGACATTCAGCGGTTTTGCATCTCCCAAAAATCATTCCGAATTTCCCAAGCTTGCTCTAATAGTTTGAACCATTGTTTTTGAATTTGGGTTGGGGTGAAACCCAGTGCTTGAGCGATCGCAGCATCGGTTCGCTTTTGCTGCTTTAAATTTAATAGGGTTTTTTGTGTTTCATCCAGTTGAGCTTGAAAGGACTGCCATTGTTGAGGAGTCAAGCCTAAGTTGCGATCGAGATCTGCTTCTAACCATTGGTGTACCAGTTCCCAGCGATGAGAAAGCGCAAAGCGGATTAGATGATATTTGAATCGCTGCTGTAAATAATCTCGCTGGCGCGGTGTCAGCCTTAGGATATTTTCGATTTCACTGGTCGGAAGATCTTGAAGCCGCAAGACAAAATAGTCAGCGCAATCATTTTGCTTACGCTCATCTAAATAACTAATGAGTTCAGCAATCACGGTATGGCGGAGTCCATCTTCAACAGGTTCTGGTTCTTGGGCAACCATCTGCTCCCGAACCTGTTGCATAGAGGCGGCGTTCCAAGCACCATCTGCCTCACCAGACATACCCTCAGACGCTTGCTCAATATCGACTGGTGTTTCAAAGGGCTGTTGCTGCGAGAAAGTTTGCGCCCGAAGAATAATAAGCTGTTGACTCCGATTGCCAGGAAGGGGAATCCGGCGTTTAGCATACCGTTCGGTAAAAGCCATATACTCGGCTAATTGGAGAGGTGCGTTGGGAGTATAGGTTGGGAGTAGCTGAGCTTCGCGGCGAAAGGCATTCAATGCTTCTATATAAAAACCTTGCAGGAAATCTTCGATCAGCGGCAGACGGGCTTGATAGCTGGACTGAGTTTGAGGAGGTGTAATGTAACGATATACCACTGCACTCAAGGTACTATGAAGCTCAACTCGTCCTCTGCGAGACCCTAACTTGGAATAGTGCAAGCATTGTTGAAGCCGATGCTTTGCTAAGGTCAGTGCCCAAGATTCAGGATCTCCAGAAGCTTGTATGCGTTTACTTTCGGTACAAATTCGGGTAACTTCTTTCAATAAGCGGTCTGCCACATCCCAGCAGTGTTGCTCAGAAGCGTTGGTTGATACTTTAAATTCATTCAGCAGCAGTTGAAAGATTGACTCCACGCTTTGGCAGATTTCTCGCACTATGGGTTCCAACGCTTAACAATAACAAACATCTGAATATCTTGATCAATTTTGGCAACAATCACCAGTCAGCGTCTAGGGTGAATTTCGATAAGCCTGTTAAAAACAAGCAAACGATAATGAATTGTTGAGAGAATTGGGCTAGATTTGCTCTCTCACAACTTTCTCTGATCCACAGAGTGGTCAGGATTTTTGTGAGATTTAGTTTACGCATGATGGATGACTTAAATGAATCTAGATTTAGATGTACAACTTCAAGAACTGATTGATGATGCGCCGCAGGATGGAGTTACTCCTGCTTTAATTGAGGCGATCGCGCCTGTCCTAAAGCAATTAGCATTCCAACTGCGGCATCCAGAGTATTACATTGCCCAAACCCTGGATCAAAATTGGGCGGTTACGTTGCTAAATCATGAAACTCAAAGTGGCTTGCAGAAACAAATTATTTACGCATTTCCAAACTTAAAGGACGTGTCCTCTGGACCCTATCCGATGAAAGATCCCCAGATGATCGCGTTGCCTATTCCAGTGATTCATATCCTGTTTCAGATTGTGGCAATGGAAACGGTTGATAGTGTGGTCTTCTTTGAAGTTCCTGGTAATACGATGGTAGGCACCGAAGTTAAAAGAGAGGACTTGCAGACTTTGATTCAGACTCAGCTAATGCAGCAAGCGTCTCCTTCCAATACTGTACCGCCAGATATCGCCTAGCCAGGAACCCCTTCCACCCGAAATCCCTCACTGAGGAACAAACCCAGTAGAACGAATAAAACCCATAACAGCCTGCAATGCCTCTCCTTTCCTCTTTTTAAGTCCGCGATTTGGCGAATACTGCGGTAATAAACAATGGAATTTGTAAACAAAAGTAACAAAATTGCCGTCATGCCGTCTTTCTGTCTTGACAGTAGCGGCTAGGGTCGATATGCTTTCATTCATACCCGGGTTACTAAGACTGAGAGTGATATGCAGGACAAGCTGAAAGAGGATAAGCAAAAAGTTACGTTGTATTTACCTCCAGACCTACACAGGCAGTTGAAGGTAAAGGCAGCAGTTGATGTAGAAACGATGACTGATCTTGCCCAAAGGGCGATCGCGTTTTACTTACTGAATCCAGAAGTTGTTGAAAACCACGACAGTCTTTATGGTCAAGCTCATCGAGTTTATGGTTGTCCAGAGTGTTCCAGTCATCTAGTTTTGCGAGATGGTGCGATGGTTTCACTCAACACCACTCAAGTGGTGCCAATGCCACAGGTTAATCTTCCTCAAGATAGTTTGCAGGTCACAAATGCAAGCTCTCAGGGCGAAGAGGAATTAGTTCCCTTATTAGCCAAGTGAGTTTTTGTTTCGGAATGGTGCCGTGACCTCTAGGTAGCGGTTTGGATAGTTTTTCAGTCTGAGTTGTCTCTAATTGGGTTGATGATATGCAGGAAGAACTCAGCATCCTAATACAGGCTCAATATCCTTTGATCTACTTGGTTACTTCTGAAGAAGAACGAGCCGAGCAGGCAATTGCAGAGATTGCTCAAGCTGGAAAACCTCAGCGTCGAGTATTTCTCTGGACTGTGACCCACGGAATCGTTGAGTATGGGCAGCCCAGAAATGTCACTCAACACAACACGGTTTCTCCTGAAGCCGCTATTGAATGGGCAACTCGGCAGCGCGATCCCGCAATCTTTGTTTTCAAGGATCTTCACCCCTTTGTAGATTCTCCAGCAGTGACTCGCTGGCTTAGAGATGCGATCGCTAGCTTTCGCGGCTCTCAAAGAACTATTCTTTTGATGTCTCCAGTTCAACAAATTCCCATTGAACTTGAGAAGGAAGTAGCAGTTTTGGATTTCGCGATGCCTGACATGGCAGAGTTAAATCAAGTGCTTTCGCAGCAACTGGAGCTTACTCGGAATCGCCGAATCACTACTGAAACGCGGGAAAAGCTTCTGAAAGCCGCTTTGGGTCTTACTCGCGACGAAGCAGAAAAAGTCTATCGGAAAGCTCAAGTTACTACCGGACGGTTGACCGAGGAAGAGGTTGATATCGTTCTTTCCGAAAAGAAGCAACTCATTCGCCGTAACGGCATTCTTGAATACATTGAAGAAGACGAAACTATTGAATCAGTTGGCGGTTTAGAAGAGCTAAAGCGCTGGTTGACTCAGCGTTCTAACGCATTCACAGAGCGTGCTAGAGAGTATGGACTGCCTCAACCGAAAGGAATGTTAATTCTTGGAGTGCCGGGATGTGGCAAATCCTTGATTGCCAAAACCACTTCTCGGCTTTGGGGCTTGCCATTGATTCGGTTAGACATGGGTCGAGTGTATGATGGCTCAATGGTTGGGCGATCGGAAGCAAACTTGAGAAATGCTCTAAAAACTGCCGAGTCAATTTCACCCGCGATCTTGTTTATCGATGAGTTAGATAAAGCTTTTGCTGGAACGTCTGGGTCTGCCGACTCAGACGGTGGAACCTCCAGTCGCATTTTTGGATCGTTCTTAACCTGGATGCAAGAAAAAAATTCTCCTGTTTTCGTGATGGCAACGGCAAATAGAGTAGAGCGCTTGCCTGGAGAGTTCTTGCGGAAAGGGCGTTTTGATGAGTTGTTCTTTGTGGATTTGCCCAATGCGGAAGAACGCAAAGATATCTTTGGGATTCACCTTTCCAAGCGTAAGCGTGATCTTTCCCGATTTGATTTGGATCAGTTGGCAAATGTAAGCGATGGTTTCTCTGGAGCAGAAATTGAGCAAGCGTTAGTGGCAGCGATGTACGATGCCTTTGCTCAAGAGAGAGAGTTTACCCAACTGGATATTATTGCAGCGGTCAAGGCGACTCAGCCTTTGTCTAAGACAATGAGCGAACAAGTGACGGCTCTGCGCGATTGGGCACGTCAACGAGCTAGACCTGCTGCAGCCTCTGTCGCTGAGTATCAGCGATTAGAGTTCTAAGCTTTCTTCCTGCTCCCAACAGGTCGAAAGGCTGGCGATAATTTCGCTAGCACAGTCAGTTAACACACCTGCTACTAACCCTAGGGTTAATAGCATTCACGAACCAAACGTTGTTCTTAACTCACTATCAGGAGAAAATCCCAAATGTCTCACTTTAGCACTCTGCGTACTAAGATCACTGATGCTGAAATTTTGAAAGCTTCTTTACGTGACCTAGGCATCAGCGTTAAAACTGAAGCTGATGTTCGTGGCTACAATGGTCAGCGCGTTCGTTCTGACATCGTGGCCATCTTGGAAGGTGAATATGATCTAGGCTGGTCTCGCAATGCCGATGGTTCTTTTGACCTGATTGCTGATCTCTGGGGTGTGGCTAAGCGCCACAACCAAACCGAGTTGATCAATTCAATCAACCAGAAATACGCTGTCAATAAGACTCTGGCAGAGGTTAAGCGTCCTGGCTTGCAAAATGCAAACGTCAAGCTAGTACTGCAAAACTAGTCTCTCCACGCGTTCCCAAACTAGCGGGCTAGCCTTATAGGTTAGTCCGTTTTTTATGTGAATACGCTGATTGATCAAATCAAATGTTTGTACAAATACACCATTTTTTGACTGCTATTACGCAAAAAATTCTAGTCTTATTCACAACCGCAGATCCCACCATTCGCGCACCGATCGCCGTTAGTTTGGGAGCGATTCCAGGTGCGCTCTGTCGATATTATATTTCACTATATTTTGGTCGCTGGTTTGGCACTTACTTTCCTTTTGGCACCTTTTTCATCAATCTTACGGGCGCATTCTTGATGGGGGCATTTGTCACATTTACCTTAGAGCGATCCCTCCCTTCTCCTGATGTCCGTTTATTAATTGCGGTGGGTTTCTTAGGTTCATACACCACTTTTTCTACTTATGCTTTAGACGCGATCATGCTTTTCCAAAGTGGAAATCTGGGATTCACATTGTTTTATGGGTTGGGAAGTGCGCTACTGGGTTTTCTTGCAGTTGTTTTAGGACAGTTAGTGACCCAAAGATTGCTTCATTAAATGTAGGGGAGTTAGCTATCCCTGGTGACTTAGCTTGTCAAGCTGCAATCAATACCTGTCAGGGCAATCGCATCTTATTGAGCCAAGAGTGTGAGGAGGTAGGTATTGTCCCAT
>QBMH01000379.1 GCA_003249025.1 Leptolyngbya sp. | reverse complement strand
TAATCGCTATGAGTTCGGCTTATCTATTTAGGGCAAAACAACAAGTTTATAACATTACCCAAGAAGTATACACGAACTAATACCTTTAGGGCGGAGGTCGCTATATCTTTAATGGATGCGGCTGCCAGCGATCGCCCCGTCGTCGCCCATAATTTGATTCATCAGGCACAAAGGGGCTGCGATCGCCGAAAATAGCGATGCCGATGATCATCCTAAATATCCTATGAGTAGAGCCGCCGTATTTCTCGATCGCGATGGAGTTCTCAACATTGAAGCAGGCTACATCCGCAATGTAGAAGATTTGCATTTGATACCAGGTGTTGCCCAGGCAGTGCGCCAACTCAACGATCGCAGACTGTTTTGCTGCCTCGTTTCCAACCAATCCGGTCCCGCCCGTGGCTACTATCCCGCCAGTCATGTGGATGCCCTCCACGATCGCCTCTGCCGCCTTTTGAAACAAGAAGCAGGTGCGCGATTGGATGCCCTTTACTATTGCCCCTACCTCAGCCATCCCGAAGGCGGCACCGATCCCCAATACACCCGCTACAGCACTTGGCGCAAACCTAACACAGGCATGTTCGTTGCTGCCGCCTGGGAACACGACCTAGATATTTCCCAAAGCTTTATGGTGGGCGACAAAGCCACTGATATTGACATGGCGCATAATGCAGGCTGTATCGGAATTTTGGTGCAAACCGGGTTTGGGGAACAAGTGCTGAGCGGCGATTACCAACACGAAACTCAACCCGACTATATTGCTAAAGATCTTGCCGATGCTGCCCAATGGATTGTGGAGCAACCAAGCGATGTCGTCTGAAGAATTGTTTTTACCAGCCTTGAATCCTGAAACTGTTTTACCCAGAACAGGATCGAATTATCCTGAGCCGCTAAAAGCAAAGGTGACTGGACGCAGCAAGCATGCTTTGGGAGACGCAGCAGGGCTAAAAAACTTTGGGGTGAATCGGGTTCATTTGGCACCCGGAGCCGCTTCCTCAATTCGGCATTGGCATACTCGCCAGGATGAGTTTGTCTATGTGCTGGCGGGGGAATTGACCTTGATCACGAATGCTGGAGAGCAGGTGTTGCAAGCAGGGATGGCGGCAGGGTTTCCGGCGGGAAAAGCAGACGGGCACCAGTTGGTGAATCGATCGCAAGCAAATGCGGTGTATTTAGAAGTGGGCGATCGCGTTGCAGGCGACGCGGTGTTTTACCCAGATGATGACTTGGCAGCCACTCAGTCTACCCGCTGGAGTTTTACTCATAAAGACGGCAGTGCTTATTAGCCACGATGTGATTGCTCAGCGATCGCGGTCATGTACACTTCATCCAGAAGATGGGCACACTAAACCCGAAACAACTTGCTAGGACTGACGGGATATTCAGTGCAGATAGCAAGGCAACCCATTGCACAATCTGAGGGAAACTCACGATGTCTAATCATTCCCACTCGTCCATCAGCCGTCGCGCTCTAATTCGAGGCTTACTAGCAACGGGCGCTTTTGCCTCCTCCTCTCGTTTTTGGACAGGCTGCACCGCTACGCCGCAATTGTCCTCTAGCCCTACTCCCACCGAAAAAATCATTACGCTAGGCTTCATCTACGTTGGACCCAAAGACGATTATGGCTATAATCAGGCACACGCAGAAGGGGCGGCTGCGCTGGCAAAACTGCCCTGGGTAAAGATTGTGGAAGAGGCTAGCATTCCTGAAACAACCGCTGCTGCTGAGACGATGCGGAAGATGATTGATGAAAATGGCGCGATCGCCCTGTTTCCCACCTCCTATGGCTACTTCAACCCCCACAGCCTCAAAATTGCCGCCGAATTTCCCCAAGTGCAACTGTTTCATGCCAACCAGCCCTACAAAGCAAACTATCCCAAAAATGTCGGCTCCTACTTCAGCGATCTAGCAGAACCCGCCTACCTTGCCGGAATTGTCGCAGCATACACTTCCAAAACTGGCAAACTTGGCTATGTCGTGCCCAAAGCCATTCCTGTCGTGCTGCGTGAACTCAATAGTTTTGCCTTGGGTGCCCGTAGCGTCAACCCCAAAATTGTGATTCAAACCGTATTTACTGGCGACTGGTCGTTGCCTGTGAAAGAGGCGGAAGCAACCAATACGCTGATTGATCAAAATGCTGATGTGATTACCAGTCGGGTGGATAATTTGAAAGCGGTGATCACCACCGCAGAAAGTCGAGGCGTGTTTTCCAGTGGCTATCACATTAATCAGGCGAGTTTAGCCCCCAAAGGCTACTTAACTGGGGTGGAGTGGAACTGGAGCAAAATTTACACCACCTATGCTGAGATGCTCCGGGCTGGCAAAACCTTGATGGATAAAGGCATTCCTCCCGTCATCGCAGGCGGCTTAAAAGAAGAGTTCTGTAAATTGTCACCCTATGGTGCGGCGGTCAGTCCAGAGGCGAAAACAGCGGTGGAAAAGGCTAAGGCAAAGCTTTTGGATGGCAGTTTGGTCATTTTCAAAGGGGAACTGAAAGATAACAAGGGTAAGGTGGTGATTCCCGCTGGAACGCAGTACACGCTGCAAGATCCACAGCTACAGAGTATGAATTGGCTGGTGGAAGGAGTGGTGGGCAATGCGGGGACGCAGTAGGAAAATGGCGAATGGCGAATGGCGAATGGCGAATGGCGAATGGGAAAAATGAGTATGTATGTACGGCAGGTGGTGGAGTTGTCGGTGAGTGGGGCGAGGGTCGTGTTGCAGGGGGCGATCGCCCACGCAGAAGCAATGGGTATTCCGCAATGTGTAGCAGTGGTGGATCGGGGCGGGAATCTGATGGTGTTTGAGCGGATGGATGGGGCAAAATTGCATAGCCAATTCACGGCGATTCAAAAGGCGTATACGGCGGTGTCTACGAAGAGTGCTACGGGACAGTTGCCGTTTGAGTTGGCTGTCGGGATTGCGCTGGCATCGGGCGATCGCTTTGCCACCATTGCCGGAGGTTTGCCAATTGTGCTGGATGGCGAAATCGTTGGCGCGATCGGGGTTGGCTCTGGCACGGATGAGGAAGATATTGAGGTGGCAGAAGCGGGGATTGCAGCCTTGAAAGGGGCGATAGCAAAAATCTAGGACAGGTTTTGTGATTGCCCCTCCTGTAGACCTTTTGTGCGAATCAGGTCTTCCTGATCTCTCAGCAAACCATTGAGAAGTGTCTAAACTCTCTGCTTTAAAGGCATTGGGGGATGCCCCCCAAACCCCCATTGAGGGACGATTGCTTCCCTCAAACTCCCTCCAAACTGGAGTTTTACCGATTGAGCATAGAGCAGTTGCACTGATCTGGGGTTATATCCCAGAACTCTTATGCGGGGGGGGTGG
>QBMH01000378.1 GCA_003249025.1 Leptolyngbya sp. | reverse complement strand
GCTCCCCAAAACTCAAGCCCAGTCATGTTTCTATATACTTCTGCCTAACGGATAGCACACTAAGCGAGGGGTGATTTTCTCCCCAGCTAAATACCGATTGATCTGGTCATGGGAAAACCGTTCACTGTGTTCGGCGAAATTGGTCAGGGTATAGTTGATTTGGCTAACGAGCAGATATTGGCAATAGTCCAGCCGTGTGACAGGGTCTTTCATACTTTGACTCTAGCGACTCTCATACTTTGACTCTAGCGACTCATCTATATATTTGGGTTGCCCTTCCCTTTTCCCTCTGCGTAAGTCCTATTGAAGAGTCTTTGAATTCTTAATTTTCCTTTTATCTAAGACACCACCAGTCGTGCCTTTTGCCCATTGAAATACAGGCAAGGCGGCAGGGGACAGTCTAGACAGGTCGCGATCGCCCACAGCAGTTCTGATTCTGGTAGCGTAATGGTTTGATCTTGCAGCGCGACTATTGTACAGGCGCTTACGATCGCTTGTTTGAGTTTGGCAGACAGCGAACTCAGCCTTTCCAGACTGCTTTTCAACTGGTTAAAGTTGCCGTTGGGTGTCGTAGTAGGGATTTCTCGCGTACTAGCTCCAGGTAGCTGATACACGCCCGATCGAAAAGCATAGGCAATAGTATCTGGCTCCGTGTGTCCCACTCGCGCCATGGCTGCCAAAACCATCAAACAGTCTTGCCAAACGGAATCTAATGTATCGGTTGCCGCGATCGCGGGTTGCGTCACACGAGGCTGCAATCGATGCTGAAGTGCTGTATAAATCACAAACTCAGTGAGTGACCAGCGTTTATCAACTATTGCCAATCCTTGGAGAACTTTGAACAACTGCTGCAACTCGCTCACAGTAGCTTGCTGCAAAACAGGAATTGCCAAATCGAGCAGCGGGAGGCGCAAACGAGGATTGGATGTCTCTAAAACTTTACCGCTCTGGATCGTCAGATCGGCGAGGGAAATAGGCACCGTTTGCTGTAGCAAGGCTTCTTGCTGGGCGCGAACAGAAGGATTTTGGTAATCCAGCATGAGGCTTTGGGCGATCGCGATTGCGCCTTCCAAGGTTTCAGTTCCCTGTTGCAGACTTTCTGGCACTTGGGCAACTCGCGCATTGGGTGATGGCGTAGATCGAGATGAGGTTAAAGGCGCTTGACTGCGAGGCTTGGACACACCTGAGGTATTTGAAGCAACTGTCGAAGCCGCGATCGTGGAAGCAAAACCCATCACCTTGGCTGATGATGTTGCTTGTGCGGGAGCTGAGGGACTGGCGATCGCGTTTCCCACCACTGCCTCAGTCGGTACTTGACGGGCGCTCACACTCAACCGCTGCAAGCGTTGGCGCGTGGGCGGATGGGTTGCAAACCAATCGGCACTCAGCCAGCTAGTATTTGCCTCACCAAAAAAGAGATGGCTCATTGCCGCTGCTTGAGGGGCTAACACTCTCGCGTGATTTGCATGAGATTCAATTTTTTGCAAAGCGCTAGCCAGTCCATCGGGATTACGGGTAAACTGCACGGCGGAAGCATCTGCCAAAAACTCGCGCTGCCGCGACACCGCACTTTGCAAAATCCGCCCAAAGAAATATCCCAGTCCCCCAATCGCCATCAAAGCGATGCCCAGCGCAATAGTCGCGAGAAAGTTCGATCCTGAATTAGATTCCTTTTCCGATGTGAAGGAGATATCAGGACTATATTGCAGAACAAAACGACCCAAAATATAAATCAGCAGAATGCCATGAAGCAAACCAATCAGCTTCATGTTTAACCGCATATCGCCATTCAAAATGTGGCTAAACTCATGCCCAATTACGCCCTGCAATTCATCCCGGTTCAGTGTTTCTAAGCAGCCACGAGTGACCCCGATCGCCGCTTTTTGAGGTGAATTGCCAGCCGCAAATGCATTGATGCTGGTTTCTCGGTCAAGAACAAAGACTTGGGGAGCCGGAATTCCAGAGGCGATCGCCATTTCCGCCACAATATTCAATAACTGCTTTTCTAGGACTGTCGCCTGTTCTGGCTCAACCAACCGCCCACCCAGATCTTCTGCCACCGCTGCCCCGCCCCGCCTCAACCAGATCAGCTTAAACAGCGTTCCACTCCCAATCACCAGCAATGTTGGCACCGCTACGCTCAGAAACATACCTGGACTCAGCAAGCTAATGTTTGCCTTCAAAATCAGCCGACAGATCAGCCACAGGACGAGGTAGATAGCGCCAATAATACCAACTAGAGACAGCAAATATAGCCACCCCAGCCGACGAGTATTTTGATGGGCACGGTCTTGATGCTCAAAGAAGTTCATGAGTCAGTACCAAGTGTCAGGGGAAGGTCAAATGATGAAGGACGAATGCATTCTTAAAACGAGACTCGTGGAGCGGCTTTCACTTCTGGCGTGGCTTCTTCTAGCAAGTTTGCCGTTTGAAAGTTAAATGAACCCGCGATCAAGTTACTCGGAAACACTTCACGCTTGGTGTTATAAACGGTGACTGCATCGTTGAAGGCTTGACGAGCAAAAGCGACTCGGTTCTCGGTGGAGGTCAGCTCTTCCATGACCCGCGCCATATTTTGGTCGGCTTTCAAATCTGGGTAGGCTTCTGACAAAACAAGCAGTCGATCTAAACTACCCGTAAGCACGGCTTCAGCCGATTCTAGTTGCTGCATCGCTTGCGGATCACCAGGATTACGGGCTGCGCGGCTATTGGCACTCATGGCGGCATTCCGGGCAGTGATGACTGCTTCTAGGGTTTCCCGTTCATGCTTCATATACCCTTTAGCCGTTTCCACTAAATTGGGAATCAGATCGTAGCGGCGTTGAAGCTGAACATCAATTTGGCTGTAAGCATTTTTATACCGATTTCGCAGCGTGACCAAGCTGTTATAAGCGTTCATGATGATCACGCCAATAATCAGCACGAGCATGACAAGAAAAATGAGGAATCCCATAATCTGTTCTGTTTGAAGGTGAAGTGAATTTGGAGCGTTAAGGGCTTCATTTAGTATTCCCAACCCAAGTTGGCTCTATCTAAATCATCAAGAGTTTTCAGATTAATTCCGGCACTGATCTAGATTGCTGATGCGCTGTCACCCCGCCCATTGTGCAGAGTGACGGCAAGGATTGACAAAAAGCGATCGCCCTTTTATCAGAAGCGATCGCTGATTGAGGCTTTACATCTGCTAGCTCTATAGCTTGCGGAAATATCCCTGGCTGCATGTGTCAGCCCAAATTGCACTGACTTTCTCTGGTTTATCTGCAAAAAAATCATTCGCCGCCAGAGTCACCCCTGGATTAAAGTTAAGGCTCAATAGGTGTTACGGGGAGGTGAAGCGAGAGGCACAGATTGGTATCCTATC
>QBMH01000377.1 GCA_003249025.1 Leptolyngbya sp. | reverse complement strand
TCGAGTAACGCTTTGAGTCGAATAAATGCCTCATCCTGATGCTCTGCTAACACATCAGCCAAGACTACGCCACTGTCATGGTCAATGGCATGCCACAACCATCGTTGTTGCTTTTTAGAGTGGACAAAACTCCACATTTCATCGGCTTCCGCTTCAGTATCTTCCCACTGGCAGAGCTTTACAATGCTTTGAGTCGGTTCCAGTTCAGCTAGTTTAGCTTCGTTGACGGCTTGGAGTTGTCGATCTTTTTTTTTAATTCCTCAATGACTGTTGTTGGACTAATATGCAGCACACGGGCAGTATCTCGGATGCCACTGCCATTCATTGCCATATCGCTGATTTGTTGCTTCACTTCAGGCAAATACCCTGGATAGGTGTATTGCAAAATAAAGGTGCGTCGATGGCAGGCTGAGTTCTGGCAAAAGTAGCGCTGTTTGCCGTCTGGAGTGGTGCCGTGTTTGATCACTTCGACTCCATCACATTGAGGGCAGTGAATTGGTTCTAAAACCATGCTTGAGCTTCCATCATGATCAACCTCTCCATCAAACCAGTTTCTCTGATGGAAAACAACAAACCTAGAACATTACCGGCTCTCGCAGGGTTTAATCGGCACCCTGGTTAATACGAGTCAAGCGATCGCAGATGCTTGTAAACAGAGGACGCAAGGAGGGCGTTGGGTGCATACAGTCTTGTTGGAGGTGGCGCAGCCGAGCCATGATATCTGGCTGATAGATTACGTCCTTCTGATCCCAATGGTCTAGTAGATCTTCCAACAAGCAACCAAACGCCCTGACTTCCAGATGTTCCAATGCTGCACCCGTCGAGGGGGCGATCGCGTCATAAAAGCTGGCAGCCCCGAAGTCACCGAACAAACTATGTCCGTGGTCATTCACCAAAATATTGTGGGCATAAAGATCGCCGTGCAGGATGCCTTGACGGTGCAGATGGGCAACAGCGGAAGCAATTCCCTCAGCGATGCGAAGGATATCTGCTAAGGAAAAAACCGTGTCTGGTGGATAGCTATCTCTAGTACAAGTATCCAAGCTGGGAGGGTGACCCAGATTTTTGTAGTCTGGTGGAATTAAGGACAATACCAATCCTGCCGTAGCCTCCGGATGATTGACCAATTGCCCTAACACGGTCACCAAATTTGGGTGTGAGCCTGACGCTATACAGGCTTGCATTTCATCTATCGGTAACCCATCACTTGTGATTTTACCTTTGAAGACCTTAATGGCAACGTCTTTGGTTTCGGTTTGGGTCACCCGCCACAATCCTTTGGAAATGATGCCAGAGGCACCTTGCCCTAAGGTGTTTCCTAGCGTTAAGTCAGTCCAGTCAATGGTGGCTATCGATTGTTTTGCAGTGGAAGCGTTGGCAAATGGGTTGCCTGAATATGCCAGCCATGCCAAACGGGGCAGACTTAGCAGCCAAGCGGGGAGTGATGAAAGCTGATTGGCGGACAGCCGAATCAACTCTAGATTCTGGCAGTCTGCCATTTCATCGGGCAGCGATCGCAAACGGTTTCCCGCCAGCATGAGTTTTTGCAGCTTGCTCAGGGTGCCGATCTCTGGCGGTAGCTGCTCAATCTGGTTATCTGTCAAAGTCAGCCAACGAATAATGGGAGACAGGGCTGGGGCACTAACGCGGCGAATTCGGTTGGATTTGAACCCGATAACGCTGAGTTGGGGGCATTGGGCAAGCACTTCTGGAATCTCTTCAAACTGATTGTTGAAAAAGAAAGCGGCTTTGAGATGAGTTAACCGTCCAAAGTCATCGGGCAGAGAATTGAGTCGATTATTCGACAGATCCAAAATTTCTAACGAATCTGCCAGATCTAAAATCTCAAGAGGAAATTGGGTCAACCCGCAGTTCAGCGCCAATCGGTTGCTAGGTTCTAACTGACCCGATCGCAGCAAATTGAACGTTTCCATCGTCACAATAGTAGACCTCTTGCCGATTAGATTACCGTGTGTTGTCGTCGGAGCAGTCGCTAGACCATTACCCCCACTCACAATACTATGCAAACTGCTGCGATCCTATGGCAACCGTGGTGTAATAAAATCGCCAAAGCTTGATTGATTCACAATTGGGTCGGAAAGCAGGGTATACTATGAAAGTATGTTTTACGGGATGTAGCGCAGCTTGGTAGCGCGCCTGCTTTGGGAGCAGGATGCCGCAGGTTCGAATCCTGTCATCCCGATTTTTGAAACTCTAGCTCGAAATCGATCAGCGGTTGTGCCGATGATGGCTTGGCTGGCTACAAGGCAGATGACACCGAAGATATCTCAAGCGCTTTGGCGACGATCGCATAGTCTGATTGTATCGATTCAGCCAAAACCGGGATTAGTTGTACCGCACAAGCTTTCAGTTCGGGTTGTTTTGAATCAGGGCACGATTGGTCATGGGTCATGGCATTGGCTTCTGCTTTATCTGCCCAAAGTTCGCCCCAATGAATCGGTACAAACACCGTTCCGGGGGCGATCGCAGCGGTCACTTTAGCGGGAAATCGAGCCACTCCTCGCCGCGATCGCACCTCGATTAAACCTTGATCTTCCACACCAATTCGGGCGGCATCGCGGGGATGGATTTCTAAAAACGGATGGGGATGCATCTGTCGAATTTTTTCGATTCGTCCCGTGCGCGTTTGGGTGTGCCAATGTCCATAAAGCCTGCCAGTTGTCAGCACAAATGGATAAGCAGCATCGGGGGGTTCTGCCAAGCCGCGTGAGTGATCCGCCGAAAATCGCGCTCGTCCATCGGCAGTTGGAAACTGATGATCGGTATACAGTCGTTTTGCGGGTTTGGCAGTTTTTGAGAGAAGCTCATCAGAAGTATGATCTAGCGTGGTCAATTCTTTTCCACTCTCTTCTTTCGGACAAGGCCATTGAAGCGGACCTTCTTGCCGCAGGCGATCGTGGCTCAACCCAGTCATATCGCAGACCCGCCCGTGAGTCAGTTGCACATACTCCGCATACACATCAGCCGAATTGGTAAACGGAAACTGATCGGCAAATCCCAGACGATAGCCCACGTCGGCAATGATTTCCCAATCGGGGCGGGCTTCTCCCGGTGGAGAACAAAATGCTTGACAGAGAGTGACCATGCGCTCGGAGTTGGTCATCGTTCCAGTTTTTTCGCCCCATTGAGCGGCTGGCAGCAAGACATGAGCAAATTGGGCGGTTTCGGTGGGGTAGTAGGCATCTTGCTGAATCGTGAAGGGCGATCGCCTCAATGCCGCTTTCACCCGCTCTAGATCTGGCAAACTCACTGCTGGATTAGTTGCCACAATCCAGAGCAACCCCACCTCATCGGTTTCTAAGCCCGTGATAATATCCCAAGCTGTGCGCCCCCAGTGAGGTGAAATGCGTCCCGCT
>QBMH01000376.1 GCA_003249025.1 Leptolyngbya sp. | reverse complement strand
TCAGTGCTTTGTTAGAAACTCTTCTCCCCTAACTCCCTGAATTGCCTATAGAGCCAAAAGATTTAGGTAAAAGCCCTTGCTTGAGATCCCAAGCGAGGGCTTTGGCATATCGATGATTCTGGAAAAAACAAAGGCACTATTGATGGTTCCATAGGGTTTAAAGATGCCGAAGCTGCAAGGATTGATCTTTCCAGCATATTTTGACAAGCGATCGCCTAGAACCGATAGAATTAGTTTGGCTTTTCAGGTATTGCCTCCAGATTAACCCCCTCACTTAATGGGAATGATTATGACGCTTCCATCACTTTCTAGCGATCTCACTACAAATCAACCTATTGACCAAGAAACAACCAGCGATCTGGTGGGAGTCATTGAAACCGTGATTGCTAGCCTGGATAGTGGTCAGACGGCGATGGTTAACCATAGTGAAGAGGGATATCTTTGGAAATTCAAATACGGCACTGTAGAGGTATTCGTCCAGATTACGGGCTTGTCGGAAGACGATACGCTGATGGTATGGGCAGCGGTGCTGAAACTTCCTGCGAAGGATGAGCCAAAGTTGATGCGTCAGCTTTTAGAAAAAAACTGGTCTGATACTTTAGAAGCCCGATTTGGCATTGTGAATAATGAGGTGGTTGTTGTCACCAATCGCTCGATCGCCGATTTGTCCCCCAGCGAACTGTCGCGCACCATTACCATTGTTGCCACGATCGCCGATGAGAGCGATGAACCCCTGATTGCAGAGTTTGGCACTTAGGAATAAGCCGTAAACTTTATGACCGTTTGGCGGTTGATTCCCCCTTTTTCAGCATCGGGTGCGGTTCATATGGCATTAGATGCTTGGCTATTAGAACAGCATATCCAAGGAAACCATCCACCAACCCTACGGTTTTATACCTGGGAACCTGCGGCAATTTCCTTGGGTTACCATCAGCGGCACTATCCCGATCATTGGAACACTCTAATCTGGCAGGGGAGATCGCTGGATATAGTGCAGCGTCCTACAGGGGGACGGGCAGTCCTTCATCAAGGCGATTTGACCTATGCCGTAATTACCTCTGGGCTGAGTGGTAGCCGGATGGAAAGCTATCGGCAAATTTGCGAGTTTTTGATTCAGGGTTGGCGATCGCTAGGAGTAGAGTTGCAGTATGGCGAAGCAGGACGCGGATACATTCACAATCCCAACTGTTTTGGCACTGCAACCGCAGCCGATTTGATAGTGTCCAATGGCTATAAATTAATTGGCAGTGCCCAGAAGCGGTGTGCTAATGCCATCTTGCAGCATGGCTCTATTCGCTTACATCCCGATTTAACGATATTTCAGCAGGTTTTTCAGTCGGAGTCTATAGAGCCAATCGCCCCTAATTTTGTGCTAGAGAAAACATCAGTAAAGCCAGTGATTGCAGCACTCATAGAGTCCGCGCAAGCTTGTTTTAACAGTGAGTTTCAACTAGAGCCGCTTTCCGACTTAGAATGGAACCTTCTGCAAAAGTTTTCAACTTCAAATCCCAAACTCTACTTCTCCACCGCTTCCATTGCTGAATCTGCTAATGCCGCAATCTGAAAGCCCGCTGGATAGGTGCCATCTTCTTTAATTTGCTTGATTAGGCTATCCCCGATTGGCATTTTTAGCTTTTGTGCCAAAGCTTGGACAATATCGCCGCGATCGATGACCCCAGAAACCGCTCCCGCTGGAGACAAAACCGTCATCCGCCGCGAAGCATCCTTTTCTAACTGTTGAATCACCGTTGCGAGGGGCGTAGCTTCCTCAACTGTGGCAATTGTGTCAAGCGGGTGAATAATTTTGAATAGATTTTCTCGTTCCCAACGGCTGCGTTCTACCAATTGCAGATCATCTGCTGCCACTAAACCGCGATAGCGCCCATCGGAAGACGCGAAATATACTTCTGGCTGAGTCGCCAACAGCAGGTATTTGTCAGCAAACTCCCGCAAACGCATGTTTGCATCGACCACTCGAAACTCGCGGGTCATGGCATCGCTGGCTTTAAGCGAAAGTAAGGCTTCCTGAATTTCAGTCATGCGATCGTAGCTACCTGCATTTTGAATGCCAAACCAGCCCAGTAATATAAACCATAAACCATTGCTAGCACCCGACACCAGCGAAAAGCCGCCCAATGCGATCGCAGTCCAGCCTAAAATAGCTCCCGATTTTGCTGCCCATCGAATTCCCTTAAATCGACTGCCCGTCGCTTTCCACACGGCTGCTTTCACCACTTGTCCACCATCGAGCGGTAGACCAGGCAGCAGGTTAAACAATGCCAAGACCAGATTGGTTGTTGCCAAATATTGGGCGATTACGTTGATTGGCGTATTGCTCCCCGGAGAAATATTTGCGACGAGTGCCAACAAAACAGATAGGACTAAGCTAACCGCAGGACCCGCGATCGCCACCTGAAAAGCTTTGCCAGGAGTTTTTGATTCTCGCTCAATTGAGGCAATCCCACCAAACAGAAACAGCTTGATGGACGTAACCTTAATTCCTTGGGATAAAGCTACCAAACTGTGACCCAGTTCATGCAGCAGCACCGAACCAAAAAATAGGAGTGCCATCGCGAACGCTGACAGGTAAGCCGTGGCAACACTCCACTCCGGATACCTCAACTGCCAATTGGATGCCGTGGGCAGCGCAATCAAAAACAAAATAATGAACCAGGACAGATCGATGTATAGGGGAATGCCAAACAATGATCCAATCCGCCAACCTGACTGCATACGGTTACCTTAATGCCTATCTTTCTAGGATAAGGGAGTCGGAGAGGAAATGGAGCAGAGTGAAGCGCCTTGTTTGGCAGATGAATCGTCAAGGTAAGGTTTTAAGCCTTTAGCAAAAACGATTCAATGTCATCCAAATGGGGGCAATATCCATCACTGGTATCAACTTCAAGTGTAGGAATGGGTAAAAGCGGCGGATCGTAATTTCCTGGCGGTAATTCGACACCTTGTTGAGCGGCACGTACTCCCCAATCGCCATGAAATCTCAACCTGTTTGGATCAGATAAGCCTCGTTGAATAAAACGTGATCTCGCTAAATGAGGTTTAACCATGCAAACTATTATCTTTATTTGCGATATGCACGAAAGCGTTTCTAGCGGTGGTGCCCAGAGATTATGTTGAAACGCTGCTTCAGCTATCAGGGTTATTTGCCTGGATAGCAAAAAGTCTAAAGTTTCAAAAAATGTGCTGTAGATACCTTGGTTAACGTCCTTTCCAAGAGATTCGTGACTACTTTTCATTGTATTGACAAATCCTTCTTTGATTTCATCACGACATATTGCTGGGCATCCTATCTTTCTTGCAAGAGTATGCGCTAGCGTGGTCTTGCCCGATCCTGGGCATCCTGGTAATGTTCTAGGTTTGTTGTTTTCCATCAGAGAAACTGGTTTGATGGAGAGGTTG
>QBMH01000375.1 GCA_003249025.1 Leptolyngbya sp. | reverse complement strand
GCCTGGTTGAAGACTCAGGGGGAACCGGTCAACCATAAACGAGTGGCGCGCTTGATGCGAAAAATGGGTCTGGAGGCGATTTACCCAAAGCCAAATCTAAGTTCGCCAGGGGACAATAATAGACATTATCCCTATCTGCTGCGGGATTTAGTGATTACGGCTCCCAACCAAGTTTGGAGCACGGATATTACCTATATTCGCTTATCCCAGGGATTTATTTATCTAGTCGCTGTGATTGACTGGTTCAGTCGCTATGTCTTATCCTGGCAGATTTCTAATACGATGGATGTCGGGTTCTGTTTAGAGGCGTTGGAGCAGGCGTTAGCCTTTGGTCAGCCGATAATTTTCAACACGGATCAAGGGTCTCAATTTACCAGTGCAGTGTTTACTGGGCGATTAGAGCGTCAGGGAATCCAGATTAGTCAGGATGGGCGAGGCAGAGCTTTGGACAACATCTTTGTCGAACGCTTGTGGCGCTCGGTCAAATATGAGGAAGTTTATCTCAAGTCCTATACCTCAGTTTTTGATGCCATGACTAATCTGACTGCCTACTTCAAGTTCTACAATAACCAGCGGTTACATCAGTCCTTGAAGTACCAACCCCCCGCGATCGTGCATTTTAGTTGAATCAGGAGGAACGGATGAATTAGTACAAATCTAACCAAAATCCAGCTTTGCAGTAGACTCTCTTAAATTTGTCAGTTTTTTGTCTAGACAACGGGGTACACCTTAGGGTGAGCGATCGCAGTTTTTCGAGGAGTTGTGATCTTTTTTGTGATTGTCAGGATTTGAAGTTCTTGACACTCTTTTAGAAAGGTTGATCGATTTTTCCTATAGTCCTAACACTTGCTAGCTCAATTGAACGACTGGCTGATTGTCTACTAAGGTGCGAAGCGCCAGCAAATCTTCGACGGTGATGCGGAGAAAGCGCTGATCATCAATGCGGAACTGAACTTTGATGCGATCGCTGCCTGGGTTTCCGGGTGGGTCGAGTTGAGCAATGCTGCGGGCACTATCGCGATCGTTTAAGGGCTGCACTGGGGTTTGGCTGTTGTTGAGGCGGCGAGTCACCAAGCGATCGCCATCAAAATACACCTCGGTTTGATCCGTGTCTGCCCCTAGTTCTCCCAAGACTAGCTCAATGCTGGGCTGGTTATTAACCGAAGCCCCCAAGACGATTTCTACCGGATTTTCCATGGGATAGGCTTGTCCTGCTTTGATAATCGGGTGCCAGCTATGGCAGTTGTTGCGCCGATCCCAAAAGCGAATGCCGTAGCTGTGATAAAGAAAGTCCTTGAGTTCCACGCCTTGGCTCAGTTGCAGCGCTCCTTCAGCGATCGCTTCAAACGGCTTTTCACAGCGGATCTTGCTAGCATCAAAATATTGCTGTACCCAAGTTTGCACTACTGGAATTTGAGCCGTTCCACCCACTAACAACACGGCATCAATCTCGTTTACCTCCACCCCCTGCCGTCGCGCCTGTTGTAAAACCTGGGTCATACAGTCATTCAGGCGATCGAAAAATTGATGCTGCGCCAAAATTTGCTCAAATTGAGGGCGGGTCAGTTGCAAATCATAGGTATCAAAGGTTTCATCGTTAAAATAAACCTCTTGTGCCTGAGGTTGCAGGGAAAGCTGAATTTTCAAGCGTTCTGCTAGTCGGGTGGTTAATGGGCTAATTACCAAACCCTGGGATTCTGCAAAGTAATCCACTAACCAGTTGTCTATGTCAGAACCGCCCAAGTTCAGCCCCGTTTTTGCTAGTACTCTGGCAATTTTAGGTCGCTGCCCGGACTGCTCAGCAAAAGATTTTTGTCCCCACTTCAAAATAAAGCCCAGAGGCTTTGCGTTGGGTTGAGCGCTATCTAACCGTACCAGCGATAGATCGAGGGTGCCGCCGCCAAAATCAATCACCAGCAAGGTTTCGCGATTGCTCAATCCATAGCCCAGCGCTGCTGCCGTCGGCTCATCGATCATCCGCACCTGTTCAAGCTGCAACACCGCGCACACTTGCCCCAACCAGAGGCGATAGGCTTCAAAGCTATCCACTGGCACGGTAAAAACAACAGACTCCGCCACTTCAGGATCGCTGGCTTTGAGTTGCTGAATCACCTCCACCAAAAACCATTGCCCTAATTGCTCAAACCGAATCGGTTGTCCATCCAATTCTGGCAAAAATCCCTGAATTGATGAGCCAATGCCACGCTTGAAGTTGCGAAAAAAACGGCGATCGCTGGCAAGATCCAAGGCGCGATCGCGCACCGCTTGCCCAATCACCACCTTGCCCTGACTAGCATCTTCCACATAGACCAAACTGGGGATTAAAGGTGGGTTTTGTGCTGTTTTCCACGAAATTCCGGGTAAAGTGATGGTTTCCGGCTTTTGAGTCGCTCGGTTCCATCGAGCAATCACCGTGTTGCTAGTGCCAAAGTCGATCGCAATTCCCATTTAATACTTTAAAAGCGTTTTAATTAGAGACTTCTGCCAATTCAATTACGTTACCGTCGTAATCTTTAATCAAAAAATTCAGCGGCTTTTCATCCCGAATTTTATATTTCAAACCGCGCATTTGCACTCGTAACAGAACTTGCTCCAGACAATCGCGATCAAACGATACATGGCGCTGACGGTTCTTCTCGCCCAAACTTGCTCCAGAAACAATATGCAATTGAGTATTTTTTTTCAACTGATACCACAACCCATCCGCCAGTCCTGTTGTTCCAATCGCAGAACGTCCCATGCTTGGCGCAGCATAAATAGGATCAATCATAGCGGTGCCTAAGGATTGTTCATAGTTGTAGTAGTAGTGCAATGGCACATCTGCCGCCGGCAACTCCAACATTCCTTCATACAGCCGTCGAGCTAGCTCTAAGTCCGATACCATCACCGTGTGAACCTTAGGGGCGCTGCTTAAAAACATCCACATTGCGCCTGCATAGGCTGCAAGTAGACCCACCATAATGCCTTGCGTAGACAACAATGTGTCTAACCCAGGCAAAACACCCAGCCAAAAAGTGTAGGAAAAGAATAAGCCGCTAGTCGCAAACGTCATAGGGTGATAAAAATAATCCAAACTTGATTCTATCAATCTGGGTACGAGCATAACGCATCCCCAGATGTTGTATCTGTGTTTTTTTCTGCCCGCAAGCAACTAAACAACGGCTTTTAGAGCCTATCCGGAAAATGTTAGGAGCTTACGACCGACAATCAAACAAGCGGCAATCTGAACAAATCCTAAGTAAGAGTGAGATAACTTAGCCCAGCGAATCAACACTCCTCGAAAGCGATTAAACCAGGAATGCGCCACTTCGACGACCCAACGGCGGGGCGGATGGCGGTTGGGGTCAGTTGGAGCTGGCAGGGGTGCATCTTTGTCAGGGATATGAGGAATATATCCTCGTGCCTCTGCCGCTTGCCGAC
>QBMH01000374.1 GCA_003249025.1 Leptolyngbya sp. | reverse complement strand
TCAGTGCTTTGTTAGAAACTCTTCTCCCCTAACTCCCTGAATTGCCTATAGAGCCTATCTATTAATTGCGATCGCGATTAAAAATGGATTGACTCCTATCACTGGAGTGATGAAGTTTTTTGGTTACTTCACTATTCTTTCTTAGGACTTACGCAAATCAACCGAAATTTGCCCCCTTAACCCCCAATTCTGGAGGAGCTAGAGATCAAAGTCCCTCAGAATTGGGGGATTTAGAGGGCGAGTGCGTAAGTCCTATAGAACCCATTTGATATCTAGCCTACAACCCTTAGAAGGAGCCATTTTCGGTAAATTAACCGCTTTTGCTGAAATGCCCTGATAGTAACAGTTTCATAAAAGATCCAAAACAGGCTCTATAAAGGAGTTTGGAGCTAAGGCTGACGCAGTACTCCGTAAACGCCCAACGAACGAATTCTGAATTAACAATTAATAGATTTACGCATTGTCTTGTTGCTTGCGCTTACGACGCAGCAGCGTCCAACCACTCCCGGCTAAGACAATTCCTGCCATAGTGGTTGGTTCGGGAACAGCATAAGCAGTAACATCATCGACTTGAAAGTTAACGATAGTTGAATCAAATTGAAGCGTTGAAAGGAAACGTACGCTTGGTATTTGTTTACCTGGGGCTGCAATAAAGCCAACAAACGTTCCCGGGGGGAAACTTCGGGTTACTGTCAGTCCTCCTCCTAAACCAGAATTAGGAGATTCAATCGGGACTATCCCCAAGTTATTACCACCATTGTCAAAATACCCACCAAAGGCGAAAACCGGTATGGGAAAACTCCAAATAATGCTGTCAAAAAAAATTTCATCAAAAAGTGAAGCAGGTGAAAAAGGATTTTTGCTGACCGCCTTGACTGTACCTCTATAAGTACCATTTGACACTGAGTTATTAGCAAAGCCTTCGCCTTGCCCTCTGCTAACAATCCCGCTCGGAAAAGTTATGCTCCGAGCATTGGGAATCGGAGACTTGAACAGTTCAACAAAGGTAGGGGTGAGAGGATCTGCTTGATTGATAATCCCGCGCATGATTGCTGTATTTCTTACATCAATTGACCATTCGACAGGGGATTGATAAATCTGCACTGCCATAACAGGGCTTGGATTTATTAGACCTCTACCGAGAACAGCACAAGCAGCTATAAGCGTTGTACATCGTACAGCTAATTTGTTCATGAAAACCTCTTGATTGTAACTTTTATCAAAATTGACCTTGTACAGATACTTGAAAGTTCTCCAGCAAGGTATTTGTAATTAGATGATTCAACAATAGGATAGGCTGATCGATACCGGGAGCTAAAAAACCGAGTCCGAGAGGAGTTTGGGTTACAGCGATTTTCAGATAATTAGCCTCTTTTTAAACTAAAAATGATGCAATTGTTTGGTTCAATCATTGAGGTCTATTCACTTAAAATTTGCTGTAAGGTGACGTTTCTGTAGTCACGAATAAAAGGATTAAGCCCCACGGCTTCGAGTGTATCGGGGTCGTAATGAAAGCTACCGCTACCAACTTGGCTTCCAGCATGATTTAAAGAGGTGACACTCCAGTCTAAGTTCACAGCCTCAGCCGGAAGAGTACCTAAACTGCCTGTACCCGATGCAATGATCAGCGCGATCGCTGCTACTTTATACTGTCTCATTTTTATGTGTTGGCTCTACAACAACTAGGTGTGTTAGCTCCACTGAATAACATTCACAACGCTAATCAAAGCACCGCTTACTAGAGAGTACTGTTAGATGCACAGATTTGTTTAAAGTTGAGATAATGAATCCGCAAAAACTGATGAATTCTTGAAAAAGCTGGCATGAAGCAGCACTTCATATTGCCGTAATTTCACTGAGTTGAATCAGTTGAGTCAAGCTCTGTAAGGTTTCTGAGCAGCGGGTCTTCTGGTTATATTTGTGGCTTTGTGGGCGATCGCGGGCTGAAAAAAATCTTGCTGTCCAACTTGCCGGACTAGATCGCTGCAAAGTGATCTAATCGCTAGGACGATCGCGCTCCAATTCTTCAACTCGTTTTTGCAGTTGCTTGAGCGTTTGATACATATCGGGCAGGCGGCTATAAATTGCCGACGACTTGAGATAAATTTTGTGTTCGACGCAGGGATAGCCGGAAACCACCTGTCCGGGGTTAACGGTGCCATGCACACCTGTTTTAGAAGACGCGATCGCGCCATCGCCAATCTTGGCATCATTCGCTACGCCCACCTGTCCCGCCAAAATCACCCGATTGCCCACTTCCACGCCACCCGCCAAGCCCACCTGCGCTGCAAACGCACAGCCAAAGCCAATCTGAGCGCCATGCCCAATATGCACCAGGTTGTCGAGCTTGGTCTGTCGCGCAATCCGAGTTTCGCCCACCGCTGGACGATCAATCGTGGAGTTGCAGCCCACTTCCACGCCATCTTCTAACACTACACAGCCCGACTGCTGCATTTTGTACCAGCCCTGCGCTGTGGGCACAAAGCCAAACCCTTCTGCCCCGATCACTGCGCCGGGTTGAATCACACAGTCGGTTCCTAAGCGGGTGCGCTCATGAATCGTGCAGTTGGCATGAAGAATCACGCGATCGCCAATCTGAGCATCGGGATAGATCACCACATTGGGATGAATACAGACCTGATTGCCAATAGTCACATTTGCCTGAATCACCACATGGGCATCGATCGCCACTTCTGTCCCAATTTTCGCGGTGGGGTGAATTACGGCGGTGGGGTGAATCTCTGGCTCTGGCTGAAAAGGTTGATAAAACAGCGCGATCGCTTGGGCAAACATTAACCGGGGTTCTGCGGTTTCGATCCAAGCAATATCTCGCTCCGTGGCAGCAGCTTGCAATGCCTGACTGCGGGGCAAAATCAGGGCGATCGCGCGAGTGGTTTCAACTTGGGCTGCAAACTTCGCTCCGTCGATATAGCTGAGTTGTCCGACCACCGCTTCGTTCACCGCCGCCACTCCAGCAATGTCTGGATCGGGGACACTACTTAAACTAAGACTGGTGCGATCAACTGACACCCCTAGCCGCTGAACAACTGCGCTAAATTTCATCGATTTCAACCTGCAAATGCCCCATTATCCTAGCTTTCCTGGGGATTCACAATCAAAATCTCGGTTGGATTCAGGGCAAGCTCCACGCGATCGCGGTAACCAATCCCGGCGATCGGCGGTGCCAAAATCTCTAAAATGTCCACATTTTGAAAATGGCGCTGCTTGGTTTCGGGGTGTGGATAATAGACAAAACCTGGGTACTGAAGCGACTGGAACACAACCTGGCAGGGCGAAAAAGAAAAGGTTTCTGGCGGATGAGCCGCCGTCCAGTGAACCTGATGAAAAGTGTAAGTCGGCTGCTGCGTCACAAAAGTGGCAGGGTAAATGGAAATATTCAACGTCCCTTGGAATAGGCAGGGCTGATTCATTGACAGAAGGAAAATAGGAGAGGGACATCATGAGCGAATTGTCGAATCGCCTGAGTC
>QBMH01000373.1 GCA_003249025.1 Leptolyngbya sp. | reverse complement strand
GCAAAACCTTTTTTGATGATGTGCGGGCGTTAACTCGCTATCTGTATTTCGAGAGTTGGGAGCATCTGCTCACCTTCATGCTCCAAGGGCTAGAGCTAGAGATCTCACCAAATACCAGTTAGATTTCTATAATGAGAATTGCTGCCATAAGACTCAGTTGTTTCGTAGATGTTTTAGCTCTTTCTGTAGTTCCTCTACCCGGCGACGCATTTCATCCACGTCTTTTGATTCTGGAACTTCTGATTCATCTTCATCCAAAATTTCAATTTTACGAGGCTCGGCAGGCTTAGGATCTGAACTTTTTACAGGAGGATTCTGGGCTTTATTCACCATCTCATCCACAAAGCGACGGGCTTCTTCAGTACTCATTTCACCCCGCGCCACCATTTCATCGGCAAGTTTTTGTGCTTGCGATCGCAGTTCAGCCAGTTTTTCGGTGGCTTTCTCTCCGGCTAGAGAGGCTAACCCGACTCCCAAATACATCGCTTTTTGGACTATATCTCCTAAACCCATCGCTTATTTTCTCCTATATCAAAGTATTTATAGACAGCCGGAATTTTGAATCAGAACACTTGCTTCTAATAACTCCAGGATAGGCAGAAGAAAATGGGAATTGCCATTAAATTTTTAGCAATTAACTTTTATTGCATTTAGCATCAGCATCAAGACATTCCAACTTGCTTCAGCATGGTTGCACGCGCCCTTTCAGATAACCTATCGAGTGAAACTTGTTGATTATCATTAATCAGATCCTCTTTTTGCATCAACTCAATCATGGTCTGCAAAAGAATATCTTCAACTTGTGTAGCCCGCTCTGCTAACCAAAGATGAGTTTCAGCATCCGATGGAAACTGCTCAATGCAGCTTGTGGTGTAGGAGCGAAACGTTCTTACTTGCCGCAGTAAACGCGCTAAATAACCAGGACACTCACAGGCAATGACCTCAGCGGCTCTACAAATCTCTAAAAGTGCTTCGTCAGATAGTTCTGACAGGTCAATTGTCTCAGATGAATCGGACATAGTTTCAGAAGTCGTTTTTATGATTATGCCTTTTTTCAGTACACCCTACGCTCTACCTAAAGTATCAATCCCATGCCACAACTGGTGGTCTCTTGCTAGCAGTAGATATACAGCGAGACATTTTAGCGAAAGGAGGGGAACTACATAGGGTTTTAGATGAACTGAAGTATAAACTACAACCCTAGGGGCATAAACTACAACCCTAGGGGCGTTTATGCAAAACACCAGTAGGTAAGAAAAATGCGATCGCTCCCTGTAATAAAACTATAACTATAGAAGTTACGCACTGTACAAATCAAGTCAGGTATGCATCAACGAAATTGCTTTATTTGAAGGTCTTGAAGAACTAAGTTCAACTTGAAGCTTCTGGTCAAAACTGCCTTCAGATTTGCGAGTTAATGTATTCTGCAATACCAAATATAGGGGATGCACGTTCTGATTTTCTGTCAATGCGTAAGTCCTAAACTACAACCTCTAGCAATCAGCTTCTCAAGCTAAGCAATCTTTGAGGCTGTAGGCAACCTGCGCCTGCTGATCGGGGTGAAGCTCTGGAAACATGGGTAGAGACAGGACTTCTTGAGACACTTGTTCGCTTTTAGGAATTTGACCTAGTTGATAGCCTAGATCTTTGTAGGCAGCTTGCAAATGTAAGCACAGCGGATAATAGACCATCGACAGGACATTTTTTGCTTGTAGGCGACTTCGCAAGATATCCCGAAACGGTTCAGTCTTCCCTGGGTCAGAGGGCTGAGTGACGCGAATCGTATATTGATTCCAAACGCTCTTTCCGCCGGAAATTTCTTGAGGTAAAACAATGCCTGGAATGGGGCTTAAAAGCTGCTGATAGCGATCGCTGATTGCCCGACGCTGTTGATTCCACTGGTCTAGGTAACGTAGCTTGATTTGCAGAATTGCCGCTTGCACCGCATCCAAACGGCTGTTTACACCCAACTCTTCGTAATAGTAAGCACCTTGACGACCGTGATCCCGCAGGCGACGCAGACGATCGCGTAGGGCGACATCATTTGTAGTGATTGCCCCGCCATCTCCACAAGCGCCCAAGTTTTTAGTGGGATAAAAGCTAAAACAGCCAAGGTGTCCAATGCTGCCAACCCGTTTATCTTGCCATTCTGCCCCCGTGGATTGAGCGCAGTCTTCAACGACAAACACATTATGGGCTTGAGCGATCGCCATTAGCCGAGTCATATTGGTGGGTTGCCCAAACAAATGCACGGGAATAATTGCGCGAGTGCGATCGGTAATTGCCGCTTCAACTTGATTCAGGGCGAGATTGAGAGTGTCCAATTCAATATCCACAAACACAGGCGTTGCGCCAACGGCACTGATGACCTCAGCCGTCGCTACAAACGTAAACGGCGTGGTGATAACCTCATCTCCTGCACCAATATCCAAGGCTTTTAGCGCTAGAAAAAGAGCGTCTGTGCCAGAGTTGCAACTCACGCATTCTGATGTGCCAATGTAGCTGGCAAACTGCTGCTCAAACTCTTCAACCACAGAGCCGCCAATATAACGTCCAGAAGCTAAAACTTCTAAAACAGCCGCATTAATCGTTTCGCCAATCAGCTTAAATTGTTCCGATAAATCAAAGGGTGGAATCTTGTTCACTCACCAACACCGTAAGTTTAGTCACCAATCAAACTAGATTATGTCCTGAAATGGAACCTTTTTGGCTTGACGCATACGGAATCGAAGTTGTTCTCCACAAATTTCCTTAAAATTGCATACACAGAAGCCGGAAGATGAAGGATAAACCTGGGTTGCATCTTCTGGCTCTTGATCAACTGAGACTGATGAGGATGAGGATCTTAGTGGTGCAGAGAAGTCTTGAAAAGCTTAGTTGGATTGAGATGTGACAAAAAAGAGATAGCGAGAGGGGGACGAATTATGAGAGGCTCAAGTTTCCCAACTCCGATGCCGATTAAAGATTGGCAGCCTGCTTTAAATCGATTTGTAATCGTCTACAACGATCGCCTTCCACTGCGATCCTTCACCTTTGCCACAATCTATTTGACATACCCCAATGTCTACCTCTTCATCTCAAACTTGACACTTTACTAGCCAGGGTGCAGCTACAGCTTTCTTAGTTCCTCGTGTTATACTCACAACACGAGGGCATGTAGCTCAGTGGATAGAGCATCAGGTTCCGGTCCTGAGGGTCGGGGGTTCGAGTCCCTCCATGCTCGTTCAGTTGTCATTTGACTAATTAAGTGTCGTCGTTGACAAATTCTTGTCGCTTTGACACTTTTTTTGTCGTTTGCCATATTTTTGTCGCTCAAATTATCGTTGACACACTAGCTGTCGTTATAGCCAATGTGATTGCATCTGAATTCTTGCTTAGAACCTGATGCTCTATCCTTTCAATCCTCTCTACGGAGATTTCCGAGAAAAAAGATACCAATTAAGTAGGTCGAATGAGAATGTCCCATTTAGGCAAAAGTGGATTCCGTTCTAATCTTCTCTCTAT
>QBMH01000372.1 GCA_003249025.1 Leptolyngbya sp. | reverse complement strand
TTAGCAGAGCATCAGGATGAGGCATTTATTCGACTCAAAGCGTTACTCGAACCTTTGGCATTATGCAGTTTTACACAGATGGTTGGGGAGCTTATGAAAGACATCTCGACCCAAGTCTGCACACGGTGGGTAAACGCAATACTCAGAAGATTGAACGCAAGCATTTAACCTTACGGACTCGGATTAAACGACTGGCTCGCAAAACCATTTGCTTTTCCAAGTCAGTGCTGATGCATGATGTGGTCATTGGGTTGTTTATTAATCGCTATGAGTTCGGCTTATCTATTTAGGGCAAAACAACAAGTTTATAACATTACCCTCTGGCCTTCTGCCCTGGCTCTGGGTGAGGAGCATGGATGAAATCATATCGGTGGGGGAAAAGAGAGAGAAATTCGTTGCCCGTTTCTTTGATAGAGCTGAATTTTAGGGATTTCTGATCAACTATTTTTTGCACTGACTTGGCTCCTTGGGTGGTTTAGGAGCCGAGAGAGGCTTAGTTTGGGCTGTCTAATGCTTTTCCGGTAGCGGTTTCAGAGTTTCTCTTGGGTCGAACTGCTGATAGTTTTGCGGGAGAAATCTGGGCAAAAAGGTAGTAAGACGGTATCAAAGTGATGTCACATTGCAGTCAAATTGCAGTAACAATGTTAAGTCATAAATCTTAACAAAATAACTGCAAGTATCATTTTTTGATACCTTTAGGTATCATTTTTTGATATCTTCTATACTAGGAAAAGAGATTCAGGATTTTAGCTTCTGCTAAAATCCTGTCAGACAGCCGTAAGACTAAACTCCACCCCTACTATTTCCATCTCCTTCGTCGCCAAACTAGAAAGATGTTTTGTACGGGCTTTTTATCTCGGCTGGCAGTCTTGGATTCGATACTTGAAACGCTCTGGTTTTTACTGGGGCGCTTTTTGTTTGTAGTTTTACCCTCCGTTTAGATTGAATTAGATTGACTCTAAATCGTTTCAAGGGATTTGCGATCGCTATTTTGTAACTTTTCTAGTAGAAATCAGCTTTTTACTTCCTCCTTCGGTTTGCGCTCAAAAACTTGAATAGCGGCTTGCTCTAATATAAACCCTGTCTCCGTCGCCTCTCCCAGCTTCCCTGAGATAGCAGCGATCCAACTGGGGAAGTTGGCTTGTGCCTCCTCCAGCTTCTTGAAAACTTTTGGCTTCACCGTCACGGAAAACTGCCGCCCGTCACAGTCCACGGTAAAGTGCTTATGACCATTTTCTACCGTTTCAGCCTTTGGAAACTCAGAAGTTTTAATAGTAATTTCTAGTCGTCCTGAAATTGGTTCTACCACTGCTACCTCCCTGCCGAGAAGACTTGTTTGGCTGTTAGGGTTAGATTCCTAAATATAAGAGACTCAATTTGGTCGTCCCCCCAAAATTGTCGGGCTTGGTACTTACCGTTGATCAGTTCATAGACGGTCAGTGTAGGAGCCTTCGGAAAGCCAATATGCTTTGCGGCTCCCAGTCCCTCATAGTCCACCACCCAATATTCCGGTATCCCTAAAGCTTGGTACTCCCTCAACTTCTCCTCATAGTCGTCACTGGCAGAGCTAGGGCTGACAACTTCCACGGCTAGAAGACTGGGGCTTTGAAATACAGCAGTTTGCTTGAGCAGTCTGTCAGCCTCTACTCTGGACACGATCGCAAGGTCAGGCAACCTAGAGCTATTGTCTTCTGTCCTTTGCCCTACTTCCCTAAAGGTTTCCCACTCATCTGGGTCTAAATAATTCTCGATCTCCTGATCTAAGACTTGCTCTAAAAACTTAGTAATGCGGTAGTGCAGCACTGTTGGAGGATTCATCTGATGGAGGTTCCCCCGCACAAGTTCATATCGCTCATCCGATTGAGCGCAAATATCAATATATTCTTCAAAGCTTACTCTCGATCTGATTGCTGCCTGTGTCATGACGATTGCTCTCCTATACCCCCAAAGGTTTAGCTACTTCACTCATTCCCAGATTCCAGGAGACGTGATAACGGTTGCCAAACTCATCTACAAGCAATTTGTAGCGATTGACAAACTCAATCCAACCCTCCTCTGAATTCAATCCTATCTCTGGATCGAATGACCTCCATTTATATTCAATCCAACTATCAGGGGTGTTTGGCTCTAACCGCTGCTTCCAGTCCCGATCAAAATCGGCTAGGTCGCCAGGATGCCAAAAATCCTCACGTTTCCAACTGACTGCTTTTTTAACTCCAGCCCCGGCTGTAAAGTCTTCACTCGTTTTAGCATTGGCGTAAGACATTGCGACCTGTTGATTGTCAGCAACGCGCACGATGCCACCCGCTTGAGTCGGGTTATTTAAAAACCAGCCTATTTCTTTGTATAAGCAGGAAGACAGAGACAAAGCATAAATCTCTATCAATGGATTTTGTGGATCGAGAGTTAGTGTTTCTTGCCTCATACCGACCTCCGATGTCGCCATTGTTGCGGGAATTCGGTAAAAGTCGCCCCCTGGATACTGAATCAAAGTTGCTGCTTTGCCAAATTTGTGTGCCCACTTTGCTAGTGTCTCAGGTTCTAGTGAGGCAAGTCTAAGAGCTTCTTTTTGAGAGGGGGCAGACAGTAGAAACACTTCCGTGCTAAACCCGATACCCCATTCGCCATCGCTAAAAATTCTTGCAACGAGATTTTCAAGTTCCATTGGCTTGTTTTTCCTTCTTACCGTTGGCACGCTGAACGCGATCTCGCAGCTCCATGAGAACTTCGGTCTCGACTCCTAAATCGTGAGCCAGCGTTACTAGCTGCCCATTGGTCGGCAACTCCCCACACGCTAGTTGACTTAAAAATGCCTTAAGGTCGGCAGGAGGCAGAGATGATGTTTTCTCTTTGGGTGGAATCTTGCCAGCCTCCATTGCTTCTCTTATTGCCGTTTCAACAATCCAGTTAGCAAGACTTGTAGGGCGATTGCCTTCTGACTCAGCCCATCGCTCCAGTGCCTCCAAAATGCCTGGAGGAAGAGACAAAAAAATTCGCTTGCCTCGGTCTTTGTTTACCACGTTTACATATCATGACTCCTCCCTTAGTGTACGGGCGATCTTCAAAAAGATCGCCAAGTGGATAGTATTCAGAAGCTATTCTATCTTATTACTATCCATTTTATATCCAATATGCTAATTTGATTTCAAGCGAGTTTCCAACGCACTTCGCTCGAATCACCAAAAACCATACTAGAAGGAATATCAAAAATGGCTAAAGATCTTGATGTAGCTCACTTTCAGCTACCCTCAAACCCGCTCGAAGCAGCGCTCGAACCGGTAATGTTATAAACTTGTTGTTTTGCCCTAAATAGATAAGCCGAACTCATAGCGATTAATAAACAACCCAATGACCACATCATGCATCAGCACTGACTTGGAAAAGCAAATGGTTTTGCGAGCCAGTCGTTTAATGCGAGTCCGTAAGGTTAAATGCTTGCGTTCAATCTTCTGAGTATTGCGTTTACCCACCGTGTGCAGACTTGGGTCGAGATGTCTTTCATAAGCT
>QBMH01000371.1 GCA_003249025.1 Leptolyngbya sp. | reverse complement strand
GGTGTGAAACGGCATCACCCATTATCATTTTTCTACCACCGATGAACTAGCCCTGCCAAGTGAAAGGGAGTAGTCTACTGTAATTGATTCCAATCGGGAGCATGAAATTACCGAAGGGCGATCGCGTCCCTTCCAAATCGCGCGATCGCCTAACTGGGCAGACACTACAGCCAGTTGCCGACTAAGACATAGGGTGCCCAAAAGAAGGGATGGCGGAATTCGGGGCGTTGCAGCAGTTTAAGCTGAGATTGGCGCAGGGCTTCGGCTTTGGTGGTGCCCGATCGCGCCAATGCCTGATAAAAATCTACCATTAGCGAAGAGGTGGATTGGTCATCTACTGACCACAAAGTGGCTAAGGTACTCCTAGCACCCGATCGCACGGCTACGCCTGCTAATCCTAAAGCAGCACGGCGATCGCCTGCGGCAGTTTGGCAAGCACTCAACACCAGCAGTTCAATTGGGGTCTGGGTTACTTGCGCTCTGGTTTGCAGCAGTTCACCCAACTGTTTCACATCGATCCGGCGATCGTAGGTGAGGATAAAAGTATTGTCGGCGTTGGAGCTAAATTGCCCATGGGTTGCCAGGTGAATCACCCGAAACGGCGATTCACTAACCTGAGTTTGAAACGTGTCTGTGGTAAAAGTTTTATTGAACAGAACTTGGGTGGGCACTTCGGCAGTAATCCGCTGAACCTCAGCTTCCACACCGGGAAGCGCCGAAAATCCTTGCCGTTCTTCGCTCAGTCCACCGACTAGCACTTTTAGCTGTTGGCGTTGCAACGGACGCGGATCAAGCAGTTGTAAGCCAGGAGTGAGGGCAATGCTGTATTTTTCGATCAGATATTGGCGACCATCATAGAGGGCTGCCATGGGCAAATTTTTGATGGAACCATCCAGCACAAATGCCAGGGTTTTGATATCGCTTGCCGCTAAATCCGCTTCCGCCGGACGAATGAGTAGGTCGTACAGTTTAGTGGCGATCGCCAACCGTTCGCGGGAAGACGAGGTGCGCCGCAGCGATCGTCGCATTTGATCAATCAAAGTCTCCAGATTTTTCTGAGAGATTTCGGTCGCGTAGTGGCGTAGCGGCTGCTTTGGAATCGACAGCACCACTTCCAGCCGATTGGGCAAAATGATCGGATACACCACCGCACTTTTGGGATCAACTTGATCCACTTGGGCTGGGCGACCCGTGAGGCAGGCTTCTTTAAAGAAGTTGTCCAGTTCTGCCAGTTGCAACGATTCAATCACTTCCCGTGCTTTTCGCAGATTGTCCTGGTTTGCGGGTTGCCCATTTGAGGGGTCCAGCAACAAAGCGACAAACTCGCGATAGACTGGCTCAACGCTTTCGCGAAACGAAAACTGAATATCGGGACTGCTAGTAACCAAATCATTCCGAATCGAGTTGAGGGTGGTGACGGCTTGGCTGTAAGCAGCGATCGCCTTTTCCTGCTGACCCTGTTCTTTCAAAACGCGCCCTAGTTGCCATTGCCAACGATAGGCAACATCTGGCGCATTCACAGCTTGCGCCAAAATCAACGCTTGCTCCGTCAGTTTTTGGGCTTCAGTCTGCTGTTGGGTGCGTTCATAGAGTTCCCCCAAGTATCCCAACGCATAGGATTCTGCCCGCTGATCCCCAATTTGTTTGGCATCGTTGACTGCGGCTGCCAATAGTTGAGCTTCCTTCGTTAAGGAAGATGGCTGATCAGATCCCAACGCTTTCATCAAACTTTGCACAAAATTTACTCGCGCATAGATTGTCGTGCGATTAGGGGATAGCGTTGCCAGTTGAGGACGAATTTCGGCTGCTAGAGATTGCACCCGTTGAAGTTGGTTTAGTTCGGTCAGTAATCGTAGTTGGTTGAGTTGCGCCTGCACTTTGGTGGCGGGATTATTAGAGGTACTGGCTGCCTGCTGATAGTATTGCAGGGCGGCTTCGGGATCTTGACGAGCGCGGGCGGTGTTGCCCAAACTCAGCAGTGCTAAGGTGACATCAGAGGTTGATTCTAGCCGCTGGGCGATCGCCAAACTGTGTTGCAGCACTTGATCGGCTGCTGCCAACTCACCCGCCAAGCGCAACGCATCGCCATAGTTGACCAAGCCAGCCGCTTTGAGCAGCGAATCGGGCTGAGTGGTCAGGGTTTGGTTGACTTGCTCCAACGTCGATTTGGCACGGGGATAGAGTCCTAGTGCCCTCAATGCCTGACTTTGATTAATCTGGCTGCGAATTATGCCGCTGGGTTCTTTGGCACGTTGATACGCTGCCGTTGCCGTTTGCCAGGAAAGGAGCGCGGGTTCTGCCTGCCCTTGCGCCAATTGCAAGCTACCTCGAATATTAAATGCTTGGGCGAGTAAAGCAGGTGCCTCCGGAATGCCTGCTTTCGATTGTTCGTTGCTCAATAGCGTAATGCCATCGGCGATCGCCTGGTTACCTTCGATCCACTGTCCCAACTGCTGATACGCCAGTGCCAGATTGCTCAGCACGACTGCTTGGTTTAAGCGATCGCCCCGACTGGCAAATGCTTGAGCGGCTGGCAGCCACGCCCCCACCGCAGCGGTATACTGCCCCGACTGATAATACGCTTTACCTGCCTGCACTGCCTTCAGCGGATCATCCGTAGCGGTATTGATCTGCTCAGGAATGGGGGATGGGATAGCAGCGATCGCCCCCCGTTGAGAAGACGCAACACTCACCTTGGCACTCACGAGCAAAATCCCCAGCACCACACACAGGCTAAGCCGCAAGACTCGCCGCATTGCACGACTCAATTGAAGCGAGACAGGCATAGGAACCTTCAACACTGACAGAACAAGCTGCTGCCATTATCGCCTGCATTTTTACCATCGTCGAGAATCGCAGTCTACAACAAAACCCCACAGAAATCGTTGAACTACGCTGTCATTCTGAGAAACATCGCCAATGATAGGATAAACAAGATTTAATCCGCAGCGTGCATGTCGTTTGATAATGTCTGCAAACTATTGTCAGAAAAGTATCCTGACCGTTTTGCCAGTTGGGTTTTAGGCACACCACAACCCGTGGTAGAAGTCCTCAAAACAGAGTTAAGCATTGAGCCGATTCGCGCAGATTACGTGACGCTTCTGCAACTGCAAGGACAAATTCTGCATTTAGAGTTTCAGACTCGCTGGGACTCGAATCCACCCATACCACTACGGATGTTGGATTATTGGGTACGGCTCTATCGACGCTACCGATTGCCGATCGCTCAAGTAGTGGTGCTGTTGCTGCCGCCAGCCGAAGAGACAGTGATTGAAACAACCTTTGTGATGGGTGAAACTCGTCATAGCTATCGAGTCATTCGCCTGTGGGAAGGGTAATGTTATAAACTTGTTGTTTTGCCCTAAATAGATAAGCCGAACTCATAGCGATTAATAAACAACCCAATGACCACATCATGCATCAGCACTGACTTGGAAAAGCAAATGGTTTTGCGAGCCAGTCGTTTAATGCGAGTCCGTAAGGTTAAATGCTTGCGTTCAATCTTCTGAGTATTGCGTTTACCCACCGTGTGCAGACTTGGGTCGAGATGTCTTTCATAAGCTCCCCAACCATCTGTG
>QBMH01000370.1 GCA_003249025.1 Leptolyngbya sp. | reverse complement strand
CCAAACGCCCTGATTCTCCCGCTCTGGCCTATATCAAGCAAACCACCCGCCACTTCATTGAAACTGTTTTCAGTGCCATTACTGCTCAATTTCCCAAATCAATTCATGCGGTGACGATGGATGGCTTTTTGCTGAAAGTCTCCACTTTTATCGTTGCTTTCACCCTTAAAGCCGCATTTATCGACTAGTCCTTTACTCCCGCTCAATCGGTTACGAACTGCTTTCGCGAGTTCGCCTCGTTGACCTGAGTAAGCTTCACAGTCATCTCCCATCTCCAGATAACCCGCAACTTGGGTTAATAGTGATAGTTATTGGGTGAATAACCGTTACACTGAAACCAATCTTTTGCAGCAAGATGCTTCACATTCACTATTAGAATCATGAGTACCTCGGCTTCCGAACGCAAGACATCGGGCTTTGATGGGGTGGTGACTTTTTTCACCAGTGACACGTTTGCCTATATTGTGAAGCGGGTTTTGCAAGGCTTGGTGACGCTACTATTGGCATCCCTGCTATGCTTTGCGTTAATTCAGCTTGCTCCTGGAGATTACCTCAGCACACTCAAGGAAAACCCAAAAATTTCGCCAGAGCGGATTGAACAGCTTAAGCGACAGTTTGGCTTAGATAAACCTTGGTGGGATCAATATCTGCGGTGGTTGTGGCAGGTGGTATCGCAGGGAAACTTTGGCACTAGCTTTGTCTACAATCGCTCGGTGTCGTCGTTACTATGGGAACGGGTGGCGGCGACGCTGCTATTGGCGATCGCGTCACTGATCATGACCTGGGCGATCGCGGTGCCCATGGGCATCATTGGTGCTGTCAACCAAAATCGCCTGGTCGATCGCATCTTTCGCATCATCAGCTACATCGGGCAAGGCTTCCCTAGCTTCATTGCCGCACTATTACTGCTGATCTTTGCCCAAAATACCGCCCCGCTGTTTCCCGTGGGAGACATGACCAGCATCGATTTTAATGACCTGACCCTGCTGGGCAAAATCCGCGATATTGCATGGCATATGGTGCTGCCCACCTTGGCGCTCAGCATCACTAGTTTTGCTGGACTCCAGCGGATTATGCGGGGGCAACTCCTGGATGTGTTGCGGCAAGACTATATCCAAACTGCCCGTGCAAAAGGGCTGCCAGAAAATCGGGTGGTCTATGTCCACGCCCTGCGAAACGCCATCAATCCGCTGATCACCCTATTAGGATTTGAATTTGCCGCCCTGCTGAGCGGTTCTTTTATCACCGAATACTTCTTCAATTGGCCTGGGTTGGGACGGCTGATTTACCAAGCTCTGCTGGCACAGGATATTTACCTGGTTATGGCAAGTTTGATGATCGGTGCCGCCATGCTGATCGCCGGGAATCTGCTAGCTGACCTACTGCTCAAAGTCGTTGATCCACGCATCAAGTTAGGATCTGATGATTGACGAATGGCGAATTACGAGTGACGAATGGCGAGTGAGGAATTACGAATTACAAGCTCAAAACTCTCCCCCTTACCCTTGGACATTCGACATTCGACATTTCCCTGTTCCCTGTTCCCTATTCCCTGCTAACCTCTTCTATGATTTCTCAAACTTATTATTTGGTGCGATCCAGGGCAGACGGACAATATCTAGTAGCTCGTCCTCATCGGAATGAGGGCGATCGCGCTCCGGCAGACCCTGGATTTCTGCTCCTGTTCCAAGAACATGCGGATGCTCTGAGCTATCTCAACACTCATGCGAAGGAGTTAGCCGATCGCTTTGCAGTGGAAACTACTTCTGGAACTCAGCTAGAAGGGGTTTTGAAGCGCTGGGGGTTTACCGGCGTTGGCATGGTGCAAGATCCGCTGGTGCCCAAAGTGGAATTTTTAATCAGGTAGAAGGTTTTCTATGGATACGTCTCAGGCTATTCCGATTCTGTCAGTGGCGATCGCGACTTCTACCCCGTTGGTGTTTGCTTGCATTGGTGAAACGATTGCAGAACGGGCAGGCGTGATTAATCTGTCGGCAGAAGGCACGATTCTACTCGGTGCCATGACGGGTTTTGCGATCGCCAAAACGACTGAAGGGTTGGGAAACACTCCTAGCTTGCTGCTTGGGTTTATGGGAGCCGCGATCGTCGGGGCACTGATTGCCCTAATCGTGGCATTTGGAGCATTGACCTTGAAACAATCACAAGTCGCGATCGGGTTTGTGTTAGCTCTTTTAGGTGCAGACTTATCGTCGTTTCTGGGCAATGCGTTTGTTCGGATTCCTGGACCGACGGTTCCCAGTTTTAAAGTTCCGTTTTTACAAGATATTCCGGTCATTGGCGCGCTGTTTTTTCAGCATGACTTGCTGGTCTATGCCAGCTATTTACTAGTTGGGTTGACGGTAATCTACTTTTACCGGACTCGCTCTGGCTTAATGCTCCGGGCGATTGGCGAACAGCCCGCCGCTGCTTTTGCCCGTGGCACTAATGTGATACTCATGCGCTATTTTTATACTCTCTTTGGTGGCGCACTCATGGGAATTGCCGGAGCCGCTTTTTCTTTAGACTTCAAAGCAGGCTGGAGTCATCGCCACACGGCGGGATATGGCTGGATTGCCCTCGCGATCGTGATTTTTGGCGGCTGGAACCCATTGCGGGTCGCCCTCAGTTGTTATCTATTCGGCAGTTTGCAATCCCTCGCGAGCGTCGCACAAAGCGCAATTCCCAATGTGCCCACTCAGGTATTAACAGTGGCACCGTTTGTGATGATGATCTTGTTCCTGGTTTTAACTTCCAGCGATTGGTTAGAGCGATCGCTCAAGTTGTTCCCACCACAAATTGCGCGGGCTGCGGGTCAAGTCATTCATAGCACGCCTCCAGCCGCGTTAGGGAAACTCTTTGAGCAAGACTGATGACGCGATCGCGTAAAAGTAAATAGGCAAAACTTCGCCTCTCTACTCCCAGCGTTAAATTCATGGGTAGTGCGTCAAATTTTGGTGGGTCGAGTAAAGTAGAGAGACCTTTACCCCCAAGCACGACCTATGGAATGTCGGCTCTGTGGTCATCCCAACACCCATAAACATGGCAAAGCGCCGAACAGGAGCCAGCGGTATTTTTGCCCCCAGTGCAAGCAGACGTTCAATGAACGATTTGATACCCTGTACTATTATCGCCATGTGAGTGGAGAGCAAATCCGGCAAGTCTTACAGGCGCATAGCGAGGGCAGCAGTCTATGAGGCTTTAGCCGCACGAGTGGACTTGCCTACAACACCATTGTGAGCCTGGTTCGTGCCGCCAGTCAGCAGGCTCAATTGGTTCATAATGCTGAAGTTCAAGCGGTGCAAACCGAGGAAGTCAGTGCAGATGAATTGTGGTCATTCGTCGCAAAAAAACAAAAGCAATGTCTCCCAGGTGAATTGGAGGTGGGGGCTTGCTGGATTGGTATGAGTTTGGCTGATTCGAGTGGATTAATTTTAGCCGCAAGAGTCGGAAAGCATACCGATGATTTAATTGAAGCGTTGGTTGTCAGCAGTGAGGGAAAGACGACCTGTAAATAAGGAATAGCGATGTGAGCCTTTGGCGGAGCGGTAATGTTATAAACTTGTTGTTTTGCCCTAAATAGATAAGCCGAACTCATAGCGATTA
>QBMH01000036.1 GCA_003249025.1 Leptolyngbya sp. | reverse complement strand
CCCCTGACCCCTCTCTCCCCCTAACCGCATTGCCCGCAGTTTTACCTGTTGTCCTGATTCCTCAGCACAGACATACAACACGCGATAGTGCTGTGCCAATTGGTTCGCAGTTTGGAGTAGCAAAGTCGATTTGCCGATGCCTGGGTCGCCACCAATGAGTATCAGTGAACCCGGAACGATGCCGCCGCCGAGGACGCGATCGAGTTCAATATAGCCAGAGCCAAGACGGGCTTGGGGATGATCGGAGATTTGGGCAAGTGTGAGAGACGCTTTGGGTTGTGCGGCAGGTTGAGTGGCTGTGCGTTTACGACCTGTCGTGCGGCTGGTGCTGCCACTTTGTCGCGTGGATGAATTTGCTGCCGAAACCAGTTGTTCTTGTAAGGAGTTCCAGCTTTCACAGGCTAAGCATTTGCCAAAATATTGAGAAAATTCTGCCCCGCATTGATTGCAAACATACAGCGATCGCGATTTAGCCATTATTTTTATAAGTTATAAAATAGGTTGATCCACGAAATAGACATATTCGTAGGAAATTGTTAAAAAAACACTGAAATGTAACCAGGCAGGAATCTTTGAGGATTTCAATGCTGAGGTATGAAGTACTATCTTAATGATAGGGTACGAAAATTAATGATTAGAAACTCAACTTAAGGAGCGGAAGAACGTTGGAAAACCATAAAGAAAAAATATTGGTTGTGGATGATGAAGCCAGCATTCGCCGCATTCTTGAAACGCGCCTTTCAATGATTGGGTACGATGTGGTGACAGCGGCGGATGGGGAAGAAGCGCTGGACACCTTTCGCAATGCCGCTCCTGATTTGGTCGTCTTAGATGTCATGATGCCCAAGCTAGATGGATATGGAGTGTGTCAAGAATTACGCAAAGAATCGGATGTTCCGATCATCATGTTGACAGCGCTGGGCGATGTTGCCGATCGCATCACAGGCTTAGAACTCGGTGCGGATGATTATGTCGTCAAGCCTTTTTCTCCTAAAGAACTAGAAGCTCGGATTCGCTCGGTTTTGCGTCGCGTTGAAAAAACGGGTAGCTCTGGCATTCCTAGTTCTGGCGTAATTCACATCAACAGCATTCGGATTGACACCAATAAGCGTCAGGTTTATAAAGGCGATGAACGAATTCGCTTAACAGGAATGGAATTTAGCTTATTAGAATTGCTGGTCAGCCGTTCTGGAGAAGCCTTTTCTCGCTCTGAAATTTTGCAGGAAGTGTGGGGATACACTCCTGAGCGCCATGTGGACACCCGCGTGGTAGACGTTCATATCTCTCGCCTACGCGCCAAGTTGGAAGATGACCCCAGCAATCCAGAACTAATTTTGACAGCACGGGGCACGGGCTATTTGTTCCAGCGAATTCTTGAACCGGGCGAACTGGAGAAAGCGTAAGCTAGTAAGAGTTCGCGATCGTTCTTGATTTCTTCCATGCAAATCTACTTGGACTACAGTGCCACTACCCCCACTCGACCAGAGGCGATCGCCGCCATCCAGCGGGTTTTGGCAGAGGAATGGGGCAATCCATCCAGCCTCCATGCGTGGGGACAGCGCTCGGCGATCGCGCTGGAGCGTGCGCGTGTGCAGGTTGCTCGGTTAATCAACGCGCCCCCGGAGTCGATTGTGTTTACCTCTGGTGGCACCGAAGCCGATAACTTGGCAATTATGGGCATTGCCCAGCACTATGATGCGCCTCAGCATGTGATCATCTCTAGCGTGGAACACTCCGCGATCGCAGAGCCTGTCCGTTCACTAGAACAACAAGGCTGGCAGGTGACCCGGCTGACCGTCAATCGCCAGGGACGAGTCAACCCACTGGATTTGCAAGCAGCGCTACGTTCCAATACGGTGCTGGTATCAATTATTTATGGTCAAAGTGAAGTGGGGACGCTACAGCCTATTTCTACCTTGGCAGCAATCACCCATCGCCACGGCGCGCTATTTCACACCGATGCTGTGCAAGTTGCTGGACGGTTGCCGATTGACGTGCAAACGCTGCCTGTAGATTTACTGTCCCTATCCAGCCACAAACTGTATGGATCGCAGGGCGCGGGAGCGCTCTATGTGCGTCCGGGGGTGGCACTGTTGCCGCTGCTGGCGGGTGGAGGACAGGAATCTCGATTACGCTCCGGCACTCAGGCAGTTTCAACGATCGCGGGATTTGGGATTGCCGCAGACCTGGCTGCCGCAGAATTGGCGGTCGAAACACCCCGATTGCTCCAGTTGCGCGATCGCTTATTTGACCAGCTTGCCGATGTGCCTGGACTGTTGCCTACGGGCGATCGCCTCCATCGATTGCCCCACCACCTTAGCTTTTGTCTCGATCACGCCGATGGTGAAATGCTCACGGGCAAAACTTTAGTGCGCCAGATGAATTTGGCAGGGATTGGCATTAGCGCTGGAGCAGCCTGTCGTAGTGGCAAAGTTACCCCTAGCCCCATTTTGCAGGCAATGGGATACCGCGATCGCGTTGCAAAATCGGGTATTCGCCTCACCCTCGGACAACACACCACAATTGAAGACATTGACTGGACAGCAATGGTGCTGAAGCAGGTGCTAGAACGTTTGCCCAAACCTGCTTTTACTCACATTTAACCCTTGTCAGCCAGCCACTAATCGGTCAAGCATAGTTGGGCAGCTTAATCCTGGTGACAGTCGTCAATCCGTTAGACATGAGTTAAATTCTCTGACTTCTAAGGATATGCGATCGTAACCGTGAGCCTGATCCGTGTGGTCGGCAATGAATTATCATACGGTGAAAACTTTAAAGATTGGTGATCTGATTGGTGATCTATAGTTTTATCACTGTTAGAGAATACTTCATGGAAGCTGTACTCGTTTCGCTCCTACCCTATATCATCGGCAGTGCGGTTGTACCATTGCAAATAATCGTCGGTTTGCTGCTACTGAAAAGCCCTAAACAGGGGCTATTTAAGGCGATCGCGTATGTTGCTGGAATGACGATCACACGTCTGTTACAAGGCTTATTGTTTGGTTTTATTCTGTCGAGATCTACAACATTCGCTGATGGCAGTAGTGGCAAAAATCCGATAATTTCAACATTGCTCCTAGTACTCGGCATTCTCTTATTAATTGCCGCCTACAAAAAATGGCGCAAGGAGGAGGACCCAGATGATCCTCCTCCCAAGTGGGTCACCACGATTGACGGATTAACTCCACTCAAGGCATTTGGAATTGGTCTTGGACTACCCTTAATTGCCGCGAAGTTGTGGGTTTTTACTCTCAGCGCTCTGGCTACGATCGCGGCAGCGCAATTAGGGCAACCCACCAGCGCGATCGCCTACTTACTCTTCATCTTGCTAGCTGAATCCTTACTACTATTGCCAATCTTGATGCGTATTCTCGTGCCTGAACGATCAAAATCTGTACTCATTCAACTTTCATCCTGGTTAACTAGAAATAATCGACCGATCACCATCACAATCTCGTTAGTTTTCGGTCTATTGTTCTTAAAGTCTGGTATCAGTGGGTTACTTTCATAGAAAGTTTGGGGTTGCTGAATAAAAGTATTACTCCTAAATGATGAGTATCTTTTCACAACTCACTAATCTCTTTTGCCAGAGTAAACTTTTCCCAGGTTGTTGGAATAAATAGGATGCGTTTCAACCGACTGCTGGCGATCGGGTGAGGTAGTTTCTCAAGCATCCCCAACTCCAGCTTGCAGTAACGTTTTTCACCTTTGGCAGTTCGGGATTCTTCAGGAAACAATTCCCAGCGGTAGACTTCACGGATGGCAGTCACTTCAGCGTAGTAGCGAACTGGATGAGCCTCAGCGCCAAACACTTTGGTTTGATAGAACGCCAGCCACTTGGGTTGCCAGCATTCCCGCTGTTTGAGCTTTGCCACTTGGTCAACCGGAATCCGATACCAGTGCTGATCGCGGGCGATCTCCAGGTCTGCCCGGTTGTTAAGGATTGCAATTAGAACTTCGCCGCAGCAAGACATGGGTAGAAGATACAAGGTGAGAGGAAATAAAGGAGCGCGATCGCTCTCTTCTATCTATCCCACTCAGTACTCATTTCTTGCTAATTCAGCGTCAGAGGGATGCCTTTCTTAAAGACGAATCGCTAGGATGGAGGCTCAACCCTAAACAAACGGCTGAATTGCGGTTTGCCGATTTAGTATCTGAGAATTCCGTTCAGTGTCTTCTCAGATACGTTAATATTAGTTAACACAGCAGATAAAAATTAGCTCCGAACTCTGATAACAGGAGGATACACCCCGGTGAATAAGCGGTGGAGAAACGTTGGTTTATACGCTCTATTGGCGATCGTTGTCATCTCTTTAGCAACCGCCTTTTTTGATGGTCGTCAACCCCAAGGTGGACGAGACAGCATGCCTTACAGTGAGTTTGTGCAGCGGGTTGAAGCAGGAAAACCGCGACCCGGCGAAACTGAAAACACTAAAATAGGCAAGGTTCGGATTAGCGGAGATCGCTCCTATGCGCGTTTCCGTGATGGCACGACCGAAGTGACGGTCAACTTGCCTAGCGATCCTGATTTGATTGATATTTTGACCAAGAACGGGGTAGACATCGCCGTCATGCCTCAAGCCGAAGGAGGCGACTTCTGGTTTAAGGCACTCAGCAGTCTGTTCTTCCCGGTTTTGTTGCTGGTGGGTCTATTCTTTCTGCTGCGTCGTGCCCAAAGTGGTCCGGGTAGCCAAGCCATGAACTTTGGTAAATCCAAAGCGCGAGTGCAAATGGAGCCTCAGACCCAGGTTACGTTCGGCGATGTGGCTGGAATTGACCAGGCAAAGCTAGAGCTAAATGAAGTAGTAGATTTCCTCAAGAATGCCGATCGCTTCACTGCGATCGGTGCCAAAATTCCTAAGGGCGTTTTGCTTGTGGGACCTCCCGGAACAGGCAAAACCCTGCTGGCTCGTGCCGTTGCTGGAGAAGCAGGCGTACCTTTCTTCTCGATCTCTGGTTCCGAGTTTGTGGAAATGTTTGTGGGGGTCGGTGCATCCCGCGTTCGGGATCTGTTTGAGCAAGCCAAAGCAAACGCACCCTGCATCGTATTTATTGATGAAATCGATGCAGTTGGTCGTCAACGTGGCGCTGGCTTAGGCGGTGGAAACGATGAACGGGAGCAAACCCTCAATCAGTTGCTTACCGAAATGGATGGTTTTGAAGGCAACACGGGCATCATTATCATTGCGGCAACCAACCGTCCTGATGTTTTAGACTCGGCACTGTTGCGTCCTGGTCGGTTCGACCGTCAAGTGGTGGTTGATCGCCCCGATTTTGCTGGGCGGGCGGAGATTTTGCGGGTTCATGCGCGGGGTAAAACCTTGTCGAATGATGTGGATCTAGACAAGATCGCGCGTCGGACACCGGGTTTTACGGGTGCGGATCTGTCCAACTTGTTGAACGAAGCGGCAATCTTAGCGGCGCGGCGTAACTTGACCGAGATTTCGATGGATGAAGTGAACGATGCGATCGATCGCGTCTTGGCGGGTCCTGAAAAGAAAGATCGCGTCATGAGCGAAAAGCGCAAAACTTTAGTTGCCTACCATGAAGCCGGTCATGCTTTAGTCGGTGCTTTGATGCCCGATTATGATCCGGTGCAAAAAATCAGCATCATTCCTCGCGGTCGGGCTGGCGGTTTGACCTGGTTCACACCCAGCGAAGATCGGATGGATTCTGGCTTGTATTCTCGCTCCTATCTGCAAAATCAGATGGCGGTTGCCTTGGGCGGTCGGATTGCTGAAGAACTGATCTTTGGTGAGGAAGAAGTGACTACGGGTGCTTCTAATGACTTGCAGCAAGTGGCGAGAGTTGCCCGTCAAATGGTGACGCGGTTTGGCATGAGCGATCGCTTGGGTCCGGTAGCATTGGGTCGTCAACAGGGCAACATGTTCCTGGGACGCGACATTGCGGCTGAGCGTGATTTCTCCGAAGAAACCGCTGCCACAATTGATGATGAAGTCCGCAACTTGGTGGATCAAGCCTATCGTCGCTCGAAAGCGGTGCTTTCTGGTAACCGCCATGTGTTAGATGATCTCGCAAATCTGCTGATTGAAAAAGAGACAGTGGATTCCGATGAGTTGCAAGAACTGCTGGCAAATAGCGATGTCAAAATGGCAACTATTGCTTAACTTCAAGCTGTACAGCTTAAGTTGTAGAGACCTAATTGCAGCAAGACAGTTTTCTTAACTAGGGGTAACCTCAAACGAGGTTGCCCTTTTTGGTGCAATAGGTTAGCTGTATCGCCCCAATGGATTGATACTGCCGCACATCCACTAATTTCAGTGAAGTTTCCGGGTTGGGTGACGAGAATAGAGGAATTCCTTCTCCTAGAATGATAGGCATGATGGAGAGGATATATTGATCCACCAGTTCAAGTTGCATGAAAGTGCCAACGAGGGCGGCTCCTCCCACAAGCCAAATGCGATGAAATCCCTGGGATGCCATCTCCTGTACGAATTGATCGGGCGAGACTGACGTGAAAAAAACATCAGGGCGATCGCTTGCGAGATCCTGCCGAGTAAATACATAGGATGGCTTGCCGGGGTATGCTCACTCGCCAAAGCTCAAAACTTGCTCATAGGTTGTGCGTCCCATTGCTAGCACATCCACTGATTGATAAAAGTCAGCGTAGCCAAAATCCTCACCTGTTGCATCTGTGGGAAGCCAGTCTACACTGCCGTTGCTTCGGGCGATGTAACCATCAAGGCTGGTGGCGATATACAGCAGAACTTCTGTCATTGAGTGGCTCTTCATGGGTTGAATAAATGACAAAAGACGCGATCACTCACGCCTCTTGCCCATTTTAGTAATTGAATGATTTGCGTAATCAGCTAAACTGCTTCTTACCCGCTTTTTCTAAATTGAACAGAACGCTAAGGGTCTGCATTGCCTGTTGTCTTGCCTCAATGTCTTGCTGGGCGCGGAGTTGCACCATTGGGTCATGCAGAATTTTGTTGACGATGCCGCGAGTTAGCGCTTCGATGATTTCCTGATGCTTTTCAGCAAATTCTGTTCCTAGTCGAGACAGAGCTTTTTCCAGTTCTTGGGCACGAATGGTTTCCACTTTATCGCGCAGGCTGCTGATGGTAGAAATAGTATCCAGCGATCGCCACCAAGTTGCAAAAGTTTCCACTTCTTCATCTAACAGAATTTCTGCCTCCATCGCCATTCGTCGGCGGGCTTCATGGTTTTGGGCAACAACGGCTTTGAGGTCATCTACGTTGAACGCCTGGACATGGGGCAATTCATTCACATCCGAATGCACGTTACGGGGCACAGCAATATCAAACACCATCAAAGGCTGAACTGGATCAAGAATGGCTTCTAGTTTGGCGCGATCGAGAATTGGTTCAGTTGCAGCCGTACTGGTAAACACAAGATCGGCGTGGGGCAAACGTTGTGCTAAGTCCGAAATGGGATACAACTGAAGCTCAACTTCGGGAAACTCGTGAGCAAGGTCTTTGGCTCGTGTCATGGAGCGGTTCAAAATCGTGATGTTCGTTGCGCCCTTGGAGAGTAGATGCTGCACCAACAAGCGCGACATTTTACCAGCTCCTAAAATGGTGACGCGACAGGCAGCTAAGTTTTGCACCTTTATTTGCGCCATTTCCACGGCGGCTGAACTAATGGAAACCGCGCCCGTGCCAATACTCGTCTCGGTGCGGACTCGCTTCCCGGCAGTCAAAGATTGCTTGAAAAGCTGGTTGAGGGTGCGCCCAACGCCCTTATGCTCTTGACCGAGCTTATGACACTGTTTGACCTGTGCCAAAATTTGCCCTTCGCCTAAGACCAAACTATCTAACCCGGCTGATACTCGCATTAAGTGCATGACTGCATCTTGATGAAGCAGCACAAACAAGTAGGGGCGTAGATAGGCAGCGGGAAGTTTGCTGTGGTCGCTCAAAAACTGAGTAATTTCTCGTATGCCGTTTTCGGTTTCGTTGACAACCACATAAATTTCCAGGCGATTGCAGGTGCTGAGAATGGCAACTTCTTCCAGATGGGGATAGCTGCACAGTTGGGCGATCGCCCTATCGCAGTTAGTTTCTGGAATGCTCAGCTTTTCTCGAACTTCGACCGGGGCAGTTTTATGACTCAAACCCACAACAACGATGTTCATATGTCTTATTAATTAAATCTTTTTTGGCTTAGGCTATTAACGATCAACAGTCAGCTTTCGAGTGGGTTGACTGATCACTGACTGTTGATTGGGGTTACTTTTAATGCAATTGAATCACTTTAGGCTGGTCAACCATATGAATGGTGTCCACAAATCGAGCCGTTTTGGATTGGCTGGAGATCACGAGCGTTTGGCTGCGTGCGCCACCTTTGAAGAAGCTAACGCCTTTCATGAGGTTGCCAGAGGTGATCCCAGTTCCGGCAAATAGCACATCTTTACCAGATGCAAGTTCGTCAGCGTTATAGATCTTATCGGGGTCAGTAATGCCCATTTCTTGCAGTCGAGCAATGTTGGCTTCTTTGCTTTCGCCAATCAGCCCCGTTTTAACGACAGCAGGATCGTAAATCAGTTGTCCTTGAAAGTGTCCTCCTAAGCAGCGCAACGCAGCGGCGGAAATGACTCCTTCGGGTGCGGCACCAATTCCCATGAGGGCATGAATATTGGTTCCGGCAAAGCCACAGTTGATCGCAGCACCCACGTCGCCGTCGCTGATCAATTGCACCCGTGCGCCTGCTTCTCGAATTTCTTTAATCAAACCATCGTGGCGATCGCGCTCCATCACCACCACCACCAGCTCATCAATGGAACGATCTAGACAAGCGGAGAGAATCTTCAGATTTTCAGTGGGAGACTTGGTAATGTCTACATGACCTTTTGCGGCTGGGGGAGCCGCCAGTTTTCTCATGTAGAAATCGGGTGCTGCAAACAGTCCGCCTTTTTCAGAAATTGCCAACACCGCCATGGAACCCGGTTGACCATACGCACATAGATTGGTGCCTTCGCAAGGATCTACGGCAATGTCAATTTCGACGAGTTCGTCTGGATTGCAAAACGTTTTGGCATCGGGCTGCGAACAAATGCCCACTTCTTCGCCAATGTAGAGCATAGGGGCATCATCCCGCTCTCCTTCACCGATTACAATGCGACCCCGCATGTGAATTTTATTCATCCGTTCCCGCATGGCTTCGACTGCCACTCGGTCTGCTTCGTTCTTATCTCCCTTGCCCATCAACCGGGCAGAGGCGATCGCAGCCTGCTCAACGACTTCAATAATCTCTAAACCGAGTGTATTTTCCACTGCGTAAGCCTCCAAACTGCTGATTTTGCGCGGTTTTGCACATCTACTTCAATGTATAAGTCTATCAAAAGGGGGAGACGTGCTTACCGGAAATCTGGGTGGAAGTGTGTGTAAAGTTTTACTGCTAAGAAGTGAGGAAAAGGCAAGAATCAAAAAGGTACATTCAGTTGACCGATTGATGATTGTGAATACTGAATGAATTGAGCCAAACTGCTATTGTTTTCGCTAGTGGGCGCGATCGCCCACTAGTTGCTTTTTTGGTTCTTCCAGTAATTTTAGTTCTTCTACTAAAGGAGTATTCCGCTGCTGAACCCGTTGCCAAGTTCATTTGCCCAAGTTCCCCATTTTGCGGAACCAGGGCGAATGAATCCTAAAACCTATCAGGATTTGATGCCAGAGGTCGCTTACAGCAGCGCATTGGATTACATCGTTTTTACCTGTGTAGATATTGCCTTTCTCTATGGCGATCGTCTATTGCTGGCAAAACGTAATCACTACCCACGCAAATCGTGGTGGATTATTGGCGGACGGATGGTTGCCGGAGAAACCCCGATTCAAACTGCTCAACGCAAAGCATCCGAAGAAGCCCAGCTACATCACCTTGCTGCTGAACGGTTTCAATACATTGGCGTATATTCCACCTCATTCGCATTTCGAGAACAGGCTCCAATGCATCATGGTTCTCACAGCGTTAACCTCACCTATCAAGTCACATTGAGTGAATCAGAAACCCAGTTGCTTCAGTTAACCAGCAGCGAATACGACTCTAACTACCAATGGATTCGATTGGAGCAAATCAGCGAACTTGCAGATCCCCATAGTCCGCTTGATCAAGCCCTGCTGCAAATTGCTCAGGACTTACGAATTTCTTAGCCAATAGCCAACAAACTCAAAACTTCCAACCCTGCACTCAAAACTCTCAACTCTGCACTTGTGTTTGTATTGTTGCTTAACAATCTGCCAAAACTCGCTTTTGTATGGTAATACAGTGGGGAGATTTAGCATCGCAAGGTTTTTATTTGTGAATTCCGGGTCTTTTTCGGAAATTTCCAGCTACAGATAAGCTTTGAATTGGGCGCAAATTGCCAAAGCGAATATATCATTAGCATCGCGCTGATTGATTTATCTAGATTTTCTATCTTTCAGGATTCAGAGTTATGAGTGCAGCGGTTAGTTCAAACCACGATCCAAATTCAAGATTGCCCAAAGCCACCCAGACTGAAAAGATACCAGGTGAGCAGGAAGATCTCACTGTGGAAATGGCTGATTGGCAGCCAGTGAAATTTCCGGACACCCTAAGTTTGGATGAGATAGCTCAGCCAGTGCTTTCGGTGAGCGAGTCTACTCAGGCAAGGGCTTTGAATCCAAGAGAGAATCAGTCAGATGTGAGAAAACTGGTTGATCGCTTACAGCAAGAAAATTCAATGTTTCGCGCTCAAATCAATCAGTTAGAGCATGATTTGGCACAGGCGCAGGTGGAGCTACAGCTAGAAGTTACTCGCTTTTACTGTAAGGATGCAACAACTGCGATTCCGCAAAGCGGCTCCCTGATGGGAACTATGGCTCAGTCGCCGCTGGATTTGGAGGAATTAAGGTCTATTCATCAGCAAATTAGCCAACTTTCTCAGGAATTAGACTCGTCTCAAAAAATGGGGCACCGTCAGCAGATTTTAGTTGAAACGCTGAGTGAGCAGTTGCAAAGTAGTCAGGAACGGATTGCCCATCTAGAGCGCGATTGTGCGATTACTCAGCAGCGATATAACGAGCAGGTGCAACTGGTATTGCAGGCAGAAAATGTTTGTCGGGATTTGCGAATGCGGCTGCACCGCCAGCAGCGACAGGCGCTTCAGTTCAAAGCCGCTTTAGAAAAAAGTTTAGAGATGGGATCGGTGCAAGGGGTTGCGATCGCCCACGCTGATTTAATTTCACCAACTGCCCCTGATGCTACTCCGTTTATTCCTAAAGTGCAGCCCGTGCAGCCTTGGTCGCAGGTGGCACCGGGGACACAGAGATACGCGAATTGTCGGAGCGACGGAACTGTCTTACCCAATTTGCTTGCTAAACTTTTGCCAAGCTACCAGCAATCCACCGAAGAGATGAAAATGACTTCCATTCAGGAGGTTGAATTACCCTCCATTCAAATGCCTCCATCGGTGAACGAGGAACATCAATCGATCTCTGAAGTTGCTCCTGTAGAACCCTCCGTTGAAGCTGCATCTAGCTTGCCAGAGGTCATTACTCCTGAAGATGTGTCTCAATATATGAGTTTAATTTTTCCCAGACGGGTTGAGAGTGAGGATCAACCATCTGCGGTTGTACCTGCCCCTCAAGAAGCAGTCTTTGACCTTAGTCCATTTTTAGAGGCAGGTGAAGCTGATGGAATGACTGCTCCTGCTGTGGAACTGCGCCCGATTGCAAAGCAGATTTTACCCCCGTTATTACATCCGCCTCGCCCCAAAAAATCCGCAGCAGACTCTCCGCAACCGCAGGCTATTGAAGCAACAAATGCCCCAGCATTGAGTAATTCGGGCGATCGCGCTGATAATTTATGGGCAGATTTAGCCAAGTTGATTGAGCCGGATTCCTTAATAGACAATGCTTCTACGATTGACTTATCTGATGTAACCGTAGGGCGATCGCCAGCGCCACCCAACCCATTTCAACCCGCTGCTAATTTGGTCAATGATGAAGTGGTGAAAAATGAAGGAATAAGCGATAAAAAACCTGCTAAGACGAATAGTAAGAGCGATCGTTCTCCAGCAGCAAAACCCCTTTCCCTAGATTTCTTTGCTTATATTGAAAAAAAGACAACTAACACTCAAAATGCTCAGGCTTTGAACTCTGTGCCCCAACCTGAGCTTAAATCTGCAAACGTAAATCTGTCTCAGTTTGAAGAAAAGACCGCCGCACCTAGAGACCCGTCAGAGTCGATCGCGCCGAGCCTTCCTCCAACCAGCGATAACCAGCCAAACACTTCTCCTTCCCCAATCCTCTATCCATTTCGCCCTTCTAAAAAGCTCAAATCAATGTCAGCCGTAGATTTGCCTTCCTTCCGACATGCAGTGAATTGAGTACGGAGTGCGGAGTGCAGCAAAAAGGACTCTTGCTTTTTTGCTTGCATGGCTACACATCCTGAAACCTGAAACCTGTAACCTGCTTCAAAGTGGTGGAATGCTGGGTGATTGGGGTGTCAGGGGGCGATCGCGCTCTACGCTAAAGCCTCCTGCTTTCTTTCCAGCCGCTTGAGGTTTACCCATCCCATCCGTCATGCCATAGCTGCGCGTTAGTAACCAAAGCCACAGAGCGGGAAACCTGAATTCTACCCAGGGCTGAATATGGCGTATCCAATTGGGAAACCAACTGGCAAACAGCGTACTGATCAGAGCTTGCAGCGTGAAATCTAAATAGCTGCCCAGCCAACGCAGCAAATCTTTTGCGCCTGCCATTTGCCAAATCCACAGCAAAAGAGCCGGATTTTTCCAGGCAGCCGTTAATGCCATCCGGTTAAATTGCAGCCAACTCACCCGGTCTTTGATGAATGCCTCAGCGATCGCGGGAGGTTCATCTGCCAGAATGCCAAAGAAGGTGTTGAGCATGGCGTTGACTCGTTCTGGCGGGATAAATTTCCCCGTTGGCACCATCATGCCTTTAGAAAACAGCCAAGTCACTGCTACGTTGCTTTGGAAAGCGCGAATTTGATTCAGATGATGAGCACTCAGCAAATCATGTTTAAGGGCGGTATCCAACAAGTGCGTCAGTCGGGGTAGATTTCGCACGAGGGAGCCAAACCCAGTAAATACGAGGGGCGATTGCAGGGAAGCGGAATCGCCAATGGCAATCAGCCGATCAAATGCTACTGTGCGATCGCGGCTACCTACGCTAAAGTGTCCTGGAATATAGCCAAACGTTGGCTTTTTCCACACCAGTTTTTCCATGTCACAACGGCGGTATTCCGGCAAAATCGCAAAAAAGTCCTCATACATTTCCAGCAAAGAGCCAGGATTTGTGGGATTCACTTGATGGTAGTGGAATAGATAAACGGTCAATTCTTCCCCTTCCGCTGGAAACAGTTCCCAAATTAACTGCCGCCCCCGCGAAATATCCCCATGGCTATTTAGCACATCTCCATAGTGCCGATCCCAAACGCCGGGTTCAAACCCGCTAGAAATGACTGCCCCCACTGTTGGACACACGCTGTCAAAGGTGCGCCCTCCGTTGAGTTGCCACGCGATCGGCGAGGCTGTGCCCATCGCATCGATCAACAGCCGACCACTGACTTCTTTTGCAGTTTGAGTCGGCAAATGCTGACAGTGCACCGTGACTTGAGCCGCGTCCACATCCGCTTTAACAAATTCTGTTTCATCCCAAATTTCACCGCCCTGTTCTCGCAGTTTAGCTCCACAGAGGCGCAGCAATTTTTCGGCATCTAATCCCACATTCAGCACAGTTGGGGTATGCAAGATTGGAGCTTTTGCTTGAGGGGGATTGTTGGCATCAAAAAACTTATGGAATCCATCCACATATTCGCGGGCGATCGCACTTTCAAACTCCGCCAGCGTAAATAGTCCCAAATCAATGAGATTCTGAAACTCACTGCGGGAAATATTCCATTCTCGGTTCATCTTGCCAAATGGTAACCGCTCAATCAGCAAGACCCGATAGCCCAACCGCGCCATCACCGCTGCATGGATGACCCCCAAAGCACCACCGAGGTAAATTAGGTCATAGTTCTCCTCTCTCTTCCGTCTTCCGTCTTCCGTCTTTCGTCTTGCCTCTTCCTTCCTAAAAACCACTTGCTGCGGCTGCTGAGGGTTTTGCACACTGTCTCGCCAGCGTTGCTCCCACCAATAGACTCGTTTTAAGTCATACTCACCGTTAGGCATTGCTTGAAAATATTTGACGGTGAGAGGATAGCGTTCCTCTAATGCAGCAAAAATCGACTGCTGAGTCAAATCAACCTGAGGTGGAGCCGGATAATGATTGGGAAATTGTTCCCGAATTGATTTGATCAGGTATCTTAAAATATCCTGCTCAGGAGGAAGCGGATTACCCCAGCGAAATGCCTTTAAATAGGTCGTTCGCTGAACCGCCCAGACGAAAATCGAAAGTTCATCTGGCAGGGCGATTTCCGTAGATGTTGTTTTACGAATTGCGGGTTCAGAAATTTTTTGCTCTGGAGGTGTAGTTGAAGAAGCCCAAATCTTAATTCCTGATGGCGTGATGCTTTTTTCCCCGATCACAGGTGCGAAAGTGCTTTGTATCCAGAGCTTAACGGCTGCTGTATCTGGGGTAGGAATTTCAATATAAAGAACCTCTTTCATCTGCATTTATAAACTCCTATGAACCGCCGCCAACAATCAGGTTAAGAATTTCTTAAATAGGTTAAACTCTGCACAAGTTTACTCTCTAAAAAATCTTTACGTCTTTCTCATCTTAGTTTTAATACTGCTTCTGTTTTTATCTTTGCCATGAACTATTCTATTTCAACCAGCCCTCAAGACAGTCTTCGACCAGAGTCTGTTAGCGATGAACTCATTGCTGCTGCGATCGCGGGTGTGGTTCAAAGTGCCCGTTCCAATGGGCAATCCTTGGAAGATTTGATGCGCGAGGTGTTGGCGGACGATGCGTTGCTAGATGGGCAACAGCGCCGTTGTCTGGGAGAGGTGGTTGCGACTGCATGGGAAACTTTGCCGAATTCTCTTGGCTCTTTATGATTAGACTCTGACAGTCAGACTGCGGAGCAGCGATCGCGAAAAGATATAATCCTCAAACGTGAGAGCGAATTATTGAATTTTTGAGAGGCTGAGAGCGCATGGATAACAAATTGATGCTGATGATTCCGGGACCAACGCCTGTGCCGGAGAATGTGCTCTTGGCAATGGCAAAGCACCCAATCGGACACCGTAGCGGCGATTTTTCTGCAATCATGGCAGAAGTTACGGAAAACTTAAAGTGGCTACATCAAACCCGGAATGATGTGCTGATTTTGGCGGCAAGTGGCACAGGCGGAATGGAAGCCGGCATTATTAATTTCCTCAGTCCTGGCGATCGCGTTTTGGTGGGCTGCAATGGTAAGTTTGGCGATCGGTGGGCAGAAGTCTGCGACGCTTACGGGCTAAAGACTGAAAAAATCACTGCCGAATGGGGAAAACCCCTTGATCCAGAGCAGTTTCAAGCGGCATTGGAAGCAGACACAACCAAAACTATCAAAGCCGTGATCATCACCCATAGCGAAACCTCCACGGGTGTTTTGAATGATCTAGAAGCCATTAATCGTCACGTTAAAGCGCATGGGGAAGCCTTGATCATTGTAGATACGGTGACCAGTTTGGGCGCAGTCAATATCCCAACTGATGAATTAGGTCTAGATGTGGTTGCGTCGGGTTCGCAAAAGGGCTACATGATTCCACCAGGGTTAAGCTTCGTTGCCGTCAGCTCCAAGGCATGGCAAGCATACGCCACTGCAACCTTGCCCCGATTCTATTTTGATCTGGGCAAGTATAAGAAAGATGCTGCCAAGAACACCACTCCTTTTACTCCTGCAATTAACCTGATTTTTGCGTTGCAGGCAGCCCTACAGATGATGAAGGCAGAAGGACTAGAAACTATCTTTGCGCGCCATCAGCGTCTCACGCAAGCGACGCGAGCGGCAGTGAAAGCAATGGGACTGCCTCTGTTCGCTCCCGACGAGAATGCCAGTCCTGCCATTACAGCCGTGATGCCCGATCAGGTGGATACGGAAAAAATCCGCTCGGTGATGAAGAAACGATTTGATATTGTGTTGGCTGGCGGACAAGATCATCTAAAAGGCAAGATCTTTCGGATTGGGCATTTAGGGTTCGTCAGCGATCGCGATATTTTGGCGGCGATCGCCTCTTTAGAAGCCACCTTACAAGAACTGGGCTATGAAAACTTTGCCACTGGCGCTGGTGTTGCAGCCGCTGCTAAGGTGATTGCAAAGCTCTAGATCGACTGATTAGACTGGTCAAGGTTCGGAGTTTAAGGTTCGGAGTCACTGCCTGAATTTTCAACTCCGCACTCAAACATTTTCGAGCCAGTCATAAATACGGTCTAGCTGCTCTAAAGTGACTAGACCGTATTGCCACAGAATCATGGGTAAAGGACCGGGATCTTGTTCCGTGTGGCGAAGTGCGATCGAGATGGAGGAGGCAGAAACAGCTAGCTCTTCCTGCAAAAAATGAATTAAACGTGCGTAGGTAGCCGATACCATATAACCTTTTCTCCTAGAGAGTCATTTGTTAAATAAATAATCTGAAAAACCTTTTAGTGATGAATTTCATCTTGAAAATTTTGAAAATTTCAATTTTAAATGAATCAACCCATGTGAAGAATTTCATGGTGGCTAAAACAATTTAGATTCACAACGCTTACTTAAGCAGGCAACTCAGTCCGTAACATCTGTAAATATACAGAGATCGAAATATCCAAAAAAAGCTATCTCAGCCTTTTTACACAAGCTTTTTTTCAAGAGAGAAAAGCAGGTTTGTTTAAGAAGCCCAGGATTAAGCGTATTGTTTCTATCGAACCGTTATTCCTCACACCAAAGCCAAACCACCTTACCTGAGAAGCTAATACTGCTACTTTGGCAGCAACAATGTAGGTAAGGTTCATCAGAGCAAGACTTTGTAACTTTATAAAAGATAGGTTAAACGATCGGACAGCAGATCCGCTCTATCTGATGAATGATGAATGCAAATCTCAAGAGATATTGACTTTAAGAACGTTTTTATCAGGAGCTACTGATAGGATTCTTTGGATTGAACTGTACGGGTAGGCGATCGCCCGGTTTAATGCCCAATTCCATAGCACGACCGCCTCGCAATTCAATCACCTGATCAATGGAGTCTTTAGGACCATAAACAGGGCAAGGTTCTGCTTTGCAGGGTGGCACATTGCTAGACACTGAAACGACTTGCCCGTTCCGCAAAAACACCATATCCAAATCAATTACTACATTCTTCATCCAAAAGCTGACTGGGCGCGGTAGTGAAAAGGGAAATAGCATTCCATGATTGGCATCCAGCGCAGAGCGATACATCAATCCCATAGACTGTTGCTCCACCGTGCGTGCCACTTCTAGTTGAATCAATTGGTCGCCAATTTTGACTTGGGCAGAAACAGGTAACATTTGTCCCACCTTGGCTAACGCTAGAGAGAATTCTGATGTCTGAGAAATACTATTTTTTTCAGGAGAAACCGATACCACTGGAGCAGAACACCCGTTAATCAACAGTCCAAGCACCAAAATACTTCCTGAAATGATTTTTGAATAGTGCCGCTGAGTGCGATCGCCCATTTTACTCCCCTGCCCCGGTTGCTTCTGAAAACTTAGCTTCAACATACGCTTTTTCAACCTTTACGCCTCACGTAGAACGTAACCCACTCCCCGCACGGTTTGAATCAGCCGCTTTTCGCCCTCATCTTCAATTTTCAAGCGTAGATAGCGGACATACACTTCAATTACATTGGATTCGCCTACAAAGTCATAGCCCCAAACGTTTTCTAAGATTTGTTCGCGGGTTAGCACTTCGCGTGGGTGTTCCATTAGGTATTTGAGCAGTTCAAATTCCTTCATAGTCAGATCAATCGTGCGGTTATTCCGAATTGCTCGGCGAGTGGCTAGATCTAAGCCTAAATCTCCAAACCGCAATTTTTCCGTAGTTTCCTCATCCGATTTCAGGTAAAGCCGTATCAGCTTCAAAAAATCATCTGAGCGATAAGGTTTAAGAAAATAATCATCGGCTCCTGCTTCTAAGCACGCAACGCGATCTTCTACTGTGTCTCGCGCCATTAGCATCAGGATGGGCACTCGTGTTCCTGTTGCCCGGAGACGATTGCAAAACCATAGTCCTGATTCTCCTGCCAACATGCGATCGACCACCACTAGCAAAGGCTGCACTTCTGAAATTTTTCGCAGTCCACTGACAGCATCTTGGGCGATCGCGGTTTCATAACCAGATTCTTGCAAGTCCAAGCTGACATTCCGGGCAAGCGTTTCATCGGTTTCGATCAACAAAATTTGAGGACTATCAGCAGTTGCAGTATTCATAAGTCGGGGAGCAAGGTTGACAAAGGGCACTTAAAATAACTCAGTGGATGACTAGGTATTAATTCCTATCGTCACTCTGTTTTAACATAATCTTTTAGTTAAACTAGCCTTTTTTGGCAATTTTCTCTCTAGGTGTGGATTGTAATGGGGACGATTGCAAGGACTCTGACTTTAATCTCTTGATTTTTGTTCCCTGTTTAAGGCAGTTCTACTGAGGTGGGCTTGGCAATGTGGGGTAAGCCCCAACCCAACTTTTCGCGCAAAATATGAAAAAACTCTGGAGGTTGTAATCGAATAAAACGAGCATTAAACGGCGATCGCTCAATCCGAACGCGATCGTCTGGCAGCACATAGCATCCGCCATTCCCATCCACTACCATGACTAACCGAGTCGTGTTCGCAGGGAAAATAGTTACGGGTTCAGTATTCGCAAATACCAAGGCGCGCGATGCCAGCGAATGGGGGCAAATCGGGACTAATTGGAGGACAGGCACCCCAGGTGTAATCACAGGTCCACCGGCTGAAAGAGAATAAGCCGTTGACCCCGTGGGAGTGGAGATAATTAGCCCATCCGCCGCAATATCTACGGGTGCATGACGACCAATTTCCACCTCAAAATGGCACATGCTAGTCAATGGTTCTCGATGGATTACCATTTCATTCAGGGATAATGCTTCCCACAAAAGGTGTTTGTCTCGAAAGAGTTGCACCCGTAGCGTCGAACGTTCTTCAACATGGTAAAGATCTGCCAGGACGGCTTCCAATGCATCCGGCAGTTGGGTTACATAGGTTTCAGTTAAAAAACCCATGTGCCCAGTATTCACAGTCAATAGAGGAATTCCATAGGGAGCCAGTTGGCGGCAAGCAGACAGCACTGTGCCATCTCCGCCTAAAACAACTGCAAAGGTCATATCGCGATCGAATCCAGGAGGATTCAGGCTATCGATCGGAGTATTACAAACTGGACCGCTTGGGTTTGAGTAGCCCAAAATTCCACCCACGCCAGTGGCTAGGTGAACTTCCCAGCCACGAGAAGACAGCTTGTCTTTGATTTCTTCGGCAATACGACAAGCATCGGGTTTAATATCGTTATAAATAATGCCAGCTTTAGGCACGTCAACGTTCGGCTAAGGGCTAATCGGGTAAGTATAGGGACTATACCATTCTCGGTAATCGACTCGATCGCTTTTCCGCTAAATCACCAGCAAGCGATCACTGCGATCGCTAGAAACGAGGGTAATTTCGCTTCTTATCCACTGTGTCTGATTTTCTCTTTTGTTTTTTCTGTTTGTCATAGTCCAATTCGCGCAGCTTCTTCATAATTCGCTCAAAATATTCTTGCAAGTAGCTTTCTACAGTAGTGGTATCGCTAGCATCAAGCCCAAAAACAGAGTAGGTTTCGTCCATGGGTGCCACCAACGGTTTGCCAGTTGCAATCACTTCGGCAAAAGCCAGTCGATCAGCAATATTCCAAGTCCATTGAAAAAATTGGGTCACTTGGCGGGTAAATCGGACTACGCCAATAGGTAAGCGCGTAATTTTGGCATCGCGTCCTGATAGCTTTTCGCAAAGCTGAATCAGTTCATCCGCACTCCAAGCGCACGGTCCGACGACCGGGAAAGATTTATTCTCAGTTTCAGGCACTTTCAACGCTTGAATCGCAAACTTTGCAATGTCTTGAGTATCCATATACGCCGTTGGGGAAGCGGTGCCCATCACCCAAATAGATTGATTTTCCAAAATCGGAATTGCATACTGCCCAATCAATCCCTGCAAAAAGCCACAAGGGCGAAGGATGGTGTAGTTTAGACCCGATTCAGCAAGATATAACTCAACGCAGCGCTTAATTTCTAGCAGTGGCACTTTGGGATATTTTTCTGCATCCAAAATTGATAGGTAAATAAATCGTTCTATGTTAGCCGCCTTCGCCGCTTGAATGAGATTAACGTTACCCTGCCAATCTACTTGTCGAATGCTTAAAGAGTCGGTTGCTCTTGCCGTTGCAGCATCGATTACCACTGAAATTCCTTCCAATGCTGGCGGCAAGGTCTCAGGCTGACACAGATCCCCCCGTACAAGTTCAGCACCCCATTCTCTTAGAAATGCTGCCTTCTTTTGACTTCGCACCAAGCAACGGACTTCATATCCCTCATCTAAGGCTCGTCGGGCAATCTGTCTTCCTAAAGTACCTGTAGCACCAACAATTAAGAGTTTCATGAGGGATTAAGTAAAGAAATTTTAACTTTTACTAAGATACTATCAGAATGGGTCATCACCCTAAGAGAATTTGCCGAATAGCTCTGAATCTTAGATTTTCTTTTAAGCAGTTTATGGAAGCCACTGCGATTCCTAGATGGATTGTTTCAGGAATCGCAGGTGGGGTTAATGGGGCAGAAGTCAATGACAAACCTGTGATGCTCTGTAGCAGTGAATCAATAACATTGCAGTCTTACGCTAGTGTAAAGATAAGCGAATTTGTCTTTGTATATTGATACTTCACTAAACATGCCAAAGCTCAAGCAAGCAGCTATAAATATTTCTTCAAAAGAGCCGGAAAAAAGTTTAATCAATTCCCCTAATTGCGCTATCCAGCATCCCGTTGATCTCAATCAGGTTCGCCAAATTCACCAAGATATTCTAAGTTTAGAAAAATCTCAACGAATGGCAGAGTTCTTTAGCTTATTGGGCGATGGGAATCGGTTGAGAATTCTGTCGGCTTTGGCGCTTCAAGAATTATGTGTATGTGACCTAGCAGCAGCCGTAAAAATGACCGAATCTGCTGTTTCTCATCAACTGCGAACGCTCCGCACCATGCGTCTAGTCGGGTATCGTCGTCAAGGACGGAATGTATTCTACTACCTTAAAGATAGCCACGTTTTAAACTTATATCGTGAAGTTGCTGAGCACCTGGATGAGCCTGAAGACTCTTAAATATCCGGCTTATAGAAGGATGAAGGTTTAACGATCACAAGAGATCGGTTTCCATCCTTCTACAAAGCTTCTTATTCTTCGCCGCCTTGTACTTTTAACATGACAAATCCTAGCCCCAAACCCACCAAAATTAGGCTAGATGCCAAAATAGCAGTGGTAAAAATTTCTCCCATGAACTGGCTGCTCCTTATGCGATCGCGTCAATTAATCGTGTAACTCGTGAAATGTAAGTATCACTCTTACCAAGAATTCTAAACCAGATTGCTCACACTTCCAGGAACAATGGATAAACCCCACGATTCTCTCTTTCGTCCTCGATTAGCAATTCCTGTGGGTGACCCGGCTGGAATTGGTAGTGAAGTGGTGTTAAAAGCGCTAGCCGATCCGCAAATTCGCCAAAGCAGTGAGATCACTGTGATCGGCAGTCGATCACTACTAGAAAAAACCTATGCTCAATTGTTAGCAGTTGGCACAGAAGACCCATTGGCAGATCCAGATGAACTGGCTCTATTGGATGTGGAACTCGATCCAAAACTTGAGCAGCAGATCCACTTAAGGAGGGAAAACGCTGCTAGTGGAGCCGCCAGTTTTCAGTTCTTAGAGCAGGCGATCGCCCAGACGCTCTTAGGTGATTTTCATGCCATTGTCACGGCACCGATCGCAAAATCTGCTTGGAAAGCTGCTGGACACCACTATCCAGGACAAACCGAACTGCTAGCTGAACACGCTGGAGTTCAGCGCTTTGGCATGTTGTTTGTAGCGCGATCTCCCTATACAGGCTGGACATTACGAACCCTGCTGGCAACCACCCACATTCCCTTAAAGCAAGTTTCTGAAACCCTGACAGCAGATTTAATGACTCAGAAACTAGAGTTGTTGCTCAACTGCTTACAACAAGATTTTGGCTTAGAAACACCCCACATCGCGATCGCGGGACTCAATCCTCACAGCGGCGAACAGGGGCAACTCGGACGGGAAGAACAAGATTGGTTAATCCCCTGGCTCAATGAAATGCGCGATCGCTTTCCCTCAATTGGGTTAGAAGGACCTGTTCCTCCCGATACTCTTTGGGTTAAACCGGGACAATCCTGGTTTGGTACGGGGACCCTAACCCAGGAAAATCCCGTAAACAAAACCCAAAACCCAAAACCCAAAACCCAAAACGTTACCGATGCCTACCTCGCCTTGTACCACGATCAAGGATTAATTCCGGTTAAACTGATGGCATTTGATCGAGCTGTCAATACCACGATTGGGTTACCGTTCGTCCGCACTTCCCCTGATCATGGAACCGCATTTGATATCGCTGGACAGGGAATTGCAGATGCCACTAGCATAAAAGCCGCAATAGAACTCGCCGTGGAATTGAGCGATCGCCGCCAACAGTTACTTACTTAAAAGCCTTACCTGCGTGAAATTCAAGCCTGATTGACGAATACCACACAAAATATTCACTGATTTATTTCTAAGGCTCAACTTAATTCAGCTATTCACTCAAATCTAAGTAGAACCTGCCAGATATTGGTCAAGGTTTAGTGACTTTCGCAAGTTTTCTTAATATACTCAGAAGAGTATTGGCGTAAAAATACAAGTTATACGGTATATCAGGCTACAGATGGAGATTTTCTCTGTCCCCGAATAATTTTTTTACACTCTTAAAAACTTGATTTTTTATCTGCTCGCTTGATTTATTCAATAGCGCTACTTGTTGTGATTTGCTACGAAGTTTAGAAGGGTCATTATGCTTCAATCAATTCAGTATTCCTTACCTGTGATCCAAGATGAGGCTCGTCAACTCGTTCAAGAAGGACTGGTGAGCCGCCATCAATCGATCTATATCCTGTGTCAATACATTCCTGCTCGTGAATGGGCATGGATTGAATGTGAGTTAGAACGCTGCAATTTTTTGCTAAGAGACCGCATCGGTGATCTGATGGGTTACGAAAAGTGGGAAAACGACTAAGCAGCTAGTCTGTCTAAAATTGGCGGCTGATTTTCAGTGCTTTGATTGCGATGCAAAAGTGCTGTCAACGCATTCAAGTCTGGCAAGCAAGTGCTTGTCTAATGTTGTTTGGAGAAACTGTTTTTCTACTCTTGGTTCCTTAGCTTTTCAAGTTCTGCCCGAATGGTGGCGATTTGAATCGTAAGTTCCTGTAGTTCAGTTTGTACGCTTGGTGCGGTTGAGATAGACGTGGTTGAGGTAGGCATCGTGGTCGAACCAGATGGGTAAGAGTTTTGGGCGCGGCGTTGAGTCAAAACAGTATCTACAAAGTTACGCGCATCTTGCTCGGTCGATTCGCCTTTGACTGCCCATTCTTCGGCAAGTTGACTCCATTCTTGGCGAAGTTTTGATAAGTTCTCGTGCCGCTTTTGTGGATCTTGAACAACCTCAATCAGGGATGCCGTTGCACCTAGCGTGACACGAAAACTATTTTGCAGTAGCTGAATCAACGTCTCAGAATTCATTAGGTGTGGTTCCTTAAGTATCAAGGGAAGGGTTTCTAAATGCTTGGCTTAGAATGTATGCTGCGATCTTTCTACAATAGAGGCTTTCAGCAAGAACTATAAAAAAATTGAAAGAAAAACTGCAACGATTCTACTGTAATCTTGCCGATTTATGCTTGAGAGATAGCGATTTTAACTAGCTTGCTCTAAATATTGGTTCACGTCGTCTACCAAACGGCTAAGCTCAGCTTCAGTGGTCAGGCGAATGCGATCGTCTCTAAGTGTAATTAGTACTTTTGCAGCGAAGGGCGAAGACCAAATGTTGGGATTGCAAAAGATTTCTAGAAAAACGTCCCCCGTGTAGCGATATTCCATTGGTTGTTGAGGCTTTGGTTTTGTAGCAGGCGCACCTTTTGTCGCAACGACTTTTAGGCTAGTCATGAGTGCAGCAATTTGGGCTTGCAGTATTTGGGCGGCTTCAGGAGAGAACTGAAACGAAACCGATCCTTCCACTAAATTAAGTGTTAACGGGGGAGTAGGCATATCCGAAAAACCGAATGATTTGCACTCTCATGGTACGGGGCAAAGGGGACAGACGCGATCGCTCTTATCATCAAGATTCATACTCCAAGAAATCAGTGCGGCAATTAAAGCGCGGGTGATATCGGGGCGATCGCGCCCTTGTCGGTCGATCAGCCTGTGGATGAGCGAACAACTTCCAACGTATCCTGCAACGATTGCACTGTGCTGTGTAGAACTAATTCTACAAATAGTTGCTTCTTATGATTTTGTTGAGCTTCAACAATGACATCGATATACTCAGCCCATTTTTCGGAGGGAATCGAAACAATCGGATATTCTTGGCTGATCAAGATTAGGTTCATCACCAACCGAGCCGTTCTGCCGTTGCCGTCTCTGAAAGGATGAATTGTAACTAACTTTAAGTGGGCGATCGCGGCATATTCAACTGGATGCAAAGATGAAGTGGATAAGTGCAGCCAATCAATCAAGTCTTTCGTCAAGGCTGGAACTAAGAAAGCAGTTGGATAGTGATATACAGTTCCCGCCGATCGCACATCCAGGTTTCGATATTGCCCTGCCTCATCTGGAGAAACTGAACGCATAATTAAGTTGTGAATTTGTCTAATTTCCCACTCTGTGAATTGATTGGGAGCTTTAGACTGGGCAAGCGCTTCGATGTATCGAACTGCATCTCTATGACCGATAACTTCAAGATGCTCTACCAATGTCTTCCCACCCACAGTGATTCCCTTCTCTAACACCATCTCTGTCTCACGTTGCGTTAGGGTGTTTCCTTCTATTGCGTTGGAGTTATAGGTGTATTGAACGGTATAGACCTTTTCAAGTTTTGATACGACTGGAGTGGGTAATGGACGACAAAAATCCAGTTCAGCCTTCAGTTGGTCGATTAAGTAGAAGGTTGCTTGGTTCATTCGATTGACCTTCAGTTCAAGAAGGAAAGCACAATTCAAATCATAGATTCGTAGGCGATCGCGTCCGACCTCCTAACCAAACAATACCTGCCAGGCGACGATGCAAATTGCTATAACCGCTATCGCGTGGCTCAGATAGCTACTCCAGATGGAGCGATATTTTCGATAGCACTGTGCCCATATAACTCCTGCACAAAATACCGCGATCGTGCCCACTGTCACCACTTGCCAATCAAAATAATAGGCTAAAACAATCACGTGATGGAGCGTGAAAAAAACCGCAGATAGAAAGACGGCAGATTGACTGGAGATGAGCTGCTCACAGCGACGATAAACAAACCAACGCCACAAATACTCTTCAACTAAAGCATTGATTAATGCAAAGTAAACACAGGCTACTAAAAAGCTTAATTGATTCACATTAGCAAGCTGTTGTACTTTGGTTATCACCTCAGTTCGATTTATCCAATCTTTAGCAAATAACCAATAAGTTGAAAGAATTATGCTAAACATCAGCAGCCCAACACCAGTTCCAATTAACCAATCACGTCGCTTTGGCTTAGGAATTTTTAAGGTCTGCTGCTCAACCTGCAATAGCCAAGCGATCGGAAATGCGAGTAGCCAAAACTGACAGAGGACTACTACACTTTGTCCACTGATACCCGGAGCGATTATCAAAGACATGAGTGCCCCAAAACTTGCCAATGGGACAGTCAAGATCAAAGCCAGTAGGGAACGGCGATGAACGGCTTGAATCAGCATACAAGAATCCATCAAGATGTGAGGTTGGCTTACCCTAGCGTTGAAACTGGGCGGCAGGAGAATAATGCAGACAGTTTTTTACCTGTCTAAATAACTGTTTTCAGTGAGGTTGCCAGACATAAAACGGAATAGTCAGAACGTAATCTAGTCTCAGGCGATTTTATTGGTGGTTGATTTGATCACGAAAATAACCGATAGAAATACACCGCAACAAAATAGCGCCACCATTGTTTCGTGAATATTGGGCGGTATGACTACCAGAAATCCTTGATCTTTAATCAAAGTCGAGAAGCTGGAAACACAAAATGGCATGAGATAAAGTCTAAAGGTTTGCCAATGATCTTTATCGCGAACCTCACTCGAAGAGACACTGAGCAATAACCCTGTCCCAATCACAACACTGATGCCAATGGCGTTAATCCATATTTTCAACGAGGGATCAAAATGAAACCAAACAACTACAAGATACCAAATCAAGTAGCACCAGAGAATTGCTTTATTCAGCTTGATTTTATAAAAGTATTGAAGTATCCATTTCATAGCTCTAAAAGGCTTTGTTTCTTGTGATGATCAAACCCTTAAAACTACCGAATCACAAAACTCTGATAGCTTAAGAAATCAAGAATGAAGCGCCAAAGAATCTTCTAATGAAACACGTTGATATCCCGCATCAGCAGGTGACACAACTGAAACAAAAACCAGTGGTTCATCTCCGTTGTTGATTACTCCATGCACACAGCCGGTAGGAGCGATCGCCACATCTCCAGCAGCGATCGCCCGTGTAGCTCCAGCTTTGTCTAAATAATACTCACCCTTTCCAGCCAAAATAGTCCAAGTGTCTTGCCCGTTGGGATGGTAATGGGCGGGGATTGTCTGTCCTGGTTTGATATACCAAACCACAACAACCGCATTGTCAGACTCAGAGATGACCGACCGAATCGGCTCTCCATCAGTCGGCTGAAAAAACTGAGAGCTATTGAATATTCTGGTTTCACCCATCTTTATTTTCCATCCCTGTTAGTATAGGCGATGCCCCTAAATAGCGGCTCCTTACTAAATTTTTGCAAGGCATTATCCTCTCACGAATCTTCTGAAGGAATTGTCGCATTGATAACCTGCTTTTTTTTCAAGGGGCGATCGCGTTTTTTAACGACAATATAGAACATAGCAAAACACGATTCTGCAAAAAGGATAGCTGGATGAATAGTGGATTAATTTTGTCTGAGAACTGGCAAGATTGGCTGGTTGTGTCTGGTTATATTGGCTTTACCGCCTTCATTATCTGGTGAGTGTTAGTCAGTAAATGAGGCATGAGAATTGATATTGCCTGATGCGGCAATGAATAGAATGAAGTTAGGGTAATGTTCTAGGTTTGTTGTTTTCCATCAGAGAAACTGGTTTGATGGAGAGGTTGATAATGATGGAAGCTCAAGCATGGTTTTAGAACCAATTCACTGCCCTCA
>QBMH01000369.1 GCA_003249025.1 Leptolyngbya sp. | reverse complement strand
GAGAGGGATTACCCGCCTAGCATATCAACTATTCAATTAGAACGGAATAGCCCTGGCTTTACCCCTGTTTACCTCATTAAGGATCGGTTTGTAAAACTTGAGGATGTAGGCACGCCATCATTTGTTGAATACCACGATGCAGGCGACGTGTAACTGTCATGGGGCTTACACCGATTTTTTCTGCAACTTCTTTCCGAGACAAATCTTTAATAAAGACAAACTCAACTGCTTGGCGAGTTTTTTCTTCTAATTGGTTTAATGCCCGTTGAATTTGCTGCCGATCTTCCTCCAAAATTTGCAAGTTTTGGTAGTGAGCATCAGGTAAAGTGTCGCCCAGAGTCATTGGAGAATCGATTTGCTGGCTAATGGTGGCATCTAAGCTCAAGGGCAAGCGATTTCTAGTTGCCATCCTGCTTTCGCGCCACTCATATACCGAAACTCCAAGTTCGGTAGCAATCTCATCATCGGTAGGCTGGCGACCAAATGCTTCCGATAGGTCTTCACGAACTTTTTGTCCTGCTTTGTTGAGTTGTTGCCAACGGCGGGGAATCTTAACAGTAGAGCTGCGATCGCGGAGAAAATGGAGCATCTCACCGCGAATATAAGGAACCGCAAACGAGCTAAACGCACATCCCTGGTTTGGATTAAACCGCTCAATCGCCCGAATTAGACCTAAATAACCGATTTGCTCCAAATCTTCGTAAGGTTCAGCGCACTGATGACTCACCCGATGAGCAATTTTTCTCACTAAACCTGCATTCATTTGAACGAGTTGATTACGCAGTCTAACTGAGGGATTGTGGTGGTACGAAACTAACAATTCCATTCCGCGGGAACGAACGCAGGGTTGAGCAGCTATCATTGCAAGTCACCTTTCACATCAGAGTTAAGCTCATTCTCGTTAGACTGGGGGGCATAAACCATCGTCGATTTACGGTACTGTCGCTAGGTGCCCTTTTGAAGATTCGGCATAAATACGCAAATAGAGTCAGAAAGATACAATTCAGGTCTGGTTTAGGGTTTGATTTTCAGCCGTGTCAAATCCTACTTAAAAGCAGAATTTGCAGGTCGCCAAAATTAGCCTTAAAAAGTTGAATTGCTAGTAGCTAAGGGCTTTTCAACTATGTTTTTGCTAGGATTGCAGGGAAACGTTCATAGCCCAATTCAAGGAAAATTTTATGGTTACTGCTGCTCAAGTCCGCCCAACTGAACGCGCCAAGTTCATCCAAAAAACATATATGCATCTGGCAGGAGCAGTGCTTGCATTTGCCCTCGTGTCTTATTTTTTGTTTCAGTCAGGAATTGCAGAGGTTTTAACACGATTAATGACGGGCAGCCAATTTAGCTGGATTGCCGTCTTGGGTGTGTTTATGATCTTGGGCTGGTTATCGAGAGGCTTAGCCGCCAAGGCAGATTCTATAGGCGCTCAATACGCCGGGTTAGGTCTTTTTGTGGTCGTTCAGGCAATTCTTTTTACGCCCTTGCTGTATATCGCGGCGCTCTTTTCCGATCCGAGCGTGATTCCAACAGCGGCAATCCTGACGCTTCTCATGTTTGCGGGTTTGACGGCAGTGGTGTTTATTAGCCGAAAAGATTTTTCGTTTCTAGGCAGTATTCTTGCGATCGGCGGCTTTATTGCCCTAGGCGTAATCATTTGCAGCGCAATTTTTGGCTTCACCCTAGGTCTTTTCTTTTCATTCATCATGGTGGTGTTTGCCTCGGCGGCAATTTTATATGACACGTCTAAAGTGCTGCATAACTATTCAACAGACCAATATGTGGCGGCTTCTCTAGAGCTATTTGCCTCCGTTGCGCTGCTGTTTTGGTATGTGTTGCAAATCGTCATGTCTTTTTCTCGTCGTTAGTTTTTTGCGATCTCCCGTGTTGTATGGGCATCTCCAGTATTTGAGGGGCTACAGCTACAAAGCTGTGGCTTCTTATTTGAAGATGTATTTTAGAAGCCGGATTCATTGCTGAATATAAAGATGCCTGCGCGTGATGAGGCTGGTGCATTAATGTGGATAATTGCAAATTGATTAGGAGTTAAATAGCCATGGAAGTGCTGGAAATTAAGCGTGAGATTGGGGTGTTAAGCGATCGCCTGGGCAAAGCTCAGGACTATCTTTGACGTTGCTGCCTTAACCGCCAAAATTCAAGATTTGGAGCAAGTCGCTGCCCAACCTAGCTTTTGGGATGACCAAGCTACTGCCCAAAAAATCTTGCAAGAACTGAATGATTTGAAATCCAGTTTGGAACAACTGCATCAGTGGCAGGCTAGCTTGGAAGATGCCCAAGCCGTGTTGGAATTGCTGGCAGTGGAACAGGATGATGCTTTGCTGGAAGAAGCAACAGCGAATGTGACCCAATTGGGCAAAGCTTTGGATCAATGGGAGTTGGAGCAGCTTTTGTCAGGTCTCTATGACCAAAAGGGAGCCGTGCTGACCATTAATGCTGGAGCCGGCGGCACGGATGCTCAAGATTGGGCAGAGATGCTGCTGCGAATGTATACCCGGTGGGCAGAAGCGCGACGATCTACCGTTCACCTCTCGGAAATGTCGGAAGGGGAGGAAGCTGGGATTAAATCGGCAACGCTGGAAATTGAAGGGCGATATGCCTATGGCTATTTGAAGGCGGAGAAGGGAACTCATCGCTTAGTGAGAATTTCTCCATTCAATGCTAATGACAAGCGACAAACCAGTTTTGCTGGAGTTGAAGTGATGCCGTTGCTGGATAATACCGTGCAGCTTGATATTCCTGATAAAGACTTGGAGATTACGACTACTCGTGCGGGGGGCAAAGGTGGGCAAAATGTGAACAAGGTGGAGACAGCAGTCCGAATTACCCACTTACCGACCGGAATAGCAGTCCGATGTACGGAGGAGCGATCTCAACTGCAAAACAAAGAGAAAGCACTGGTCATCCTAAAAGCAAAGCTGTTGATCATTGCTCAAGAGCAAAAAGCCAAGGAGATTGCCGATATTCGTGGCGATATTGTGGAAGCCTCCTGGGGAAACCAGATTCGTAGCTATGTGTTTCATCCCTATCAAATGGTCAAAGATTTGCGAACTGGCGAAGAAACAACCGCGATCGCCGATGTGATGAATGGCGACCTAGATGCCTTTATTCAGGCATATCTGCGCCAAGAATCTCAGATGGCTAGCTCTTAAGGAGTTTACGCGATCGCAGTAATTGCGGCTGTGAATATTGCTAAGCTGATGTGCATTCAAGTTGCATAAAATCGGGCTTGAAACCCACACAGCGAGGGGATCAGCTTGGAAAAATAAATGACGATTAGCTTATCAAAACCACTGAGTAAAGGGACAACAAGGCAATGAGCGAGGCTTCCGGTTCATCCTCAAAGCCCCCTGTTATTTGCCTCCCGTGTCTTCCTCCAATCCCAAGGCATTATGGCACTCGGCATTCAGCAAGGTGGCTAATCTTACCGACGATCGCCGTCCAATTCTTCAATTCTTTGGTTCTGCCTGTCAGCGTTAGTACCTGTTGTGTCGAGGGACAATGTTACCTCAGATCTTGCACCAGTTTCAGTAAGGGGTTGCCAAGAGAACGAAAATCTGAAAGAAAGGGCGTAGAAATCATTTGAGTTGACGGTTATGGAAACC
>QBMH01000368.1 GCA_003249025.1 Leptolyngbya sp. | reverse complement strand
GTGCGGGGTGCGGGGTGCGGGGTATGGGATTGTTGATTCCCAACTCCAAACTCCTTCCGAACTCCCGACTCCGAACTTCTCGCCCCGACCCACAGCCGCAGCACGTTCGCGATGGGCAAATTTTGAGTCCCGGCACCTAAGCCCACTTTATGTAAGATCATCGTTGGCGGTGAACCAAAGTGAGTCGCTAGCGTTGTGGCGATCGCGGCTCCGGTGGGAGTCACCAATTCGCGATCGATGTCGTTGTAATAAATCGGCACTTGGCGCATTTCAAACAGCTTCAGCACTGCTGGAGTGGGCACGGGCATTCGTCCATGAGCGGCTCGAATCGTGCCACCACCCGTGGGTAAAGCGGAACAGTGTAGTTCTTCGATTCCTAGCCAATCCAGCCCCAGGCAAGTTCCCACAATATCAACGATCGCGTCCGTTGCGCCCACTTCATGAAAATGTACCTGCTCGATTGGGACTCCATGCACGGCTGCTTCTGCGGCTGCCAATTGCCGGAACACTGCCAAACTCCAAGCTTCTGCCTGGGCAGGTAGCTGAGCCACTGTAATCAACCGTTCAATTTCTGGCAGGTGTCGAATGGGTGGGAGCGAGGCGGCTGCATCCTGCATGGAGAGGGAGGCATGTGGGTGAGAATGCCCAGGCTCATGAGATCCGGTGATTGAGTTCGCTAAAACAGTAGCTTCTGTAGCAGAATGGAGGTGATAAGGATGTGAAGCAAACGTTGCAAAGTGATCTGGGTTTACTACTTCCCCCGACTCAAACACCAGATCAACATGAAATTTTGTCGCTCGTTGTCCATTGCGATCGACGGATTCTGTCCACAGTTTATATTCTTGCGAGATTCCCAAGCGTCCTAATTGCTCAATTAAATAGGTTATCGGTACGCCTAAATCTACAAGCGCTCCCAAGCACATATCTCCCGCAATTCCGGTCGGGCATTGTAAGTAAGCAATTTTGACCATTGGCGTTTTAGGCAAGTTTTGAATTTTAAGTTTTGAATTTTGAATTATTTATTCTGCACTTTTCTATCATGGCAACTCTTCACACGCTTCATCCTAAAAATCCTCAAGCCCGCACTGTAGACCGTATTGTTAAAGCGCTAAAAGATGGGGCAGTGCTGCTGTATCCAACCGATACGGTGTATGCGATCGGCTGTGATTTGAACTCCAAAAGTGCAGTACAACGGGTCAGGCAAATTAAGCAACTTTCCAATGATAAGCCGCTGACGTTTTTGTGTTCATCTTTATCTAATATCGCTCAGTATGCGATCGTCAGCGACGAAGCTTACAGAATTATGCGGCGATTGATTCCTGGACCGTATACTTTCTTGCTGCCAACTACCAAACTAGTTCCTAAACTGGTGATGAGTCCCAAACGCCGCACTACAGGAATTCGAGTGCCCGATCATCCCATTTCTCAGGCATTACTAGAAGGCTTGGGTAATCCAATTATTTCGACCTCCGCCCATGTTTTAGAAGACGGTTCCGCTCGCAGCCAAAGCGCGATCGACTATCCATCTCGCTTAGATCTATTCGACTGTTTAGATAAATTGGTGGATGTGATTGTGGATGATGAGCAAGAACCGGGCTATGAGGTATCCACTATTTTAGATTTGAGCAGTGAGGAACCTGAGCTAGTTCGCAAGGGTCTTGGATGGGAAGCCGCAGAACTGTGGACAAAAACGGGACGCTGAGACAATCCATGAAAATCCTTCAAATTAGGGAGTTTTAAGACTTATTTCCGCAAAATGAACTTTTTGCATTGATCTGTCGTCACAACTATCCGGATGGCTACCCCCGAACTGGCTATTGGATAATAGACTTCCTTCAGAAGTTAATCAGGCTGAAATAGCTTGTCCACTGTCGAGCGCGGGTTGTGCTGTTCTCTTAAAAGGGTAAGTGCTAATCAGAAGCTCACCCGTAATCCACAAATTTGCGTGTGTAGATAGTTATGACAGTTGCTAAGCAAAACGTCAGGAAACAAGAGCAGCAGAACTCTAAGGCTTCTTCTGTCTTAACAATCCCCCTAAGTGTGCATTACCAAGCCATGAATATTGAATCTCCCCCCCCTTGCACTCGATCGGTTGCTATTCATTCTGCCCAATCCGAGCATCGCGCGATCGCCGCCCCCCCCCAGTCGACCCAACGCAGTCATCAAGCGGCTTCTATCTCGCGTCCCACAATCGTTCACTTTCTCGATCAGGCAGCGCTAGTTCAAATGCTGGCACAAGAATTTCGAGAAGAAGTGAGCAACCTCAACGGAAGTGTGGAAAGTCTCGCCGGACGGATTGCCGCTGAAGTGGAGCGAGTTTGCCAAAAGAGTGGGCGCATTCAAGCCTCTGGACAAGCGCAATCCTGGCAGATTTCTTTAGCCCGCCATCGTTTGCAAAAATGCATTAACTACTACCAACTTGGCTCCCAGCGGGGACGGACTGAACTGCATAGCACCCTGGGTTCGATGGTCTACCGCTATGTGGCTCCTGCTCGGATGCAGCTTGGGTTTCAAGCACGATACACCCTGATTGAAGATTTTTTGCAAGGGTTTTATACCGAGTCACTCAAAGCATTTCGACGTGAGAATGTCTTGCCAGAAACCTATCAACCCCGTAGCCGCTTAGAGCTAGCGGAATATATGGCGTTTACGGAACAGTACGCGAAGCGTCGCATTTCCTTACCTGCCGGACAAAATCAGCAGTTGATCGTGCTGCGATCGCAGCGGTTTGGGCAACGTCAACCCCTCGAAGTGTCAGTAGATATTGAACAAGCGTTGGAGTCTGCACGGGGCGAAGATGCAGAAATGCATAATCGGATGCCCATTGTACAGCAGCTACGGGAACGGATGGTGTCTGATACGGTGGATTCTTCTGAGGCGGTATTACGCGATCGCGTGATTTCCGAACTGGTGCAATATCTAGAATCGGAAGAGCAAACGGACTGTGTAGACTATCTCGTGCTAAAGCTGCAAGATATGTCAGCCCCCGAAATTGATGATATTTTGGGACTGACTCCCCGCCAGCGCGATTATTTACAACAGCGCTTCAAATATCACGTCGAAAAATTCACCCTTTCTCGTAACTGGAAACTAGTGCATCAATGGCTGGGTGCTGATCTCGATCAGAACTTGGGTATGGCAACCTCTCAGTGGGATAGTTTCCTCGATCGCCTCACCCCCGAACAACGTCAAATGCTGCAACTCAAGCAAACTCAGATGGACGATGCCGAAATTGCCCGTACGCTCAAGCTCACTGCCAAGCAGTTCCAGAAGCGTTGGGGAAATCTGTTAGAAATGGCTCGTCAAACACGAAACGAAGCTTAAAGCAATTGAAATTAGGAGATTCAAAAGTATCAGGTGTTAGAAGTTTAACTTCCAACACCTGATTTTTTATGGAGCCATTTTCGGCGTTGCATAATAGGACTATGAATTGAGGCTAAAACTGATGCAATGTCCTGAGTGCGGTTCCAGCCATATCCGTAAGAATGGGAAAATGCGAGGTAAACAAAATCACATCTGTGTCGATTGTCGTCGCCAGTTTATTGATGTTTACACCGCTCCTAGAGGGTAGGGTTGATTCTCTAAATAAAGGAAAGAAGTGATGGTAGATCATGTTTGAACTG
>QBMH01000367.1 GCA_003249025.1 Leptolyngbya sp. | reverse complement strand
CCTTGGGCCACAATCTGACGAGCCACCCTGAAAATGAGCGAACCGTAAGTGGGTAATGCAAACTAACGTGATTGGCATGGGATTGTTTGCTGATGGCGGCATGTTGGCATCCAAGCCCTATGCTGCTTCTGCCAACTACATCAACAAAATGAGTGATTATTGTAGCAAGTGCGTCTACAACCCTAAAACTCGGATTGGTAAAGATGCTTGCCCGTTTAACTTTTTCTACTGGAATTTTCTCGATCGCCACCGCGAAAAACTCAAATCTCAAGGTCGCATGAGCTTCATCCTGGCAAATCTCGACAAAATGCCAGCGATAGAACTAGAAGAAATTCGGCAGCAGGCAACACAATGGCATGAGAAGAGTTAGGAGATTGACAAAAAGAAACTGCCTTGCCAGCCTTTAGATTTCCCTAGGCAGACTGGATCGCAAAACGGGAGTTCAGCCGTAATGAACTCATCCCAAATCAACAAAGATAACGCTCTGGGTATGACAAACGTCCTTAAAAAAACAAGAGTATCCCTGACGCAGAAGGCTTTAATTAGGGACTGCTATCCAAATTCTACAAAAACATTGGAACAATAAGAATCATATAACCCCTTCGGCAACAAAGCTTAGGCGGTATAGTGAGCTTAGATTTCGCAATTTGGGAATTATCACGGCTTCTAAAAGTGATGGTTCCGCGTTTATCCAAGTAGAGTCCTATCTTGATGAGTCGCCCCGCTTCCATTCTGGAAGATCTGTTAGTCGCCCTCCCGGATCTAAGACCCCAAATTTACTTCAAGTCCTCCCTCACGGCGCTGTCTCACGCGATGGAGGATCAGGTTTTGGCGGGAACGGATCAGCCTGTGGTGATTGCCAGTTTTCAGCGAGAGCGATTTTATCGGCAAGAAGCCCACCGCTATTTGAGAATCGCCGATCGCACCGAACAGGTCTATGTGTTGGCAGCCCCAGAAACTGACTTTGCCAATCGCTTTGATCATTATGAAACGATCGCCTTTGATAAAACGGATGCGCTTGCACAGGAGTGGCATTTGGTCGTGGTCGGCTCTCGCTATGCTGCCTGTTTGATTTGTCGGGAACGGCAGGCTTATACGGCACCTGGAGAGTCATCTCTGCATTTGCCGCCCGATCAATCTCGCCGATTTGAAGGCATTTGGACGTTTGAGCGATCGGTGGCATGTCAGGCGGCGGAGTTACTATTGGCGAAAGTATTGCTCTATCGCCCAGAACTCGGCGACAAAGTGGCAGCCGCGCAGACTGTTTTGCTGAATAACACCCAAGCCAACTTTAATAATGTTGATCCCGGTCCATTTGCCGAACGCTTGGTCACCTACATTCAAGCGGGACAGTACAAGCTGCTGAAGGCATACCGCTCCATCGCGGCTCAAGAACAACGAGAGCGACTGGTCAATTCGATTACCTCAGCAATTCGGCGATCGCTCGACCCCGATGAAATTTTTAAGGTCGCTGTGCAGGAATTGGGGCAAGCTCTACAAGCCTCTCGCTGTTTGATCTATCGCTGTCGCGCCACCGATACCACAGTTACCCTCCAGCATGAATCGCTTAATCATGGCGTGGAATCGCTGATGGGGCAATCCTGGAATTTAGCAGCTAACCCCCTATTTCAATGGGTCGCGCAGCATCAAGAGCCTCTCTGTATACCCCACACTCCGGCAGATATTTGGTCGCTGGGACAACAGGAAGTTGCGGCACCCAAGGAGCAGATGCAGCGTTGGGCGATCGAGGCTTGGCTGATGGTGCCCGTGGTGCATCAGAATCGCTTGCTGGGGATGGTGGAAGTGCATCATTGCGGCAATACCGCCCATGATTGGCATGAGAGCAATGTGGGGTTGATTGAGGCGATCGCGAACCAAATCGGGGTGGCGCTAATTCAGGCAGAAGCCTACGCCAACCTGGAAGACCTGAATCAACAGCTTGCAGCCCTTGATCGCACTCGTAGTAACCTAATTGCCATCACCGGGCACGAACTGCGAACCCCGCTTTCCACCATTCAAGTGTGCCTGGAAAGCCTCTCCACGGAACCCGACATGCCTGAAGAACTGCGCCAAGTCATGCTAAGTGCAGCATTGACCGACGCAGAACGGATGCGAAAACTAATCCAAGACTTTTTGACGCTCTCTAAACTGGAAAGTGGGCGGATTCAATGGCATGTAGAACCGCTGCCCCTGCAAGAATGCGTCGATCTGGCTTTGAGCAGTCTGCGATCGCGGCAATTGGACGGTGGCTTACCCGAAATCACTGCCCAAGTGTCATCTGAACTGCCGTTGATCGAAGCCGATGGCGAGTGGATTGTGGAAGTCTTATCGAAACTGTTGGATAACGCCTGCAAATTTACTGAACCCACGGGAAAAGTGGTGATTCAAGCACAATCCAATGGCGGAAAAATGCTGGAAGTCACCGTTTCTGATACGGGTCGCGGCATTGAACCCAATCGTTTGGAAACAGTGTTCGATCGCTTTTACCAAGAAGAGGGTGCCCTGAGGCGATCGACCGGAGGAACGGGGCTAGGGCTTGCCATCTGTCGCCAAATTGTGGTCGGTTTGGGTGGACGTATTTGGGCAGAATCAGCAGGGAAAGACCGGGGAAGCCAGTTTCACCTAACCCTGCCGATCTCTCCCCCAGACAAGGAGGAGAAACCTGCTAAAGTCATCCGTGGCTCAAAAGCCCGTCGCTGAACCATTGATTCTGTATTGATATGCTCCTAAGTACGGGACAAAAAGCTTGAAAGATCAAGCAGGATAGGGTTTCATCAGAATTACTACACTCATCAGAAACCCCATGAGCCAATATAGAACCCATTTTGGATCTTTAATTTAGGAGGTAAGCTAAAAGTAAATGCCATACTCCAGCAACTTAACTGACAGCGGGTGGGAAATCAGGCGTTGCTGATTCGAGATATGAACTGATGGCTGAAAGCCTTGAAACCTCCCTCAGAATTTTGCAAAACCATGGTGCCATTCAGCAACGCCGTCAAATGGGTTCTATAGAAACGACATCAAGGATTACAGTATGGACATTGTGCCGGATCTGCTGCTTCAATGCCATCGGGGAACAGGTTTTCTTGGCGAAACCCGCAGTGCTGGCAGTGGTGGATGGCGACGCGGGTGAGCGCTGTGGGAAAATGGCACAGGGCGCAGGGCAGACCGGGCTGATATTCGACTGGCTCAAAGCCGGGATAGGCACAATTGGGACAAGTGCTTTGAATCGCAGTAACGAGGTTGTTTGTGGCTTTTGCAATCACGTTCATGCGGGTTGGGTTATAGAGCGCCCGCATGTCAGTTTCTAGGTGAATGGTGGGCGATCGCCGCAGCGCTTCGGTCACGACGGTTAGCAGTTGTGCTTCACTGATAATACCTTTCACAATTTCATTTGGATTTTTAGTCGATAGGGAAGGCATGACGACCAACCCATGCTCTGGAAAGCCAATAGTTTGAGCAAAAATCTGTGCTTCTTCCACACTCCGAACGGTTGTATGGCGGTAGTTTGTTTCTATAGAAATCTCTTGACCGAAAATCTCTAGGTTGTGAGCGCGATCGACTAAGAGCCTATCCGAAAAGTCAGTAAGAGTGAGATTAAATCCTATGTTGATATAAAACTTGCG
>QBMH01000366.1 GCA_003249025.1 Leptolyngbya sp. | reverse complement strand
CGCTTGTTTGATTGTCGGTCGTAAGCTCCTAACATTTTCCGGATAGGCTCTTAGTGGTCTGGCAAGGATGGGTAGAGGAGTGGTGCGTAGATGAGTACGCGGGAAATCCATCCACGCCTTTATCCTTACATTCAAAATTGACACGTCCCTAGGGCTGAATGGTGAGCCTGTAGTCGTGTTGAGTGCCGGGAGTTGCCGAGCCGACCCAGATGCGATAAACGCCTGCTTTCCAGTTGGTATCCACAATGCTGGCATCTTTTCGAGTCCCACTATCATCGCCACATCGCACAATGCCATCAGCCCCTTGTATTACCAGAGTTGTATCTGCTCCACTGTTGACTTGCACACTCAAATTAGGAAAATTTTGGTCTAGGGTAAGGATGTGATCGGGCTTAGAATCGCCAAAGCCTAAGCAACGGTTGTTGCGGTAATCCACGTTACTGGTAATAGCAGGCAAGGAGATAGAGCCGCCCGTGGAGCCAGAAAGTCTGCCAACTGGATTGGCTGTGCTGAGAGATACTTTGCCAAAGTTTGCCTCTTGAGCGATCGCTGGCATATTAGCAACTGCGATGATCATTGCCAGACTGCCTAACTTGAAACCAAGTCGCTTACGGAAAACTGCGATCGCGCTATTCATTCGGATTCACCCTTGTTTAGTAGTTGTATTCTACGAACTTGGTTGGCAACTTCTAGAGTTCGTTTGTGCCAGTATGTTTTCTACAGGACCTACGCACCCATCAAGCGAGTAGGAGGTTAAGCCCCTTATTCAAGCTGAAGACGCTAAATTATCCAAGTCCCTTACGACTTACCTATCTACTTTGAATAAGCGCCGATAAGCTGTCGCCAAGGCAGTGGCATCCCCTACATTTCCTGGAAACAACACGACGGGCAAGTTAGGAAACTGGGGGTGGTCGGCGGCGGTTCGCACCATGGAAACACCGGGTAGCACCTGACCCAGCAACCACGCCGTTCTGAGGGATAGTCCAGTGCTGAGAGTATCGTTGGAAGTGATGCCGCCTTTGCTAATTAAGAAACCAATCTCGTTTGGTAGATTTCGCAACACATCCATGAGCAGTCCAGAAACCGCTTCGCCAAAGTCTAACCGAGTTTGGGCATCGTCAAAGGTGAGTTCTTGCCGACTGGTGTAGACCACTGAAGTTTTGCCATCGGCATAGATTTTGTCGGTCTGATTCAAAATTTCGGTTAAAAGCTGAGATCGCGCCTCTTTTCGATCCGTTGCCAACAGCCGCGCCACTTCCACTTCCACTCCCACAATTCCTGGCTGTTCTAGTAACTGCTGGAGTTGTTCCGTAGTTTTTTGAACGTGGGAACCCACAATCACCGCGCCCGGTTTGCCGTTCCGCACATACTGCGCCATCGCTTCGGGGGCGATCGCTTGAGGTGGCAACGCCGCCAACGCCGTTAGCAAACTGGCAGCACTGCGAAACAAAAATCGTTTTCCTTGGGCTGCCGCCGCGAGGATATCAGCAGCAAATCGATTCAAATCCGCTTGTGTCTCTGCATCCACCACACAGCACTGGTTGTCATGTAGATGCAGCAGCCGCTCCAACACGCCCTGCCGCATCTCTGCCAGTAGAAAGCGATCAACCTGATTGGCTTGAATGCGCCCTTGGGTCTTTTCTTCTACATAATCAGGCAGATAGCTATGGCTATAGCCAAACACAGAATCACGGGCAAACTCGGTTTCGTGAACGGGAGTCTCCACGCCATTCACGTTCAGATAATGAACGCTATCACGGGTGGTGCGTCCCCCTTCAAAAAAGGCTGGCGTGAGGAAGTGAGCATCGAAAGCGCCCAGTTCGGAAGCGATGACATCGGTTTCAATCGGATAATGCCCTCGCAAGGTGGAGTCTGAGCGACTCACTACCAAAAAATCTTGGATATGCTCCAAAGTAAGGGCTTTTTTCAGGTTTTGGCAGGCTTCACGGGTGACGGCAGCGGCTTTCTCAGGAGTCAGCGATCGCGTATTCGTCAGCACAAAAAATATCGGCGCGTCGTCTCTCAACCCAATTCGCAGCGTTTCTACATCCCACTGCATCAACAGCAAGCAGCTATGCACCGTTTGGGAGCCTGTAGGGTCATCATCTAAAACAATAATTTTGGGCTTGCTGCTCATTTTGGGTTAAAGCGTCTGAGGTGGCTATAACCATTATTGAGCTAGCCGAGGACTCTTTTGCTTGTGCGCGACGCAATTTATCTAGAAAACTCCTCCGCCCTCAAAACAACCCACTATTCATCAGACAAGAGATTCAGCCGCTCGTTGATACGTTTGATTTCTTCGGTCAGATCTTGCTGGGTCTGCAAAATGGCTTTGAACTCAGATTTAGGCAGGGCATCGGTTTTAAGCAGATCAACCTGTTGATTCAGCTTATCTAGGCAAGCCGCCATGCCAGCGGCAAACGCATAGCGAGTAAGGGCGCGATAGCTTAAGCGCTGACTTGTCAGTTCGCCGCGAAAGGTACGATCGGGATAGCCAACCAAACAGTCCAGTTGAGAAGGGCGATCTCTGGAAACTGAGCCGGACTGCGCGATTGCAGTGGAGGGAATCGAGAAAACAGTGGCGATCGCAGTCACCAACCAGACAGTTCCATGAACTTGCATTGTCACTGAATATTGTTCCAACTCAATACTTATTAGGGTAACGAATCACAGATTTACTTAAAATCCATCTTGAAGTCTCTAGACGTTTAGCCACCTACTAAGGTAATATTGGGGACTGTGAGTTTTTGATCAGCCAGACTTATGCTGCACGCCCAAGAAATTATCCGCTCGATTGAAGCGGAGCAAATGAAATCGGATCTGCCAATTATTTATGTTGGCGATACCGTTAAAGTCGGTGTGATTATTCAAGAAGGTGGCAAAGAGCGCACCCAGCCTTATGAAGGTGTTGTCATCGCCAAACGGGGATCTGGCATTAACCAAAATCTTACAGTTCGTAAGATTTTTCAGGGGATTGGAGTGGAGCGTGTTTTCCTAATTCATTCTCCTCAGATTGAAAGTATCAAGGTTTTGCGTCGCGGTAAAGCCCGTCGTGCCAAGTTGTACTACCTGCGCGATCGCATTGGTAAGGCAACTCGCCTGAAGCAACGGTTTGATAGACCTTTGTGAATGTCTCTTGCAATTCGCTTTCAGCCCTTAGTCTTCATTGAGGCTATTGACTGAAAGCTAATTCTTCAATGTTAAGCTAGACATTACGATACGAATAGTTTGGTCGTGTACTTTTGCGCTCTTAGTTCAGTTGGTAGAACGCAGGTCTCCAAAACCTGATGTCTGGGGTTCAAGTCCTCAAGGGCGCGCTTTTTTCATAAAACCGAATAGCCTAAAATCCTTGCTAATCAAGAGTCTAATCATTTGTTGGGCTTCGTGAGTGTACTTGAAGGTACTTAAAACTACCTGAATCTACCGGCAAATCTAAGCAAGATTTAAGCAAGGGTTAGAATGGGCAAAATAGAACAGGTGAACCAGAGGTTGAAAAATGCCCTGGTAAGAGTTTGAGTAGATCAAATCGGAAATAAGCTTTACCTCAGAGTCTTGTTACCACCAAAGACTAATAGTCATGCGACACACAAGCATTAGCAGTGAATTGCTTTGAACCCACATTCCGCACTTCGTACTGTCACAAGCGGATTAAATACCCTCTTCAACTCAGCAAGTAATACTG
>QBMH01000365.1 GCA_003249025.1 Leptolyngbya sp. | reverse complement strand
GGCTTCGACAATGGCAAGTTGAGGCATTTGGTGTCAGGGTTTGAGAGGGATTACCTGCCTAGCATATCAACTATTCAATTAGAACGGAATAGCCCTGATTCCATCCGCCTAAGCAAAGATCCTGGTAAAGACAGGAAAAATGCACCTTTACCAGGCTCAAATAGTACGTATGTAAACAGCAACGCTGTAGATTTCTTTTACATTTTGCAAAAACGGGCGATCGCTGTCAAAAGACAGGCTGTCAAACATTGCAATGTGAAGCAGTAGGGCGGCTCACCAAAATACCCGTAATTACCAGCAACCCGTTATAATGGGAAGCATTTGATTTATCCTAAAGACAGTTGCTCGCCCTCGGTCTTACCTGCCTTAATATATTGATGTCTGCCTTACCCAATCATCGACCTAAACACTTGTCTCTTGGTCCTCTAGAAGCTGAGATTCTCGGCATCGTTTGGGATTTAGAAACTGCCACCGTGAAGCAGGTCCACGATCGCATTCTCACCGATCCCAATCGAGAGTTGGCATATACATCCGTGACGACAGTACTGAATCGCTTAGTCAAAAAAGGATGGTTAGCCTGCGATAGGCAAGAACGCAGCTTTACCTGGAGGGCGTTGGTGTCTCGGCAACAGGCAAAGGCGCTGCACTCTTACGAGCAGTTAAATCAATTTTTAGCCGTGAGCAATCCCGATGTCGTGGCAGCATTTGCCGATAGTTTGGATCAGACCAGTGTAGAGCAGTTAGAAGCGATCGCAGAAAAACTACGTGCCGTTCGCAAAGCTAGGGAGTCAGACGAATGCATTTCCTAATGATGATCATGGGCTTCAGTTTAGCGTGGCTGATGCGGCTGGGTTGGGTGGATTCGCCGGGTCGTTGGATTGAGCGATGGCAGCGATCGCTGATTGCCTTTCTGTTTCCACCGCTGTTACTGATGATGACGGCGATCGCGATTTTGTGGATGGGACCCGCAGGGCAAATGGTGTTGCCCTGGGAAGGTCGGCTGAGTTATGGACTGGCGATCGCCTTTCTAATCAGCAGCAGTTTTCTAGGCTTCAAGCTGGCATGGGAAGGCTTTCGCACCCTCCAAACGATTTGCCAAAATCCCGTAATTGATGTGCATGGCAATCCTGCTCGACTGCTCAGCCTTTCCACACCCTACAGTGCGCGGGTTGGTTTTTGGCAGCCCGAATTAGTGGTCAGTCAAGGCTTGCTCGATACTCTGGATGCCGATCATCTAGAAGCGGTGCTGGTTCATGAACAGGCTCATGCCACTTATCACGACACCTTTTGGTTCTTTTGGCTAGGCTGGATTCGTCGCACCACTCTTTGGCTACCCCAAACCGAAACCCTCTGGCAAGAATTGCTGATGCTGAGAGAATTGAGAGCCGATCGCATCGCTGCCCAACAGGTCGATCCATTAGTGCTGGCAGAATCATTGCTGATGGTAGTGAGTGCCCCGCTGATGCAGGCTGAGATGCAGTCCGATATTTGTGCCGCGTTTAGTTGGGCAATCTCCCGCGATCGCTTAATGGAGCGGATTGATTTGTTGCTCGCTGAACCAGAGCCAAACCATTCTGTAAGCTGGTGGTCGTTTAGCTGGCTGCTGCTGGCGTGTTTGCCCTTGGCGACCGTTCCATTCCACGGGGGGTAATACTGGGTTATGCGGCTTCGATCTGTCAGTCGGACGCTTACCTAAAAACCATGTGTGGAAGTTTGTTACTTTGACAGCTTCCTTGCCATGTGTTATTGATGGCGGATATAGACAAATTGTAAGGATTTTGGTGCTGACTGAGTTTTGAAGTGAAATACAGGTACAATCAGCCGAGCAAACCGCCTGTCTATTTATCAACCATGGTATTGACTCTCAGCAACCCAAGCAATACATACAATTTTGTAGATCTGTTCTGTGGTGCAGGAGGATTCACAGAGGGCTTTCTATTAGCTGATCATCAACGATTTAGACTCGTAGCGGCATCAGATATTAATGAGACTGCGATGCTGACACATACCGAGCGTTACAAGAAACAGCTTGGACTTGATTATTTTTTCTTGGCAAAAGACATCACTGATCAGGATTTTGTAGATGTTTTTGTCCAAGGAATTGAAAATTTGTGTAGCAGTCAGAACAGTATTGACATTGTGTGTGGAGGTCCACCATGTCAAGGCTTCTCAATTTTTGGCGCAAGGCAAGAGGAAGATCCTAGGAATTCTCTATTCCACTACTATTTAAGAGTCATAGAAGAACTGAAGCCTAAGTACTTCATCATGGAAAATGTACCCGGCTTAGCTTATATGTATCACGGCAAAGCAGTTCGCAAAATCTATGAGCAGGTATCTAAGATGTCTCCTAGATACAATTTGGTTGGACCTATATTCATAAACTCTGCTAATTTTGGTGTGCCCCAAGTCAGAGAAAGAATACTTTTCATTGGTTGTCGAGAGGGTATGCCCAAAATTGAAACATTTCCAGCACTTTACACAAGTGATGTTTATGTTTCATGTGCTGAAGCTATTCATGATTTATCTTTTCTTCAAGCTTGGGAAAAGGCTAATAAGTATTCAAATGAATTCCAGGCGACTACTCAATTTCAGAATGAATCTCGTCATGGACGATTATTTAAAAAGTTCAATATTTCTCATGATCAAGAACAACTTTTTAACCACGAAGCGGCAAATCATTCCCCTGAAGTAATTGCTCGATTTGCTATGATCCAAAAAGGTAAAGGTCTGGAATCAATACCCCGACCTTTGTGGGAGAAATATCTAAAGACCGAGAAAAAGTGGTGCGTTAAACTTGATGATACCAAGCCAGCATATACGGTTGTCACGCTTCCTGATGACTTTGTTCACTACGCCACACCACGAATCTTAACTGTCAGGGAAATGGCGCGTCTTCAATCTTTTGATGATACTTTTATTTTTCATGGTCCCAGAGCTACAGGCGGTGGTGGTGCAGGAAACAAAAAGCGTCGTATTGAATTACCTCAATATACGCAAGTTGGTAATGCTGTTCCTCCACTGGTATCTAAAGCAATAGCCGAGCAGTTTCTTAAAGCTCTAGATTCATCTGCTATACCTATTTCTAGCAGCAAGAAAGCTCGCCTTCGTAGAGTAGTATAAATGCTGACTTTCATACAGTACGTAAATCAATTTTTAGAACCTAGCAGCCCAAGACAAGAACTTGGTCGCTATCTTAGTGAGAGTAGGTCATACTGGCAACTTATTGAGCACAGCAACATTAATTTATGTCTAGATAAATTCATCGAGGCCTATAATTTACTGGGTGGAAGAGAAACAAAAGACGAGTATAGTATTAATCAAAACCTTGCAAGAAATTTACCAGGCGCAATGATGCAGGACTGGCTTATTTCTCTCTGCAAGAGTGTAACCAATAATTATCCAAAGATATTGATTTTTACTGAGGTTCGTGTTCCTTTTGGAAATTACCCTTTATGGAATTCAGGTAATGTTTCTTTCAGTTCTCCATCAGAAAGATCTGACATTGCCGTTGGATATTTATTAAGAAATCAAAGTATTGTTAATGAAGCAGCTTCTAGTTTTCAGTTGCCTATTGATAACTTAGCGAAAGGTGAATCGGTATTGCCAATTATTACAATTAAGGAGATTTCCGAGAAAAAAGATACCAATTAAGCAGGTCGGATGAGAATGTCCCATTTAGGCAAAAGT
>QBMH01000364.1 GCA_003249025.1 Leptolyngbya sp. | reverse complement strand
CTCTCGCCCCTCGCCCCTTGCCTCTCGCCCCTCGCCCCTTGCCTCTCCTTTCACCATTGCTCAAATCAAAGCCGTTGCTCGTCAGCAAAACGCAACGCTGGTGGAATATGCGATCGTGCCTGATGATGACTTTAAGTTTCGAGGCAAGCAGCGCGCTCGTGAATCGGAGTTGTTGATTTGGGTTGTGCAACCATCCGGGCAAGTTGCGTTTCGTCGCGTTGATTTGAAACCGCTTTGGCAGAAAAATCTTAGCCTGACTCAATTAGTTAGCATCAGTCGCCAATGTCTTTATCCCGCTGCGAACTGCAATCAGCTATTAACTGCTACTCAAAAACCGCCTTCACAGCCTGTCGCGATAGCTGCTAGCGTTTCCCGGCGAGCCAATCCAGCGATGCAGCGACTCCATCAACTATTGATTCAACCGATCGCCGATCTGCTGCCCAAACAACCCGATGCGCGAATTGTCTTCATCCCTCAAGAATCCCTGTTTCTGGTGCCGTTTCCCGCATTGCAAGCAGCCGACGGCACCTACTTGATTGAGCAGCATACCCTGCTGACTGCGCCTGCAATTCACGTCCTCGACCTCACCCATAAACAGCGGTTAGCCCAACAAAAAGGGCAAGCCCTGCCGCGATCGCTGATTGTGGGTAATCCCACAATGCCGATGGTTGGCACCGAAGCCCTGTCGCCCCTGCCCTCATCAGGAGAAGAAGCGCAACAGATTGCAGAGTTGCTGAAAACGAAAGCGCTGATTGGCAACCAAGCCACTGAACGCCAGGTTGTTCAAGACTTACCCCAAGCGCAACGGGTGCATCTAGCCACCCATGGGTTACTGGAATATGGTCAAGATTTAGGAGATGTGGGCATTCCAGGCGCGATCGCCCTTGCTTCAGACTCAGCCAACGACGGCTTATTAACCTCGAATGAAATCGTGGATTTGCGCCTTAAAGCAGATCTGGTGGTGCTGAGTGCCTGTGACACTGGGCGCGGCAGAATTACGGGCGATGGCGTAGTGGGTCTATCGCGTGCCTTTATTTCCGCTGGCGTTCCTAGTGTGGTGGTCAGCCTATGGGCAGTGTCCGATGCGTCTACGGCACAGTTAATGGTGTCGTTTTATCAAGCCTTGCAGCGACAGCCCAATAAAGCGAAAGCACTGCGGCAGGCAATGCTAGAAACGATGAAAACCTATCCCCGACCCCTCGATTGGGCAGCGTTCACGTTGATTGGGGAAGCAGAGTAATCTGAGTCAATAGAATTGGGTTTCCAAGGTGCGATCGGTTGTGCCTGATGTAACGGTGTTTACTTGGGAACGGATTCCACGCGAGCCAGATGGCAGTGTTTCCAACATTTTCCCCATTCATCCTGACTGGACGATCGAGGTTCTTTCCCCCGACCAGAACGCCAACCGTGTGGCGCTGAACATTCTGCACTGCCTTGAACACGGCACTCAACTTGGTTGGCTGATCGACCCAGAAGAAAGCCTGATTTTAGTCTATTCCCCCGGTCAACAAGTCAAAGCCTTTTGAAGATCCGACGACCGTTCTGCCCGTACCCGCTTTTGTTACGGGCTTAACCCTAACCCTAGGCGAAGTCTTCGGCTGGTTGCTGGAATAAGCCTCTGAGAATGCTTGAGTACCCCTGTTTCTATTGGAAACATCCATCTTCTCAGCTAAATGCTTCAACTTCCCAAGCGATCGCTCCTTCTGGCTAAAAAGAACGCATCGTCGCCAAGAACCACATCTGCATCCGCTTGCCGAAGATGATTATGAGAAGCGATTGGGGGAAAGTTGATCAAGGAGTGGGTCTTCTGTTAGTGCGATCGCAGCAGCTTGGGCAAAACGACGGGCGAGGGGCGGCACGATCGCCAGTGGATTGCTAAAACCAGAAAATAAATGCACATTCTCGACCTCTGCAATGCTACCCACCAGTGGCAAAGAGTCGCGGCTAAAGGCAATTAAGCAATGGTGCCAGGTGCCAGGTAAATCTTGCAGCGCTGGGAGAATTGCGCCAACTTGGGTTCGCATTGCCTGTTCACTGGCGATCGCATCGATCGCGGCATTGGGATCGGTTAGGGTACGACTCACCTGCCCAATCCGGAGCGTACCATCGAGCAGTTGAATGGCACCTGCATCTAGAATCGGAGGCATCGGCTCATGTCCTGGTTCATCCCACAGGCTGTCAAGTTCCACAGTGCTGGAAGTCGCCTCTAATTTGAACCGTTGGGCATCGGCAGGCATTACCAGCGATCGCAGCGTGATATCGACAGGTGGGGTTTCAATGAGTTCAGCATGGGTAAAGTATTGCTGTACTGAAATTCCAGCAGATTTCAACAACTCCCGGCTCATGGCTCCCGCACAAACGACTACATTTACCCCAAAAAAGGATTCCTGCTCACAGGTTACACCCGTCACTTTTCCTGCCGATTGCAATAATCCGGTGACTTGACCGATTTGAACCTGACCGCCTAACCGGGTAAATGCTTCGGTGTATGCATCAATGGTTTTTCCAAGGTGGAGGTGCCCATGCTTGACGGTCAATGCGCCGGAAATTGCCGCAGGATTCAGCAATGGTTCTAGGTCACAGGCTTCTTCTACGCTGACGAGTCGAGGTGGAACAGCCACAGTAGCATAGGATTGGGCGATCGCCAGTGGATCGGTGTTTGCTGCGATCGTCAGCACCAGATCCAATTCTCGAAACTGGGTGTCTCCTTCTAATTCATCAGACAGAAGCGGATGCATCGCGCGGGCTTCGTCACACAGTTGACGAGTTAAGTCTGTGGTGCCTGCCCAGTAAGCAATTCCTCCATAGCCATAGCGTGAGGAGCCTTGGAGCGTCGCATGTTGTTCTAGTCGCAATACTGAGAACCCTTGCCGCACAAGCTCATACGCAAGCGCTGCACCTGTGATTCCGGCACCCACCACAATCCAATCCACTGATTTCGTCATGTTAAAGACTTTCGAGATAGCGAAGTAAATCTGCCATTTCTTGAGGAGAGGGTTGGAACTGCGGCATCGGAGGAGTGCGACCGCTGGTAACTTGGTGAATCATGCTGACTTCAGATTTGCGCGAAGAAACAGCCCGGAGGCTAGGACCTACGAGTCCATCGGCAAAGGTGCCATGACAGCCAGCGCAATTCATCTGAAAAATAGCGTTTCCCTGAGCCGTGTCTCCTTGCAACGTTAAAACGCTTTGGACATAGGGATCAACGGTGCGGAACTGATGGAACCCCAGAAGCCCTAAAAATGCTATGGCGATCGCCGCCAAGATGATTAACACAGCTTGATAAGGAAAACTTACTCTTTTAAGAACTTGATTATCCAAAAGATTTTTAAGAAAGGGTTGATTCAAATAAGAAAGGGTTGATCCAAATGGTGAGAAGGCGACCATTTATAACTTTTTTAGTTTAAAGCCTCTTCAGATAACTTCGCAAAAATATAAGCTTAAATTACGCGATGTGCGACTAAAACTACTGTGTTACAAGCTGGTCGAACTGCAACGGTTCATCGCTATGACGGTTGAGCCAACGACAGAGGGTATGAGCCAACAGCTTGCGGTTGAGGCGACTGGTTAAGTGCCACCGGTCTCGTGCCCAGACCTTTTCAACCCTGAAGCGCTCTACTAATTGACCAATGACCGTTTCAATGAGTCGTCGCATTCGTTGGAGTAACTTAACCCAGGCAGGATCGCGAGAGTCC
>QBMH01000363.1 GCA_003249025.1 Leptolyngbya sp. | reverse complement strand
TGGGTAAACGCAATACTCAGAAGATTGAACGCAAGCATTTAACCTTACGGACTCGGATTAAACGACTGGCTCGCAAAACCATTTGCTTTTCCAAGTCAGTGCTGATGCATGATGTGGTCATTGGGTTGTTTATTAATCGCTATGAGTTCGGCTTATCTATTTAGGGCAAAACAACAAGTTTATAACATTACCTGCAAATTGGTCACTCCCATGTAGTTCTTGATGCTTGCTGTATTCTGAACTTCTGCGCTTCAAGGTATTTCATTGCAATTTTGAAGTCTATCCCTGCTCAAGTGGTCGTGACTGAAGTTGTCAGAGAGAAAGAACTAATCACGCTTCAACGCCTCAAAGATGAGGAAAATGAAGATGCAATTCAGTTTGAGGAAGCGATTACACTGGACTTACTTTTAGTAGTGGATTTCGAGTCAGAATCCGAGGAAGAAACATTTGTGAACTATGCTTTTGAACTAGGTGATGATGGCGAGTCTGCAACTTGTGCGATCGCGCTTCATCGAGGGTGGGCAATTGCTACTGATGACAAGAAAGCAATTTCGTTTTCTCAAAAAGAAGCACCGCATTTACAAGTTTTATCAACTCTCGAAATCATTAAAAATTGGTCAGAAGAGGCAAATCTTACTTCGACTGAATTACGCACCATACTAGGTGCCATCCGAACCAAAGGACGATACACACCTCATAGGAATTATCTTTTGCTTAATTGGTGGGAAAACTTGATGAAGTGAAGCTAGCAGGTTAAGAATAGCGAAACTAAGCGCTTCCAAGGAAACTGGCAACATTCTGCGATTAAGAGGCAATACGCTTGGAAAGATGGAATTGGGTATGGAAAGTGGGGCTTTGGGTTCGGTGTAGCTTGGGTGCAAGCCAGATGTTGCGATGGATTGAGGATGTTGGATGGCGATCGCTGCCTCTATTCCTCTTGATTACCTTACTCCTGCCGATCTCCAGTTGTCAGCCAACTCTTTACAAAACCCAGGCGGCTCAACAGTCTCAACTCATCCTCGCCACTCTCAGCGACCCCAACACCTTTAACTTTGCCAACAAAAATACCTTCCCCAACATTTTCCTGTTTACCTACGAATGTTTGACAACTGAAAACGGTGTGACTGGGGAAATTGAGCCTGCCCTGGCAGAATCCTGGGAAGTGTCAAAAGATAACAAACGAGTGGTGTTTAAGCTGCGCTCTGGGTTGAAATGGTCGGACGGACACCCGCTGACTGCCGATGATGTCGTCTTCACCTATCGCGATATTGTTGCTAATCCAGCCATTCCCACGGATGCCAAAGAGAGCATTCAAATCGGTGAAGCTAAAGCTTTTCCCCAGCCCCGTAAGCTGGATGATCTAACCGTTGAATTCACGCTCCCAGAACCCTTTGCGCCTTTTCTGCGGGCAACTGCTGGACCTGATGGGATTGTCATTCAACCCAAACATATCTTGGCGGAAACCTTGACCACGAAAGGAGCCGATGGCAACCTAACATTTTTGTCTACCTGGGGCACCAACGCTGATCCCCAAAAGGTTGTGGTGAACGGACCTTATCAAATGGAAAGCTATGTGGCAGGACAGCGGCTGGTATTTCGGCGCAATCCTTATTACTGGCGTAAGGATGCTGAGGGAAATCCGTTGCCCCATGTGGAGCGGATCATTTGGCAGTTTATCGAAAACACAGATACCCAACTGCTGCGGTTTCGTTCTGGCGAACTGGATGTGATGGGGGATGCCCGTCCTTTGCGCCCGGAATATTATTCCTTGCTGAAACGGGAAGAAGAACGAGGAAACTTTCAGGTTTACAATGGCGGTCCTTGGTCGGGGGTGCTATATCTCACGTTTAACTTGAACAAGGCGACCAACCAAGACGGCAAGCCGTTTGTAGACCCGATCAAACAGCGCTGGTTTAGCAATCTGGCGTTTCGGCAGGCGATCGCCCACGCGATCGATCGCCAAAAGATCAACACCAATATCTTTCGCGGGTTAGGCATTGTGCAAAACTCGCCCGTTTCCGTCCAAAGTCCCTATTTTCTCAAGCCCGAACAAGGATTAAAAACCTACGACTACAACCTAGAAAAAGCGAAACAACTGCTGTTAGGAGCCGGATTTCGATATAAGCAAACTCAGCTTTTGGATGCAGACGGGCATCCCGTGCGGTTTAGCTTGCTGACCAACTCTGGAAATAAGGTGCGAGAGGCGATCGGCGCTCAGGTGAAAGAAGACCTTGGCAAAATTGGCATCCAAGTCGATTTCACGCCGCTAAACTTCAACGTGCTAGTGGAAAAAACCTCTAGCTCTCGCGAATGGGATGCCCACATGATCGGCTTCACGGGCGGCATCGAACCTCACTCAGCCGCAAATCTTTGGCTCAGTAGCGGTGCTTCCCATTCCTTCAACCTGAAACAGCAGCCCGGACAACCGACGATTCAAGGCTGGCAACCCTATGAGTTTGAACAAGAAATCGATCGCCTGATGATTGCTGGAGCAAGAGAACTCGACGAAGCCAAACGCAAGCAGGTGTATGCCGACTATCAGCGCGTGGTGCAAGAAAATTTACCTGTGATTTTTCTGGTCAACGATCGCGCTTTGATGGCAGCCCGCAACACCGTTCAAGGCTTGCAATACTCCGGCTTACCCAGTTGGGGCTTGTGGAATATTCAGGATTTGAAGATGAAAAAAGAAGAAAGGGGAGTAGGTGATAGGGAATAGGGAATAGGGAATATCTGCAAGTTGCGGACATTCCAAAATCTGCGAAGTAGGATCAAGCAAACGGGTAGTCCTATTTAGGTAAGGATGGACATAACTCCTTTCATGTAAAGCTTTCAGAGCTTAGGGTCAACCTTGCAGACCTGAAGTATCCTGGCTTTTTTCATGCCTTTGCAGCTACAAAGCCAAGACATGAACGAAATAATCGGCACTCTGGGCGATCTCATGGGCAGATACTGGCATCTTTTCACGGGGCAGTAAATCGATGAAATTGATGCTGACATGGAGTTTCAAGCATCCTTACCTTTAGGGCACTACCACTATAGAATTATGAGCGGGAGAATTACCGAATTCTAGGTGGAAATGGGCTGCTTCGTATAATCCGCTAGTCTTTTGGTGATCGACTCTTTTGGTTTAGGCAAGTTCACTAAAGTCTTCAATGCAAAAAGCTGTGAGGGTTCCACCACCCATATTTCTGCCATTCCTGCGATCGCTGCTGTGGCAAACAAGCGACGCGATCGCGGCTCTGACTCTAGAGGAAATGCTGAATGTTTACGAGCGGGGTTGGCGCTATCGCGATACTTTGGAATCTCCGACACCAGAGGAACTCAAATTTATTCGAGCACTGGCGGCTCAGTTTCATTCGGACATTATTCAGGATGTTTAGTAAGCCTGTCCATCAGCAGATTCTTCGGATTCTTCAAGCTCTCAATCCAAATCTGCTGAGAGATTGTCATGCTTATTTTGGTGGGCGATCGCACTACTGTTTTAGCCTCTGAATGTACGGTAAATCGGCTCAACTGGGTTTCGATCGCCCAGCCAGAGTCACCCATTCGGGCAGAGGTGCAAATCCGCTATCGATCGCCGGCCGTTCCCGCCACGGTGATTCCTTTAGAGGGAGATCGGGTGCGGGTGGTGTTTGATGACCCCCAAGCTAGCATCAGGGCTGATTTATCGCTGGTAGAAAAAGTAAGGTAGGAGGGTTCTCTATTTGAA
>QBMH01000362.1 GCA_003249025.1 Leptolyngbya sp. | reverse complement strand
GGAAGGGGGAAGAGGGAAGAGGGGAGCTTAGAGTCGTTTGTGAAGACAAGATCGACGTAGGGGAAGTCGTGGACGAGGACGAGGTTGTGCTGCTGGCAGAAAGCGACGGCTTTTTGAAAAAATTCTAAGGGTGCGATCGCGGTAGTGGGGTTGTGGGGATAGCTCAACACCATCATTTTTGCTTGCGCCAGCACGGTCAGCGGAATATTTTCTAGTATCGGTAAAAAGTGATTCTCTGCCAGCAGCGGCATGGGATAGATTTGTCCACTGGCAAGGTAAACGCCGCCTGCGTGAGAAGGATAGCCCGGATCTTGCAGGAGCGCGAAGTCTCCTGGATTGAGAATTGCCAGGGGTAAATGGGCTGTACCTTCCTGGGAGCCAATTAGTTGCAGTACTTCCGTTTCGGGATCAACGGGTATACCAAACTTTTGGGTATACCACTGGGCGGCAGCTTGGCGAAATTCTTGTGTGCCCGAAAACAGCAGATAGCCGTGGGTGCTAGGGTCGGGCAGGGAATCGGCGATCGCCCTTAACACAGGTTCCGGCGTTGGCAAATCCGACGAGCCGAGGGACAAATCGATCAGTTCCTGCCCTGCGACCCGCGCTTTCGCTTTTGCCTGATCCATATCGGCAAATACATTCAATTGGAGTGGCGCTAAACGCTGGGCGAACTGCATCATCAGGATTTTGTCAGGGTTTTGAGCGAGTCGGATTTAGGACAAGGCTGGCATGTTCTCAGTTAAAAAGGCTTCAACTTGTTTTTTGGGAATTGCCCCCTCTACGGAAGCCACCACCTCGCCTGCCTGAAACAGACGAAAGGCAGGAACTCCATCCACTTTATAGGTTTTAACGGAGGCTGGATTGGGATCAATTTCCATTTTGATCACTTTCAGGCGATCGCCATAATCTGCTGCGATCGTTTCCATCATCGGAGCCATCAGCCGACAAGGACCACACCAGGGTGCCCAAAAATAAACCAGCACAGGCTGTTTGGCTTGCAGCACTTCCCCTGAAAATTCAGCATCCGTAATGATCGCGACGCTACTCATAACCCTTGCCCAAATAACATTAAAAACAAAGCCTTCGTATTTTGACTTGTTTTGAACCTCAAAGGCAAACACAGTCAATATAGAAGGCTGAAAAAATGACTGACAGTGAATGGCAGTTAGCGATCGCCTGTTGAAGGCTAGCTGCTAACTTCTTATCGCCTACAGTTGATCAAGTTTTGTTTTCAACGCTTCCAGTTCGGCATCCACCTCAGGATTACTCGTCTGCTGAGCAGTCGCTTTGTCCGCCGGAGCGCTAGAAGGAAGTTGGGCTTGATCTTGGGCAGCACCGCCTAATAGCTGAGCTTTCATCGCTGCCAGTTCATCATCCACATCGCCACCCGATTCCAACAGGGCAAACTGGCTTTCCAAATCCGATCCTGCCAATTCCGCTGCGGCTTGAGATTTTGCCTCCATTTGCAGTACTTTTTCTTCCATCCGCTCAAAGGCTCCCATGGCGCTACCCGTGCCCATACGACCCACCACGTTTTGCAGTTGCTCGTTGGCTTTTGCCGCCGATGCCCGTGCTTTGAGCATATCTTTTTTGGTTTTGGCTTCCGAAATTTTGCCTTCAAGCGCAATCAGATTTCGCTTCAGCGTATCGACCATGGTCACTTGCTGGTCGAGTTGGGTTTTGAGCGAGGCAGCAGTTTCAGAATTGGTTTTTTTACGAACCAGGGCTTCCCGCGCTAATCCTTCATCGCCCTTTTGAATTGCCAACTGTGCCCGTTGTTGCCAGTTGGTTGCTTCGGTCTGCGCCTGGTTATGTTGCTGTTGACTACGCTTTTGGCTGGCGATCGCGCTTGCCACTGCCTGACGCATTTGCACCAGGTCTTCCTGCATATCAATAATCGTTTGCTCTAGAATCTTTTCGGGGTCTTCAGCCTTACTGACGACATCGTTCAGATTTGCACGTACTACCCGGCTAACACGGTCAAACAATCCCATGACTGCCAATCCTTAATTTTATAAGAAGCATAATCTACAGTGTAGGACTTCAAATCGCGATCGCCCATTTACAGAGAATTTTTTAAGATGGAGCAAGCTAGCATAACCAGTAAAAATAGCTCATCATCGGAGCGAATCATGGTTCAAACCCCAGAAAAAACCGTGTCCTTGGAAGAGTTTCTGCAACTGCCAGAAACCAAACCCGCCAGCGAATACATCGACGGAAAAATCATTCAAAAGCCCATGCCCCAAGGACACCACAGTGTTATTCAGGGAGAATTGCTCAGGACTATTAATGCTGCTCTCAAACCTGCAAAGGTTGCTCGCGCTTTCCCAGAATTGCGCTGCACCTACCCTGCGGGAAGCCGCAGTAGCGTCTATGGCGGTCGTTCAACCGTACCCGATGTCACAGTGTTTCTTCAAGAAAGAATTCCGCGTGAGCCTGATGGTAGCGTTGCCAACGTTTTTCTCATTTCTCCCGATTGGACGATTGAGGTTCTTTCTCCTGACCAAAATGCTAACCGCGTGGCGCTAAACATTCTGCATTGCCTGGAACATGGCACTCAACTTGGCTGGCTGATTGACCCAGAAGAAAGCCTGATTTTGGTCTATTCTCCCGGTCACCAAGTCGAAGCGTTTGAAGATCCAGCGACCGTTCTGCCCGTTCCAACCTTTGCCACTGGCTTAACCCTAACCCTAGGCGAGGTCTTCGGCTGGCTGCTAGAGTGAGCTTCCGGAGGATGCTTTAGTACTTCTGTTTCTATTAGAAACATTCATCACCGCAGCTAAATGCTTCAATCTCCCAAGCGATCGCTCCTCCTTGCTAGTCTCATCAGTATTCCCCTCATCCTCATTGCTCTTTGGCAAATCCCTCAACTCCAAGTCGCTCCCTTGCAAGAGCGGATGCAATTCATTACCAACTCTGAAAAGCTAGCGGATCTAGAAAAAGAACGCATTGTTGCCGAGAACAACATCCGTACCAGCATGATTCAAGGCATTGCTGGTTTGTTCGTTGCGATTACTGCTTACGTGGCTTGGCGAAACCTGAAAGAAACTCAGCGAAATATTGCTTTGACGCAGCGGAATGTTGAAGCCACTGAAGCCAAGCAAGTCGCCGAACGCTTTAGCAAAGCCGTAGAACTTTTAGCAAATGAAAGTATCTACGCCCAATTAGGCGGCATCTATGCCCTAGAAAAAATTGCCCAATCAGAAGACGATTACTACTGGCAAGTCATGGAAACCTTGACTGCCTATGTCCGCGAAAAATCACCTGCTCCTAAAGAGCCTACTGATCCTGATGATATCCCTCCTCTAGAAACCGATATTCAAGCGGTCATGACGGTAATTTCCCGCAGAAAATACTCTTATGGCGCTCTAGCAGAACCCTACCGATTAGATTTAAAGAAGGTCGATTTGCGTGGATTAAAACTACCTAAAAAAGCCAATCTAAGTGGAATCCAGTTTTTTAGTTCTAACCTGCAGGGCGTGTGGCTCGGAGAAGTCAATCTAGAACAGACTCGCTTTCATGAAGCAAAGTTGCAAAAGGCTTGGCTTCGGGAATCTCAATTTTGCGGATCTGAGTTTATTGAGGCTAATCTTTGTCAAGCAAATTTGGTAGGAGCTAAGTTAACTAACACCGATTTTGGAGGCGCAAATCTTTCCAAAGTTGATCTTTTAGATGCTCAATTACAAGATTCAAAGCTTATAACTTACGGTTCGCTCATTTTCAGGGTGGCTCGTCAGATTGTGGCCCAAG
>QBMH01000361.1 GCA_003249025.1 Leptolyngbya sp. | reverse complement strand
GATAGTCTAATCATTTTTACTACTCAATTATGCAACTTAAATGCTGATCAGCTTAGTTCACGATACACATCAGCCCGCTTAATTTGAGTCAGATAGCCAAATGTTGACTTCTTTAAGAACGACTCCTGTAAGCCGGATGCGAATGTTTGCATTAATATGCGTTGTTTTTCAATCTGGTTAACTGCTTGCTTGTAGAAAGCGATTGCAGTAGAAGGCAGGTTTAATTTCTGGTAAGCTCGTGCTAATGAAACTCTAGAATTTACGTCGCTATTATTGTTATCAGTTGATAGCAGTTTTCTATATGTGAAAATTGCCTCGTTGATACGACCTTCCTTGATAGATATATCAGCTAAAAGCGACAGCATCATTTCTTCTTGAGGAACTTTTCTTTCTTGTGAAATCGTTAAGCTCTGTTGAGCGTATTGTTTTACTTTTGAGTAGTCCCCTTGACGGCCATAAGTTTGAGCAAGCATGAACAATGAGAATAATTCAAGGTCAGTACTCTTATTATCACGAGCGAACTTTAAGAGTTCCTGTGCACCGTTAATTGTTTCCTGATGCTTCCCTTGTTCTAGAGAAATATACAGTAAGAATATAGTTAGGAACAGTTTAGATGTTAAATATTTTGGATCTTCAAGGTTTTTTGCAATCTCAAGTGCCTGTTTTCCAAATTCGTTTGCTTTCTGATTATCTCCTATTGCACCATAAAACATGATCAGTATACCGAGTGACGGTAAGTTCGCTGCACGCTCTACTGGATTTTTAGCACCTATCAAACCACGCTCAAGTAAATTAATTGCTGGTTGGAAGTCTTCAAGTTGTATGTAAATTTGGGCAATCATGAGTTCAGTAAATTTTCTTGCCTCGTATTTCGTCAGCTCATGCCCATCCTTTTTTGTAGATTCGACTATCTTTTGCAACTCATTGATCGCGTTTTCTTCTTGACCAATTTTAATAAACAGAGTCGCCAAAATGGTTCCACACTCTAGTTTTAGTTGCTGATTATTCGTTTGCCAGGAAGTTTTTACTGATTGTTTGGCAAAATAAATCCCTTTTTGATAATCCTTCAATATAGTGTGAGTCTTTGCAAGAGTAAGCAATAGACGCGCTTCTTGTTCTTTAGTATTTTGGGTGCGGGCAAGCTTTAAAGCAGACTCAACAAACTCAATTACCTTTTTCGGTTGCTTACCTCTGCTGTAAGCATCTGCCAAATTAATTAGTGCTGTGAATTCCATAAAGGAGTTTTGAGTGTTTGTGGCAATAGTCAACGACTGCTGCAAATACTCAATTTCTTTTGCTGGTTTTCCTAACCCTTGATGTGCCAGACCAATATTATTCAGTGCCCGTGCTTCCAAATCTGTATCTTTAATCTCACGAGCGATCGCCAACGCCTGTTGCTGATACTCAAGGTTCTTAGCGTTATCTTTTAGTTCGCTGTAAGCATTGCCAATATCCTTTAGAGCAAAACCCTCACCCTTACGGTCTTTAATTTCTCGATAAATTGCTAATGCATTCAGCAAAACCTCCAACGCTTGCTGAGGTTGGTTTTTCTGCCGCAGTTGATTACCTTGTTCCAGCAAGCGATCGCCCTCTGCTTTCCGATCCTGCACGATCGCCGTTTGAGCGATCGGCTGTTCTGCTGCTGGCGCGATCGCCTCCACCTCCGCCAAACCTAGGGCGATCGCCAAAGCTGCTAACCCAATCGCTTTCCGAGATACCATTCGCAAATCCTCCAGCCGCTTAATTTAAACAGTACCAGCACCGCGCGATCGACATTAATCTATCACTCTCAAGTAAATGAGGTTATGCAGTTCCAAAAAAAGAAACGTAGCAGTTATCATCAGGACATCCAGAGTGGAACCGTTGAGCACACATAAGGTAAATGTCATGTCTGTTGCCGTGAAACCTATGACTCTTGAGGAGTATCTTAACTATGACGATGGCACCGATACCCGCTATGAATTGGTCAACGGGGAACTGATTGCCATGCCTCCCGAAAGTGTCCTCAATCACCAAATCGCTTCCTTCTTGTTTGCCCACTTTCTGCAAAGCGGCATTCCTTACTACTGTTTGAGCATTGGGGCACAAATTGCAGTCAGCGGGTATCGGGTGACGGCACGGCAGCCAGATTTAGTGGTTTTGTCGGAAGAGGCAGCAACAGCATTAGCTGGAGCCAGCCAATACATGATTACTCACGATATGCCACCCCCACGCCTGGTTGTAGAAGTGGTTAGCCCGAAGCAAGAAAACCGCGACTATCGCTATAAGCGCACAGAGTATGCGGCACGGCAGATTCCGGAGTATTGGATTATAGACCCGATCGCCCAGAAAGTGACGATCTTACAATGGGTCGATGGACTGTACGAGGAACAGGTTTACCAAGGTGAGGCGGCAATCCTGTCCCCCTTATTTGCGTCTCTAATGCTCACGGCTAGCCAAGTGTTAACCGCAGGACGTTGAGTTGCCGCCGCTTCACACTGCATTCGTGCGAGGAACTTGACCCACTTTTCGCACCAAAATCTCCCGATTTTGCTGGGCATCCTTGTTGTTTGGGTTAATCTGCAAGGTTTGATCAAACGCCGCGATCGCTTCTCGATAGCGTTCCAGCCTGACCAGTGCCACACCCCGGTTATACCAGGCATTTTCATACTTAGGGTTTAGGGCAATCGCTCGGTCGTAGGCAGCGATCGCTTCTTTGTATTGCTTCAACCTGCCCAAAGTCACACCTTTGTTGTACCAGGCATTCATACTCTTAGGCTGAAGCTGAATTGCCCGGTCATAGGCTTTTAGGGCTGCTTGAGGTTGTCCCCCGTCATCCAATGCATTGCCCAAGTCAATCCAGGCACCAACAAGTTTGGCATCCAATTTCACGGCTTGCTGAAGCGCCGCGATCGCTTCTGAATAGCGCTTCAGGTCATATAGGGCTTGTCCACGACCTGCATGAGTTGGTGCATGGTTGGGATACTGTTTGAGGACGCGATCGAACAGTGCTAATGCCTGCTGCGGCTTGCCTGCATCGATCAATTCCCATGCCTGGTCGTACCACTGCTGGGCTTGATCTTCTGACTGTGCCGATTCTTTTGTTTTCGTGTCGAGTAATGCTGTGGCTGTGGGCTGGATTGCGATGGCTTGGGCAACACGGGGCATTGTTGCGATCGCGTATCCAGTCATCAGGGCAACACAGGCAGTTAATCCAACTTGTTTGAAAGAGTTCATGATAGGGTTCTCGATTTGGGTTCAAGGATTTATCACTCTTAGAGGCAGAGACTTATGCAATAGAAAAAGTTAGTCACTAAAGACTATTGCCAATCAAGATAAACGGTGCCCAGTAGTAGGGATACGCGATGTGCAACTAAGGTTGCACAAGAAAAGTCCCGCTGGGCGATGCTAGTGGCTTTCCAATTATTAGATGATGGGTGAGGAGGATAAGATAGAAGGAGATCGCGTTACCTAGTGGAATGACCAAAAAATATATTGTTGATCTGACTTTAGAAGAGCGTGAATATCTCGAAGAATTTACCACGACTGGACGACATGCAGCTTATCAAATCACCCGTGCTCGGATCTTACTGAAAGCCGACCGGAATCAGCCAGGCGGTAGTTGGTGTGATGCAGAAATCCAAGCAGCCCTAGACGTGGGAGTGGCCACCGTCGAACGAGTGCGACGATGTTTTGTCGAAGTTGGATTAGAAGCAAGTTTGAAACGGCAGCCAGGGGGTGGACGCAAACGCAAACTCGATGGCGAGCAAGAAGCTCATTTAATCGC
>QBMH01000360.1 GCA_003249025.1 Leptolyngbya sp. | reverse complement strand
TAGCTGTTTGCGTTCCTCATCCTTAAGGTAAATCTCAATCCGTGGCATACTCGGTAGATATGGTGTATTACTTTATTTCTAGTCTACTAGCAAAGAATTGATTCATCGCTTGCTTCATCAGTACTGGCAAAACTTACAGCCTCAAGCAACTTTTTTGGAGCGACGAGGTGGACATCCCAAGCATTTGCTTAATGGGTCTACTGATTTGTCCGATCGCGACGTGCAGCAACAACTCATTACCGATCATCTCCAACATCGACAATCCCAAAAGTTTGAGTTTTGAGCGATCGCCCCAAGGCTCGAATGACTTGGTTATCATCTTCGGTGTCTGATAGCTGCAAAAATTGCACCAATACTGCTCCAGAAATCATCGAAAATGTGGGGCTGAACTCGCGTTCTTGATACTGATTGGGGAAAGAGCCAGATATTCTCTGTACCTTCCGCGACGATTCTGGTACAACTAAACGGATACAAATTTTTCTATTAGTGAGCTAGGGTACTCCATGAGCTATCGCATGAATCGCCGCGCCTATGCGGAGACCTTTGGACCGACCGTGGGCGATCGCGTCCGGCTTGCCGACACGGAGCTAATCATCGAAGTGGAACAAGACTACACCACCTATGGCGATGAGGTGAAGTTTGGCGGCGGTAAGGTGATTCGCGAAGGCATGGGGCAGTCGCCGATCACGAATGCGGATGGGGCGGTGGATGCGGTGATTACCAATGCGCTGATTCTCGACTGGTGGGGCATTGTCAAAGCCGATGTGGGCATTAAAAATGGCAGAATTCACGCCATTGGTAAAGCGGGCAATCCCCATATTCAAGACCATGTGACCATCATCATTGGTCCGGGCACGGAGGTGATCGCCGGAGAAGGCATGATCCTCACGGCGGGCGGCATTGATACTCACATTCACTTCATTTGTCCTCAACAAATTGAAGTAGCGATCGCCTCTGGCATTACCACCATGATTGGCGGCGGTACGGGACCTGCGGCAGGCACCAATGCCACCACCTGCACTCCCGGCCCCTGGTACCTGCATCGGATGCTGCAAGCATCTGACGCTTTTCCGATGAACCTGGGCTTTGTGGGCAAAGGCAATAGCGGTAAGCCAGAAGCCTTGCGTGAACAGGTGGAAGCCGGAGCTATGGCGCTGAAACTGCATGAAGATTGGGGCACCACACCAGCGGCGATCGACACCTGCCTCAGTGTTGCCGATGAGTACGATGTGCAGGTTGCGATTCACACAGACACCCTGAATGAAGCTGGATTTGTGGAAGACACGATCGCCGCCTTCAAAAATCGCGTCATCCACACCTACCACACCGAAGGCGCAGGCGGCGGACACGCACCCGATATCATCAAAGTCTGCGGTCAGGCGAATGTGCTGCCCTCTTCCACCAATCCCACCCGTCCCTATACCGTCAACACCTTAGACGAACACCTGGATATGCTGATGGTTTGCCATCATCTCGACCCGGCGATCGCGGAAGACGTTGCCTTTGCCGAATCCCGCATTCGCCGCGAAACCATTGCTGCTGAAGATATCCTGCATGACTTGGGAGCATTCAGTATGCTGTCTTCCGATTCCCAGGCAATGGGGCGCGTTGGCGAAGTAATTATTCGCACCTGGCAAACCGGACACAAAATGAAAGTGCAACGGGGAAACCTCTCAGAAGATTCCAGTCGTAACGACAACTTCCGTGCCAAACGCTACATCGCCAAATACACGATTAATCCAGCCATCACCCACGGCTTTGCGGAGCATGTTGGCTCGATTGAAGTGGGAAAATTAGCTGACCTTTGCCTCTGGCGACCTGCCATGTTTGGCGTTAAGCCGGAAATGGTGCTGAAGGGTGGCATGATTGCTTGGGCGCAAATGGGCGATGCCAACGCCAGCATTCCCACGCCCCAGCCGGTTCATATGCGCCCGATGTTTGCCAGCTATGGTGGCGCGATCGCCCATACTTCCCTTACTTTTGTGTCCAAAGCGGCGCTCAAAAAAGGAATTCCTGATGAACTGGGCTTGCAGAAAAAAGCGATCGCTGTTTCCAATATCCGCCAACTCACCAAACGCGACATGAAGCTCAACGATGCCCTGCCCCACATGGAAGTAGACCCCGAAACCTACGAAGTCCGCGCTGATGGGGAACTCCTTACCTGTGAACCCGCCGACGTATTACCCATGGCTCAACGTTACTTCCTGTTTTGATTGAGAGAAGGGATTTTTCTATACGGCATGGCGATCTTGATTTAGGTGCATTCGATAGTGAGACTTAATTACATCCCAATGCTGAGACAGTGTAGGTGTTGCCGATCGCCCTCAAACCACCCACGCTCACATTCACCTGATAGGGAGTAGCACTTCTTCTCGCTGCACCTTGAATGTTGTAAGGCTTCCCTTCAGGTAACTTGATCGTCCGAGTGAATGCGTTGTCTGCTGTGTCGTTGTTGTATTTTAGGGACATGGCAAGATCATATTCGCCCCCATTTTTGGGCATAATCCGGGCAACATACCGCCTAAAACTTTGGCTGCTGGGCACCACAAAATCAGTACTCCAATTGCTGCGAGTAATCCCAGTGCCTGGAGGAGAAACTGATTTCTGTACTAGAGTACTGCTGCCATCCACAACTGGCAAAGCTGTACAGCTTTGGGCTTTAGCGGGAATATTGGTAAAGATTACCCCACCAAATAGACTGGCAATGCCAGCGATCACAATTGTTTTTAACTGACTCATGTTAGTCGCCTCAGTAAATCCTATGCCTCTCCAGTATTCTCAGTGTTGATTTAATTTGCATCCCCAAAAAGAGAGATATAGCGCTACGAATTTGTATCAGGACGTATAATAAGATTGGAAAGAATATCAATGAAACTCTATGCCAGCCCCCTATAGCGATGACCTGCGTCAAAAAGCAATCGATGCAGTGGAACGAGGAGACCGCAAAACCGATGTCAGTCGGATGCTCAATATCAGCCGCAATACCTTAGACCAATGGCTCAAACGCAAAGAACAAACTGGGGAGTGTGGAGCCATACGGAACTATCAGCAAGGGTGTAGACATAAAATCACGGACTGGCAACGGTTCCGAAAGTTCGTGCAAGAGCATGGTGGTAAGACTCAAGGGCAAATGGCGACCCTGTGGGGAGAGGGGGTGACGCAGCAAAACATCAGTGATGCGTTGCAAAAGATGGGAGTCAGTCGAAAAAAAAGACTTATGGGTATCAAGAACGCGATGAGCTTAAGCGCCAAGAGTTTGTAGAGCAATTGAAGACCAAAACAGCGGCTCAGATGGTGTATGTCGATGAAGCAGGCATTGATAATCGAGAGGAGTATCCCTATGGTTACTGCGAGATTGGACAACGCTTCCATGCCTTCAAGTCGGGCAAACGAACCGAAAGAGTCAGTTGGATTGCGGCCCTTAAACAGGGGAAGATTTTTGCACCGATGACCTTCACAGGATCGTGTAACCGGGATTTGTTTGAGTTGTGGTTAGAGGAGTGTCTGTTACCGCAATTGCAACCCGGTGATGCGATCATCATCGATAATGCCAGTTTTCACCACTCCCAAAGCATTGAGGATATGGTAGCGGCGGCTGAATGTGAGCTTTGGTATCTGCCTACCTATTCTCCCGACTTTAACAAGATTGAACGCTGGTGGTTTGTGCTCAAGAATTGGATGAGGCAACGGTGGGATGAGTTTGATAGCTTTCGTGAGTGTGTCGATGCCGCGTTCAATCAGTGTCCTAACGTCTATGCGTAGCGCTATATCCCTCTTAAATCACTCTAGCTAGAGATTATCTAGAATAGGGTGTAAGTTGATCTCAATTCAATTTTTATGCCAGCGTCTAGAGA
>QBMH01000035.1 GCA_003249025.1 Leptolyngbya sp. | reverse complement strand
TTTTATATCAACATAGGATTTAATCTAACTCTTACTGACTTTTCGGATAGGCTCTAAGCGATAGCGATGGTCGTTATTGCCGTAGTCCTTTACAAAACCAACCTAATAGATTGAGGTCGTTCTGCATTTTTTGTGCCTCGCGTCGATGTTTGCGCGCAGTGGCGTAGTACCACTGGCAATAGCGATCGAATTCATAACGATGCTGAACTTCTTCGTGAAACTCGCGAGTGAGTTGATGCTCTTGCAATACCGCGAAATCTGGTTTTGGCGGTATTGGAGCAATCCAGCGTAAATCATGAGACATAGTGACTGAGGATATAAAGACTTAGCCGTTGTTCAGCAGCCGTTCGCCCTTTAGCATTCGCTGTGCTGCATCCAGCAGAGCTTCTTCTAAATAGGGCTTAGTGAAGTAGCCACTGGCTCCTAAAGTGGCTGCCATTTGACGGTGGCGATCGGCACCCCGCGAAGTCAGCATTGCGATCGGCAAGGGCTTTAAGTTGGGATCTTTTTGAATTCGGGAAAGCAACTCTAACCCATCCATGCGGGGCATCTCAATATCGCAGAAGACAATATCGCAAGGTAAACCTGAACGAAGTTTTTCCCAGGCTTCTTGACCGTCTCGTGCTTGTTCAACCCGATAGCCCACTTTGTTAAAAGTCATGGAGAGCAGTTCACGAACGGTAATGGAGTCATCCACGATTAGCACCATAGGTTCAACCTTGGCAGCAGGGGCTTCTGGAACCATGCCATCAGCGCTTTGTTCCCATAGCGAACCGCCTGCATCGCGGCGAATTCTGCCCATGGAGAGATCAATCAGTTCCAACACATCGGCGATCGGCATAATCCGCCCATCTCCCAAAACAGTGGCACCTGCAACCCCAATTGGTTTCGGAACAGGACCTTCAAGCTGTTTAATTACAATCTCTTGTTCCCCTAGTACTTGATCAACTTGCAACGCCAAGAAATTACCAGCGCTGCGAAGTACTACAACAGAAACAATATCGTCTTCTTGGTTCCCTCCATAAACATTACCGCGCCCCAGGTGGCGATTGTAGCCAAGCAGTTCGGCAAGAGGACGTACTGGTAGAACGGTATCTCGCCAAATGATGGAGGATTGACCTTCTGCATCGGTTTGAAGGCGCTCTTTTGGCATGTCAAGCATGTCTTCCACTCCATCCATGGGGAAGGCAATTCGAGCGCGATCGCTAATGCAGCAAAGTGCCTTAGAAATACTCAACGTCAGCGGCAACCGAATTGTAAAAGTAGTACCTTTCCCTGGAGTAGAATCAGTACTAATCACCCCTCGAATTTCACTTAAGCTAGTCTGCACCACATCCATTCCCACGCCCCGACCAGAGTAGTCATCTGCCTGATCTTTGGTGCTAAAACCGGGATGAAAAAGAATATCGTAAACATCTAACCGAGAAATGTTTCTAGCTTCAGTCTGGCTAATTAGCCGTTTCTCAATTGCCTTAGCTTTTACCCGTTCTACATCGATCCCAGCGCCATCATCCGACACAGAAAGAATGGTTTGGTTTCCCTGGTGAAACGCCCGAATGATAATTCGTCCCGATGCCGGTTTTCCAGCCGCTTTCCGAACCTCTGGAGACTCAATACCATGGGTAATTGCATTGTTAACTAAGTGCGTCATTGGGTCATAGAGTTGCTCCAAGATCATCTTGTCGATCAAGGTTTCTCGTCCTTCAATCACCAATTCAGCTTGCTTGCCTACTTTCATGGAAATATCGCGAACAGCACGAGGTAGGCGATCAGCGGTTTGGGCAAAAGGCACCATGCGAGACCGGGTTAGTCCTTCCTGAAGCTGAGTAGTGACTTGACGGAACATGCGGGTGACCTGTTCTGTTTCGTCAACGATAAATTCAATGTCAGAAGAAGATTCCCGAACTCGCACAATCAACTCAATCATTTCCTGGGAAAGAGAGTGAAAGCCGGTAAATCGATCCATTTCAAGCGGGTCATATTCTACTTCATTGGAACGAGTAGAGTCATTTTCAATCCTTTCTGCTTGGCGCAAGTTGGATGAAAATGGATCAGCCCGATAGCCTTTGCGACTCGCGAGTAGAGAACTTTCGAGCAGCGATCGCTCATATAAATCCTGCATCCGCTGCCCCACATCGCTCAACTGCTGCACCTGATAAAGCAAATTATCCAAAGATTGCCGTAAACGCTCTTGATCTTGCTCCAAGCTATTGCGGTTGACCACCAGTTCCCCAACCAGATTGCTAAGGTTGTCCAAATGCTTGACTGGTACCCGCATCGTTTGTTCGCTAAACCCACGAGTTGGTCGGGTTGTCCGTCGAGATGGAGGAGCGCTACCTCGAACAACTTTGACCGACGGAACTCCGCCTAACTTCTCCTCGGTGTCCTTCAGTAAATCATCGAGATCATCAAAATCAGAGCTACTTCCTGCTGCTTCACCGATTGCTGACCCTGCATCAGAATTCAGTTCAATCTCATCGCCTAACAAAGATTCTAAATCAGCGAATTCATCAAATACTTCTGTTGAGTGAGCATCACTGTCGGTAAGCTCACCATTCGCAAAAGCGGCGCTGACCGCCCCAAGAACGGCACCACTCCCCAATAAAGCTTCCAATCCATCAAACTCCCCATTCTCCGAGGTAGATGCTTCATCAGCAAGCAGACTATCTAAATCAGCGAATTCATCCGATGCAGTGGACGCGATCGCGCTATTTAGGGAAGCATCATTCAAAAACTCATCACCCAAAAGCTCGTCATCTAGAAGGTTATCTAAGTCAGAGAAGATATCGGTGTTAGTAAAATCATCCGATGTTACAGGCGAGATCTCATTATCTAAAAGATCACTGCCTAAAAGCCCGCTGCCCGCAAGATCATCGCCATCTAAAAGGCTACCTAAATCAGAGAAGCTTTCGTCAGAGAAGCTCTCAGTTGTTGACGATGAATTCTCTTGGAGTAGTTCATCTATTACTAAGCCTTCAAGACCTAGGAACTCATCTGGAGAGGAATTTAATTCATCCAAACCTAAATCTACTAGACCTTGCTCAGCTTTTAACAAATCGGCAAGATCATCTTCGGCTTGCATATCTTCAAACGAAAATTCTTCGCTTCCTAGCAAATCATCCAATTCGCTATTAGACTCTTGCTCCGCTGAAGCAACCGCCTCACCAAACAGGTCATCTACCTCAAAGAGTTCACCACTGAAAGGATTTTCAATTTCTTCTAGCGAGCTATCCAGACTGAAACCATCCTCAAAATCTGGAGTAATTTCACCTATAAATAGCGATTCTTCAAAGCCTAAAGAAGTTTCAGCCGTAAGGTCATGCTCTCCTTCAAGTTCTATAGTGGCTACCTCATTCTCGAAAATGAAAACTCCCTCAGTTTGTTCTTCCTGTTCCAGAAGAAATATTTCTTCCGATTCAACCTCTAGATTCAAAAGCTCATCATTTGCTGGGCTTGAAAAAGATTCATCAAACTGAATTATTTCATCTGTAAGATTGAGCAGGTTTGGCGAACTTTCTTCAAAGAAATTAGGTTCCTCTGTGAGATTGAGTTCCTCTGTAGGATCGAACAAATTATCCGAACTTTCTTCAAAAGAATTAGGTTCTCCAAATAAATCATCTAGATCACTTGAGACCTCACTAGAACTATCTAGTTGCTCAGATGAACCATCGGTTGATAGGTATAACAAATCTGCTGGATTTTCTTCTAAGACTATTTCACCGAAGAGATCGTCCAAATCATTTGCGTCATTAATGGGAATATCGTCTATCTCGTCTAATGATAGGTCAAAAGAATTTTCAAAGTTTTCTGGGGGATTGGTAGGAGGTTGATCAAATTGAAAGAATGTATCTGTGGCATTGAATGCGGCTACCGAGATCTCTTCTAAAGAATTTGTTTCTCCAAATAAATCATCTAAATCACTGGTGCCTTCACTCATTATGTTTAGTGCTTGCTCAGATGAAGCTTCGGTTGACAGTTCCAGTAAATCTGCGGGATTTTCTTCAAAAGCGATCGCGCCCAATAGATCGTCTAAATCGCTTACGTCTTCCGTGGTCGTAGTTTCTGCTGGGTCTAGTATCAAGTCAAAGGAAGCTTCAGATGTTTCTGTAGAACCCACCTCCATTCCAAAATCAAAGTCATCCTCCGTTATGGTGTCTGAAGCTGGATTGATCGGTAAGGTTTCTTCGTTGATTTCAGATTCAAACAGAGCATCGTCAAATAGAGCAGAATCTAGCGAAGTTTCATCTTCTAGAAGTAATTCGGAAGCTGATTCTGTAGGTGAAAAGTCATTTTCTGGAGTGTCTGCAAACAGATCTAAATCTGAGAATTCATTCAAATCTGTTGCAGGTAAATCTAGGGCGTTAAGAAACGCTTCATCCTGCTGACTGTCTGAAGTTTCTGGGGATTCAGACTCTAGATCGCCAAAGAGGGCATTCAGAACTTGGTTACTGCTTTCTCCAAAACTATTTTCTTCAATCTCTTCTTCAAATTGAAGAGAGGGTGATGTTAAATCTAAGGGTTCTTCAACCTGATCAAAGTTGAAATCTTCAAGATTCACGTCGAGATCACTCAAAGAAAGAGCGGAAGTTTCATCTGCCGAATCTGCGATCGCGAGTTCGGGGGCTTCTTGTAGCTCGCCCCAAGGGTCGGGAATAGCTTGTTCTGATGCCACTAGAAATTCAGGGCTTTCAGGCTGAAGTTCAGCAACCGATTCCTCGTACTCCAAGCTTGTTTCAGTCTCCAAGCCTGCTTCAGTATGCAGAGTAGATTCATCAGGCAAGCTGCTTTCTAGAAAGTTATCTAAACTATTGTCTTCTAAAGCCAGTTCTTCTAAAGCAAAGTCTCCTAAAGCGATGCCTGGGGCTTCGAGAGTTTCTAATTCTCCCCAGGGATCAGGAATCACAGGAGACTCAGGCAGATTGTCCAAGTCGTAGCTAGCTAGTTCGAGATCGCCGCTATGGAGTTCATTCAAATCGCGATCGCTGCTCGTTTGGGGTTGAGTCTCTAAATCCAACTCTAAATCCAAATCTATTAAGGAATTACTATCGGTCAAGTCTTCTGCTAAATCCAGTCCAAACACATCGTCTAAATCGGTAGATACTAGGTTGGGTGATTCGGGCGAGGTGATGGTTAGCAGATCATCAAACTCATCTGGGTTAGTAAAGCTACTTTCAGTAGAGGATGCCGTCGATTCTTGGCCGATCGCGCTATTTGAGGGCAAACTATCAGAAAAATCATCGCCGAACAAATTATCCAATTCGTCGTCCGACGTTCCAGAAGCGGGTTGAGGTGATTCTTCATCAAACAAAAGATCGGAAAAGTCAGTGGAACTATCAAAGGTTTGAGCGGCATCGGTGGCAGAAAACAGTTCAGCGTCATCACCGAGTATTTCTTCCTCTTGCCAGGTCATTCCTAAATCTGGCATTTCTCCTTCAAACAGATCTGCCAGGGTGTTAAGTTCCGCCATGCCTACTTCGGGACCTTGATGTGTATCAAAGTCATCCTCTGTGAGTTGAGTCGTTAGATCAGTGCCCAAGTCCAGCCCGATTTCAGTCGCTTCTAAACCATCTAAGGAAAAATCAGTGAGAGAAGAAAGATCGGGATCATTGGAATCGAAGTTAAGCTCTGTTCCGTTAAAGTCCGTCAAACCTAAATCAGATGGCTCTGATAAATCCATCTCATCTACTTCTGCCAGCAAATCGGCAAAATCGCTCTGAATGATCGTATCGGTTAAAGAAACAGTCGGGAGTAGGGCTTGTAGTGGGTCACCGGGTGAAATATCTCCAGCCCGACCCGCTATCACCATTTCTTGTGCCTGCTTGATGTCTTTAATCACAATGGGGGCAAGAACGCGATAGCTATTTTCGGAATGGGCGATCGCCTGACGAGCCGTTTCTATCAAATGACACCAAGCCGACAAGCCATACTGCTCGCCCATATTGGCTAAACTGTGACAAATTTCTTGAAGTTGCTGACGGGGAGCTACCTCTGTATCGGGCTGTTTGAATAATTGCAGCATCTCCCGCAGACGAGCGGGGATGGCTCCTTTAAATAGTTCTCCGACTGCATCTTCTGAGTGATGAGAAAAGACAAAAGCAGTCGCCGAAATGGGTTCACGAGATACGGCTGGAGTGTTGGCGGCAAGCTGAGATAAATGCTTTTCTAGCTCACCAAAGGTCGGCTCAACGGCTGAGATCACCACATTCGCATTTTCTTCAGTCAAGCCAAAGGGACCTTGAAGTTGCCCAACTAATTCTTGAAGGGCATCAAAGACTTTTAAGAAAAGAGACTCTAGCTTTTGATCAACGCGTATGGGGGTTTCTTTTAGCAGTTTGAAGTAATCTTCTAAACGGTGGGAAACTTGCTGAATACTACCCAAACCCAGCATGGCAGCCCCTCCTTTGATGGAGTGAGCCGCTCGAAAAACTTCATTTACCGTCTCAGAGTCTTCAATGGTTGCTTGTAAGTTTAACAACCCCTGCTCAATCGTATTGAGGTGGTCTTTCGCCTCCTCAATGAAATAGCCCATGATTCGCTGCTGTTGATCAGGCTGCATGGCAGTACTCCATTCCTTCGGAGAGTGTTGTTTCTAGCAAAACGTATTGTCGGTAGTGATGTAGACAATTGATGCACTGGGTGAATGCGAAGTTTTGCCGGGTAAAATCTTTGCTGAACAGGGTTACTATCCAGAAAAACAAGCTAGAAATGCGATCGCTTATTTTATGATTTTTGTGAAACCATACTCTGGATTGCTTTAATGTACTCGATCTGCTGAAAATTGACATCTATTGAAATCCGCTGAGGAATGAGCGATCGCTCTTGGATAATGTCTTACTTTCGATCCACTGTTTCTACCCGGAATCGTTCTACCGAGGTGAGCAAGTCACGAGCAACACCGACTAGGCTTTGCAGCGATCCGGACACTCGTTGAGCTTCTTGAGAGGTTTCTTGGGCGGTTAATTCTACCGATTGCATGACCTGCGCCACTGCCCTAGACGTTTCGGTTTGTTCAACCGTGTCAGCGGTAATAGAACGTACTAGAACATCAATCCGATTGGATACGGTAATAATATCTTCTAGCGATCGCTTCGCCTGCTCAGCCAGTTTCGTGCCCTCAATCACCTGCTGAGTTCCTTCCTCCATCGCCGTCATGACCGATCCAGTTTCACCTTGAATCTGGAGTACAATCTGTTCAATTTCCTTCGATGCCTTAGCTGCCCGGTCAGCTAACTGTCGCACCTCATCCGCCACAATTGCAAAACCGCGACCTGCCTCCCCAGCACGAGCCGCCTCAATACTCGCGTTGAGCGCTAGCAAGTTCGTTCGAGAGGCAATTTGCGAAATCAACGCGACAATTTTGGAAATTTCTTGGGAAGATTCTGCAAGACGTTTTACCTTGCGGGTAGTTTCTGCCACCGTTTCCCGAATTTGCAAGATTCCCGCAACGGTTCGTTCCACCGCTTCACCACCCCTCAATGCGGTTTCTGACGCTGACCGCGCTACCTGTTCCGCTTCACGGGCACTTTCCGCCACCCGTTGAATCGATTCGGTCATCACCTGCACCGAATTTAAAGTGACTGCTAACTCTTCCGCTTGCCGTAAAGCATCAGAAGACAAACTACGAGCAAACATTTCGTTATCGGTCGAGCCTTTGCTGACCTGTCGTGCCGCCACTTTCACCTGCTGCACAATTTCCCGCAGGTTTTGAATTGTTAAATTAAAGGAGTCGGCAACCGCACCCAACACATCGGCGGTCACTTCTGCTTGCACCGTCAAATCGCCTCTGGCTGCACCCTCTACGTCGTCTAGTAGACGAATTACCTGACGCTGCAAATCTTCTTTTGCTTGTTCTTGTTCTTCTGCTTTCCGTTGAGCTTCGCTGGTGGTCGTCAAAATCACTCGTGCCATCTGGTTAAAGCCAGTCGCTAATTGCCCAAACTCATCTTCGGCATAAACGGTGGCACGGGCATTTAAATTGCCCTGGCAAACGGAATTAAACTGGGCTTGCAAGTCATCAGTGGAGCGCTTCATTTGTTTGGCTGCAATTTGTCCTAAAACAAACGTTGCGGCAGTACTCGCGATGCCAGCGGCTCCGGTCATCATCCAGCCCGTATTTCGCAATTGGGCAACCACAGCAGGATTTTCTTGAGAAAAGCTAGAGGCGGTGTAGTTCACGCCAGCAACACCGATCGCCGAGCAAATTCCAGCCGCCAACGCAATAATCATATGTTTGGCAGCGATGGAGGCGTTCTCCATAGGAGCAAGAATTCCTTGTTCCACGGTGACTGCCGGATCAAGATTTTGGGGATCTAATTGGGTGAATGCTGGAACCTGATCGGTGCTGCTGGTGAGGCTAAAGACTTCATCATCGTTGACAAAGGAGCGATCGCTCGATGAGGCAAAATCCATGGCTGAATCTTGCGGATCGGTCGCAGAAGGAATCCCAAAGTCAGATCCAACGGCTGGGCGGGTGAACCCTGCTGAATTTTCTGACAAATCAAAATCAGACAGATTGCCCAAATCATCAAATTCATCAAATTCATCCAAGAAATCAACGTTACTTTGACCCGTCGATCCCATGGAATCATTAAACGAATTGCTATAGGAAGCAGTACCGGAATTGCTCATTCCATAGCTATCCTCCATCGGCACGGATGCATCAGAACGATTGAAGGAAGATTCTTCATCGTCGTAAGCGTTAACAGATCCCATAAACAGGGTGTCGTCTTCACCAATCGGCTGAGATAGACCACCACGAATGCCACTAGAAGCTTCAGACGGGCGATCGCTTAACCCTCCACCCGATAAAGGAGGAGAATAGGGAGCATCCTCCGGCAGATCCAAGGGGGTAAACGCATCATCAAACTCATCAAACGTTGACGCAAAATCCTGTTGGTCACTGAAAGCGTCTAGCTCATAGCCATCGCTCGGTATGTCGGTAGGAGTGGTAAATGCATCTAGATCTGTTGTGGTAAATGCGTTAGGACTGTGCCCGGAGTTATTAGGTCCAACAGCAAACGGATCAGAAAATGCAGGCGTAGGTTCATCCGTATTGACAAAGCTTTCTTCTCCAAAAGGATTATCAAACTGGATACCGCTGTTGGAGGGGGCATCGGCTTGAGCGCCGAAACTATCGTTGTCAAACGCGGCAAAATCTATGTCATCTATCAAGCTGTCATCTGGCAAGCTATCCAATGAGTCAGAGATAATAGGAAAATCTTGTAAGCTTGTCGAGGCGTTGAAAGAGCCACCGAACTCTTCATCTTCTAAAGTGTCGTGAAATGTTGCATTTGCGCTAACGTCAAATTCATCAAAATTTTGCTGTGAAGCACCGGCTTGTTCACCCAAATGTTGCAAGCCCTGGTTTGCATAGTTGGTGAAATCGGGATCGTCCGTTAAGTGAAGCACAGACTCATATTGCTCTTTTGCAACGTCGTATTGCTGCAATCCGTAGCAGTAAATGTGCCCTCGCAGCAAGTTGGTGCTTGGATCATCTGGGAAGTCTTGAATTAAGCGATCAACGATTTTAGCAGCGTCGTCATAGCTGCCGTTCATGTAGGCAAGTTGAGCTCGCTGATATTCTTGCGCGTACTCAGTAGCTGTTCCCATGTGCCTTCTCCCAGTTGATTGTTGAGTATGGTAACCTCGGCTTCCCAGAGTGATGGCTCAGACTGAAACGAATAGCATCTATACTATCCTCGATTTGTAAGACCGAACCTCCAACTTCACGATGCTGTGTTGCCATGATGCGATCGCTCCTTATGCTGCCCACCGTGCTGACCGTAAAATTGCGATCTGGTCGAGCAACCGAAGATATTTACTAGCTAGATTATCTAAAATCCATTCTCCCCTCAAAAATGGGGCAACACTATCTGGAACATTTTGAGACATTTGCACCTCTTCCAAATCAAGCCATTCCATGCCTACAATGCGATCTACCGCCAGACCCAGCATTAGATCTTGATCTTCCACCGCAATAACCGATACTTCTGGTCTATCGGTATTGAGGGGAACTGAATCTCCGAGGAATTGCCCTAAATCAGCGACCCAAACCACTCGACCTCGTACATTCAGCGTACCCAAAAGTAAGGGGGAAACATTCGGAATTGGCGTGATGCGATCGGGGGGTGGAGAAAGAACTTCTTTAATGCCAGTGGCAGGCAAAGCAAATTCAGTTCCTGAAGAGACATAAAACCGCAAGTGCAACTCACCTTCGGGACTCTCAAGCTCCTGAAATTCGGGTGCTTGATCATGTCCTCTGCCCGTTAGAAAGTCTGGAATTCCTACCATTTGCTCATCCCCTATCCTCGTAATAATTGCTTAACAGTTCCAACCAGTTCGGTTGGTTGAAAGGGTTTAGCAATGTATGCATCGGCTCCTTGCTTCATGCCCCAATAGCGATCGAATTCTTCTCCTTTTGAAGAACACATCACCACAGGAACGTTCTGGGTTTTAGGATCAGCCTTAAGACGACGGCACACTTCATACCCATTCATCCGGGGCATCACAATGTCTAGAACAACCAAGTCAGGGCAACTCCCTTCAATTTGCTCTAGCGCTTCTACGCCATCGCTTGCAACTGAAACGTCAAGACCACTTCCTTTGAGGAGGTCTTTAATCATTTCCCGTTGAGTGACGCTGTCTTCGACAACCAGAACTATACTCATGCTTTCCACCTGCTTGCCGGTTTGAAGGTGAACGGGAAGAGCGATTCGCCGCTTACCTTGAACTGCTACTAACTAAAGTACCCCCATTTACGAGTTAAGTGGCGTTGATGATGAAATTACATTTGTTCTTTCAAGTTGTACTTCATCTTTTGGGGTGCCTGTTAATTGAGTTGATGATTGTTGACGTTCGGCATAGGCTGAACCAATGTAGCTTTCGACTAACATTAGGAGCTCACTTTCGCCAAATGGCTTTGTTAAATAGTCTGTGGCTCCAATTAATTTTGCTCTGACGCGATCGATAAATCCATCTTTACCCGTGAGCATGATAATGGGAGTTTGGCGAAAAAGGGTGGAGGTGCGTAACATGGCACACACTTCATATCCATCTAGTTCAGGCATGGTAATGTCGCACAAAATCAGGTCGGGGATGATTTGAAAGACGCGGCTCAATGCTTCGAGTGGATTGCCGATCGCGATCACCTCATAGCCTTGCTGAATCAGAATTTGTTTCACCGTTTCCCGAACAGTCACTCCATCATCAATGCAAACGATTTTAGGTGGGCGAATTTTAGAGTGCGAGGGGTGATTTGCCTGTCTACTTAACTCATTCGCCTTGCGGTTATTTTGAACCGTAATCTCTGGACTGGTGAGTTGAATAACGCCCTGCTGGATATAGGGATAAATTGCCTGAGCTACCGTTAAAATATCACGGTTAAGGTATCTACCAATTTGTCGCAGAGTCGTTTTCCCGTCCGCAAATTTAGAAAGTTTATTAAAGGTGCGGTTTGATAACGCTTCCTGTAAAACACCGACATTTGTAATGATCGGACATTGCTCTGTGGAATAAAGATAGGGGTAAAACTGTTTCCACCGTTGCACCTGCTTCATCGTGTGGGTCAGCAAGGGGGCTATTTCAAAGGTGGTGAGTTGGGGAGACAGGGGTTGTCCAATTTCAAATATGAACGTGCCGTGGTGCAGGCTCAGTAGATCAAATAAGGTTTCGCGCACCATGCTTTGAATAATACTGCGACCTTGGGCAGGAGTTAATATATGGTTTTCCATCAGCGCCCAAAGATAGCTGTATTCAGGAGCGTTGGCAGTGGCGATCGCCCCGCTCATGAGGGGATTAAGGGCTTTTTCTGCTCCATAACGCTGGAGGTAATCTCGGAGACGCAGCAACCGGGCATCGGGGTCTGCGGCATAAATAATTTGCCCATTCAAAAAGAAAACAAACCAAAATTGCTCACTGGAAGCGGCATGTTGATTCCCCATCGTCTGAGCCATCTCCGAATCTACCGCAGCAGATTGAGAGGGATAGGCTTCTACGAATAGCTCTCCAGTTCGCTGTCCCAATTCAATGAGTTGCAGAATACTACGAATATCGATTTCACTGAGTTTGCCCTGCATGTGCGTTTGGCTATTTTCTTAAAAGGTTCACTTATAACCAGATAGATAGAGCGATTGTCCCTTCGCTTGTTACATTTCTTTAGTAAATCTAACAAGCGATGCTAAGTTAAAGGTCGAAAGCTGAAAGATTTAGTCATTAATTGTGCCTCCAGTGAAATTTAGGTTTGATAACTAATTCTGCCAAGACTTGGCAGAATGCTCTGGAATAATCCATGATTTATCCATGTCATTCAGTTTGTACCTGTTAGGATATTATTTCTGCTAAGGCACAAAATGTCCTCGTGTTGCCATAATGCTGCTACTGATAGTGGTTTCTGTGTTTAACTGAACGGATTAAATAAATCTTGATTGATTGACTACGTGTAGATATTTTCAAGACTCTGCTGTTTGGCGTAAGTGCATATCTAGTCATGTTGGATCACCTGCAAACTGGGTTAGGCAAGCTAGTTTAATCAGGCAGTCTCGTTCTATGGTCTATTACTTCAGACAGTTCATTCAGATGAATTTGCGTCATGATGCGTTAAAGCGTTATTGCCTTTTGGGTGTGATTAATGGCTTTCAGGATAGGGCGATCGCGACGACCCAAAAAACGGTGGAGATGTTTCTATATGTGGATGAGTTTGCCAACTTAGCAAAATCAGCAAGCCATAGGCTGCTGAAGCAATCTGTGAATTAGGCTTAGTTTAGCAAGTGCATTTGTTGAGTTTAGTTAGGCAACGACAGAGAAGGGGATTATTGGCGTGCTGTATCTAGCAGAAGTACAAAAGAAAAGCGGTGGGTTGCTAGGTGGTGGTGGCAAAGCCGAACTTAGATTACTTGCCTGTCAACGATCAGAGCAAAACTGGTCGTCAGTTTCTGGCGACGAAGTGATTCCTTCGGATGAAGCGAACAGTTATGGGTCGGGTGCCTTAGTCTTGGTGGATCTGTCAGCCAATCGGCAAGTGCAGCGACTCCAGGAAGCGGGTCGTCCTTTAGTCAGCATCTTGCAAAACTTTTCTCGCTTACAGGAAAAGTTTAAAACCCAAGAAGAAGAGATTGAGCAGTGGAAGCAATCGCTGACCTATCAAAGTCAAGAGCTAAACCGTCGGGAAATGGAAATGGAAGCCCGGCGGGAACAGCTTCAGCAAATGGAAGAAGACTTTGAGCAAATGGAGCAGCAGCGCCAAGAAATTACCGCTTCGCAAGAAGAAATTAACCAGCAAAAAGAAGCTTATGAGCGTAACCGCCAAGAGTTAGAAGGGGCTTGGGATCATTTGCGGGGTGAAACGCGCCGCCTGGAAGAGCAGCAGGCAACGATGCAACAATCCACCGTCCTGGATGATGATAAAGCACGTACATTGCAGGAAGTATTAAACCGATTAACGGGAGCCGTTTCCCCCGTGGAACCCGTGCGAGACTCGCTGAATGCCTCTTTTGAAATTTTGTCTCAGCATCAAGAGCGGCTGAACTATCACTGGCAGACTTTAGAACAGCAGCGATCGCAGGTTGATCAAAGCAATCATGACATTGAACAACAGGCACAAAACATTCGCGATCGCTGGCAAGAGTGGCACCAAGCTCAAACCGCCTTAGAGCAAGCTAAAGCAGAATTAAAAGCTCAGCAAACCACATTGATCGGTAAGCAGGATTATGCGAGGCTGCTGTCTAGCCAGCTTCAAAGCCATGATGAACTGCATCAGCAAGTCTATCGATTGGCAGCAACCTCTGACCATGTGAAGATTGGTTTTCCTGTGGATGTGGAAGTACTGGAAAAAATGCCAGTGGACGACCTGCAAAAGGTGGTTCAGGATCTAGAAAACGAACTATTGAAGCTTGAAAGCTTTGTGGAAAGTCAAGAGGAAGAGTTGAGATCGAAGCAACAAGAAATTAATGACATTAAAGCCAAAGTTGAGGCGGCAAATGAGTACGATCGCCTCAATTTAGAAAATGAGATGTCGGACGAGCAAGATGGGTATCAGATGCTGTATGAGACCTTGGTTGGGCAGCGGCGCAGCCTCCAAGAACGGAAAGCGTTTCTCAACCAGCACCAGTCAATTCTTCGCCGTCGTCAAGGACTCGCCGACCCGGAAAGCAATGAGAGCGTGATCGACCTCGAACCGATCTTGACTCAAATTGATGCTCAACGTCAGCAGCAAGCCGATGAGTTACAGGCACTTGAAGCTCAAATTACGCAGATACAAGCGGCAATTCAACAGACGGAAAATATTGTCAATAATCAGGCAACGGATCAAGAAGCTAAGCGTAATGAGGTAAAGCGCCTGGAAGATGAACTCCTAAATCGCCGCAAAGCCGATTCTGAAGTGATCGGTAAAGTTGCAACTTATCAAGAGATGCTTCAGCCCATACAGGATACTACCGATGGGATGCGCCAAAAGCTGGAGGCGATCGCAGGCAGCATGGCACAGGGACAAGAAGCAGCCGACTCTCAACAGCAGGCAATTACTGAAATTCGTCAAGTAATTAGCAGTTTGACTAATCCGTAGAATTGGCACTCCGTAGCCAGATCCAATCTCCTTCTACCTGAGCGATCGCACCTCCTGGGAACGGGTCAGTTTGCGATCTGTTAGGGGCTGAAATCAGCCCAACTAATTTTTCAATCTGTTCAAAATTCGGAGCTTCCGGCAAACTCTGTTGCAAAAGTTGACGAACAGCGCGGCGTTGGATTGCGATCGGTGCTGTTTGTAGAATTTTCCGATTGAACCGATCAGACCGTCCCTCAATACTCCACTCTGCCCGTTCAAGCACCTGACTGGCTTCTGCTTCCAGGTATTCCACCTCGGCTTGCAGCAATTCTGCTGTTTGGTTTAATGCCTGCTCCACTTGAGGATTAAAGTGATCTTGCAGATAGGGAATCAGTTCTAAGCGAATGCGATTCCGGGCAAACTCTAGGTTTTGGTTGGTGCTGTCTTCCCAAATAGCCAGTCCTATGTCCTGGCAAAACTGGGCAGTTTGGGCACGAGTCACGCTCAACAGTGGACGAACTAGCTGAAGGTTTGCAGTTAGCGATCGCGTCCAGGTCAACGCTTGCAAGCCATCTGCGCCGCTTCCACGCATCAGGTTGTAGAGCAATGTTTCGGCGCGATCGCTAGCGGTATGTCCCGTAACAATGGTGTCGTAGTCCTGCTGCTGAGCAATTTGCATCAAGCTTTGGTAGCGCCATTCACGCGCCGCTGCTTCACTGGATATAACCACTTCAGCCGTTTGCTCGAAATAGAAAATCTGCCACTGATGAGCTAAGTTTTGCACAAACAAAGCATTCGCCGCTGAATCCGATCGCCAGCGATGATCACAATGGGCGACCGCCAGTTCCCAGCCCCACTTCGCTTGCAAATCTAACAGCAATTTTGCCAAACAAAGAGAATCTTGCCCACCGGAAACCGCCATTAAAATACGCGATCCCCGCTTTAACAAGAGTCTTTTTTTTAGGCTTTGGTGCAAATGAGCGTGCAGAACTGTCCAGGAAGGAAGAGAATTTTCTGCGGCAAGATGACTCATTTAAGAGGGGACTAGGGGCTAATAATCATCATCAGGACTACCATAAAAGTCTTCCAAGTTTGACTCTGAACGTTCAGAGCGATAAATATCCTCGCGATCGCTGCGGGAAGGGACATCGGAGCGTGGCTCTAATTTCCCTAGGCGGCGGGGTTGTTCGGTCATGCGTCGTTCGGGGAGTCGTGCTTTGGGCGTATCGGGTGAAAATTCTAGCCGAATACGAACTCTACCGCGCTGCCAGCCTTGACCGCTAAACCGCAAGGCTTGACAGTCTAAGCCGTCGTTAAACCAGCCTTCGTTTTCTTCGACCCAGTCTTCTTCGCGATCGCTGATTGCCTGTGCCAACGCATCAATAAACTCGCCTACTTTAAAGGTAGGGTTTGCCATCAACACCCGACCCAGGCTGACAAACAGCACTTCATCATTATCCAAAGGTTGAAACTCATCCATTTTAGAAAAACCAGCCGTAACTATGAAGCCCTTTCCCCAACAAATTCACGCCTAAATAGCAGACCCAAACGACCAAAAAACCTACTGCTGCTAGTAGGGCGGGACGGCGACCTTGCCAACCTTTGGTAATCCGAGCGTGCAAATAGGCAGCAAACACCAACCAGGTAATCAGTGCCCAAGTTTCCTTCGGGTCCCAACTCCAGTAGGAACCCCACGCTTCATTTGCCCAAACCGCTCCGGCAATGATACCAATGGTGAGCAAGGGAAATCCCAGCCCAATCATACGGTAACTAATGTTATCTAAGGTATCTGCCAAGCTGAGACGCTGAGGTGAGAGGGTGACTGCGATCGCTGGAGCTTCCATGACCGCAACAGAGCCATTATTAGAAAATGCAGCCGTCATTTCGGTTGCCAAACCTTCGCCGATGGGTTCACCTGCTTTTCGCAGTTGATATTTGCGATCGCGATAGCTGCCTGTGCCGACAGAACTGCCCTTTAGCTCAATCGCCTGACCACGGGTGACGACCAAAAACGCGATCGACAGCAGCGCCCCGACCATCAAAGTGGCGTAGCTCAACATCATCACGCTGACATGCATCATTAGCCAGTTAGATTTGAGCGCTGGCACCAATGGAGCAGAGGCTTGCATCTCTGTGGGCAATGTCAACGTGGCAAAAGCAGCAATGCCCATTGAAATCGGTGCAGTTACTACACCCACGAGGCGATTGCGACTCATCTGCTCTGCCACAAAATGCATTGTGGTAATCCCCCAAGTCAAGAAGAAGAGAGATTCATACAGGTTGCTGAGGGGAAAGTATCCGGCTTCTAGCCAGCGTGCGCCCAACAGTGCCGCCATGCAAAGATTGGCGATCGCCATGCCCGTAGTGCCCGCGATAGCCAAATAGGGCAGGTTTGGAAAGGCTGCTCCAACCCAGTAAACTAGCATCGTGATAAACAGCACTGCAAAGGAAGCATTGTCTAAAATGCCTTGCAGTTGAACCAGATCCATTTCGTGTTCTCCACAAAAATTTTTAGCGAATCATTCTTATCCCTCTATCCTACGATGCTGACTGCAATACGGACAGGGTTTGATTCTTCTCACCTTTGGGTTGCTCACCTTTGGGTTGGGGCTATTGGGGCGACGGTATAACTGGAGTCGGACTTGGCGATATTGGTGGAACCGCTGGGTTAGGCAACGGTTTCGGATTCCCCGCTTTTTGCAGACCCACAAACACATCGTAGCGAGTGGTGCGATCGCCGCTCACCGCCGCCGTAATCCCTAGCGATCGCACAGCGGCAACCAGTTCTCGGTTTCCAGGTGGCAGTTGCAAAATAGGAAACTTTTTAGCGTTAATTGCCTCATCCACATTCAGGTAGAAATGCCCGTTGTTTGGGTTTAGTCCAGCCGGAATCGCTTTTTTAAATGCGTCACTGTCTGCCAACGGTTTAGCAGGACGCGGCACAATGGCACTGGCGATCGGTGCGCCTAATGATAGAAAGGTGATGTCGCCATCCAACCAGCCCCGATTGATCACCGCTCCGCTTTGGGGTACTGTCCAAGCGGTCACTGGCTTTCCAGCAACCTCCGTTTCTTCAACTTTGAATTTATAGCGCTCCACCATGGCATCATCCAGCTTCTTCAAAGTGGCTTCCGCAGCCCGTCGATCGCTGGCTTTGGTCATTAATAACAAACTAAAGGGCAGATTAGCAGGAGTTCCCTCTGGCGCACCCGCCAAGGCGATCGCAAACTCTCCATCCATCCAGGGCAGAAAGTCTTGCTCCCAGTCCATGCCAACCGTGGATTTGATTCCTGACCGAATCACCTCTGGGTTAATTGGCGTAACCGGATTTGCCGCTGCACCCTGGCTATAGTCCTGCCAAAATTTTTTCAAATTGCCGCCCGATGCCATCACAATCGTGTCAGCAGGGAGCAGACTCGGCATCACAGTAGCGGTGTTTTTACCCTCAAACTTGCGCGTACTGTCGGGTTTTAGCCAAGATACACTTTTAAGCTGGATGCCCTCTGCCTCCAAAGTTACCGTCGCAGCAACGCCCTGAGTCTGCTGGAGTTGCTCCAAATTTTGTGGAGAGAGCGATCGCCCAGTATTTGCCGCCGTCACCACTGCTGCCGCTGGTAGATTTACATACACTTTGCCAAATGCCTGAGGCACTTTGATTTGACCCAGCGCCTGATTATAGCCTGGAGTTTTTGCCAGGGTGGCTTCCCCTTTGTAGGCATCGATCGCGCGATCGGTGGCTTTGGGATCATTGGTCACTAAAAGATATTTGCCATCGATCGCCGTTGCCGAAAATGCCTGCGCCGTTCCCTGGGTTTCCTTAATATCAAAGCCTTTGTAGCTGCGATTATTGAGCTTGCCGCCTTGGGGACGCGGTTGTTCTAAAATTTCCTTTGCCTTCAGTGGATCACGAATCGGCAGCACCACCACAATCGACTGCTGATTGGGCGGAATGGCTGGAGCAGTGACGGGTGCCCTGGGTCCCAAAAATGCCACCGTGACTTCCCTGCCAACCCACGGCTGAATATCTTTCTGATAGTCAAATCCATTCGCGGTCAGGACGCGATCGCGCACATCCGCCAAACTTTTATCAAAGACTGCCTGACTTTGAACCGTGCCAAACTCGCGCAACTTTTGCCATTGCCCCGGCTCTGTGGTCACCGAAATTGTTATCAGGGCATCTTGCGGAATCATATCCGCCCCAACTGGCAGGTCTTCAGGAGCGGCTTTAGGCTGAGATAAATACCAATATGCCCCACCGCCACCAGCGACCAGCAATGCAGCGGTTCCAGCCGTTAGCAGAAGAGGAGACTTTGTTTTCTGGGCAACCATGAGTGTTTCACTAAGCTCAACGGGCAATATCCCTGCCACTTTAGCAAAACTGAGGGCGATCTCCGCGAAAAATCATCCAAAGTACCTTCTGTGACTGTAACCATAAGTTGTCCGTTTTTGAAACCAGTAAGTTGTCCAATGAGATAGCTACAGTCCTGATTTTTCTGTTACGTCACAGATGTGAGCTAAAGGTTTTGAAATCATAAGTTGTCCAAAAGTTCAAATTAATACGGATTAAGTTGTCCAAAAGTTAGAAACTTTCTTATTAAAGTGCGTGATCGTTTACTTACTTCAGCTTCAGTAATTTGCCATTTACCTCTTGCGACAGCACTACCCACATTCTCATCATCCACTGATTTTGCTTGGTAGTGCGCTAGACCTGTGGCTAGTTGATCCAAATTGTCTGATGCAGTTTAGCTCTGCCAACACTAACCATAGGTCCATAACATAACCCCATAAGTTGTCCGAATCGGACAACTTATGGTTACAGTCACAACACCCAAGGCAACCGATAAAAATAGTGAAATGCGGATGAAAGGACTTGAACCTTCACTTCGTGAAAAACTAGAACCTAAATCTAGCGCGTCTACCAATTCCGCCACATCCGCATGTGCTGCTTGCCTATGATAGCAAATTGAGGCTTTAGTGAGAAATTGAAATTTAAAAATAGAGGCGAATAGAAGAATCTCAATCTCTCACATCGAGAAATTAATCCCAGCAACGTTGCCAGTTCTTCATGGTTTGTTACACAATGAGGTGAACTGTATCTGAAAAAGTGACAGGTATGTTTGGTGGCTTCACTGCAAAACCGGGCGGTGACTTTGGAGAGCGAATGCTCAACACAGTTGCCAGCCAATCGATTCGACACCTGTTTACTGAAAGTGAATCAGTTGAGGTGGTCATTCGGTGCAATCCTTCTAGCAAGCTGCTTCAGGGAAGTATCGATAATTTCCGCATGGAGGGGCGGAATGTCGTAATTCGGCGAGATTTTCAAGTTGAGGAGATGTCGTTTGAAACCGATGCTGTTTCCATCGATTTTGGGTCTGTTTTATCAGGCAATATTCGGCTGCGTCAGCCTACCCAGGCAGTTGCTCAAGTGACACTCACCGAAGCCGGAATTAATCATGCTTTCACAGCAGAATTAGTGAGAAAACACCAGGAAAATCTAACCAACCCTGAGTTGATGCAACTTTCTGGCGGCGAACCCGTCTCTTTTACCGACATTAACGTGCAGCTTTTGCCAGAGAATCGGCTGACGATTTTTGCTAAAACGACCTTGCCGAATGGAACTGTGCCGATTAGCCTCAGCGCCACATTGGATGTAGAACGTCGTCGTAAGCTGCTGTTCCAAAATCCTCAATTTGAGCCAGAGGTAGTGCCGGAAGAGATGCGGGGTGTTTCTGAGGTTTTAACCAAGGCATTTGCCGAAATCCTGAATGGCATGGTGGATTTGGATCGATTCGATTTAGATGGCGTGATGATGCGGATCAATCGCTTGGAAACAAAGGGCAAACAGCTTATTTTTAGTGGCTATGCTCAGATTGAGCGTTTTCCAAAAGCGAGTAAAACAACCTGATTAGAGGCGCGATCGCGCCTCTGTCTTTTCCGGAGAAGTAAGAAATCTAGGAGAATTTAGGCATACTTTACTAATCATGCTGATTTCGCTGACAAAGGCATGATCAGAACTATAGGTGCTGCTTGATTCATTCTCCATTAACTCAAAATTGATGCCAGAAACGCTGCTGAATCATCGCTATCGATTGCTTCATGTATTGGGAAGCGGTGGATTTGGGCGTACCTATGTAGCTGAAGATATTCAACAAGCGGGAAACCCAAAATGCGTTATCAAGCAACTGAAGCCTGCCAGTCAAGATCCAGTATTTCTGGATGTTGCCCGTCGTCTGTTTTTTAATGAGGTGGAAATCCTCAGAAGGTTGGGCGGACACGATCGCATTCCTGCCCTACTGCAAGATTTTGAAGAAGACAATCAGTTTTATCTAGTGCAGGAATATGTTGAAGGGCTACCCCTGAGTGAAGAACTAGTAGCCTTAAAGCAGTTGACAGAAGTTGAAGTGATTGTCCTGCTGCGAGATGTGCTGGAAATTTTGGAGTTTGTCCACCAGCACAACATTGTTCATCGTGACATTAAACCCAGCAACCTCATGCGACGGCAGCACGATCACCGCATCGTGTTGATCGACTTTGGTGCAGTCAAGGAAATGCAAACGCAACTGCTCCAAGGAACGGGACAGACGAATTTAACCGTGGGCATTGCCACTCAAGGCTACGGTCCCAGTGAGCAACTGGCTGGCAAACCCCGATACAACAGCGATATTTATGCCTTGGGCATCACTGCCATCCAAGCACTCACTGGGCTGCACCCGTCCCAATTGCCGACTCATCCCACTACCGGAGAAGTCATCTGGCGCGATCGCGCAGTGGTGACCCCATGGCTTGCCCGGATTCTCAACCAAATGGTGCGCTATCACTTCAATCAACGCTTTCAGTCGGCGGCAGAGGTATTGCAGGCGCTTGATCAGACTGCACTGGTAGATGCGCCAACGCTGGGCACTGATGAGACGCTGCTGCCATTTACTCAGATGGACACTCTGGCAAATGAGGGGGCGCATCCTTCTGAAATCATCGACATTCCAACCAAACCACGCCATCGTCGCAGGGTAGCTGTTTTAATGATTGGCAGTGTCAGCTTGATGGCGATCGCCATTGTGACTGGAGCTAGAAACTTGGGCTGGTTGCAACCGATGGAAATTGCTGCCTATGACTGGAACATGCGAAGTAAACCGGAGCCTGAACCCGATCCGCGTTTGCTGGTGGTGGGCATTACTGAGGCAGATATTCAGGCACAAAAGCGATTTCCCCTATCTGACGAGGCGATCGCCGCCACCATTGCTCAACTTCAGCGCCATCAACCGCGAGCGATTGGGCTAGATATTTTTCGAGATATTCCTCAACCGCCAGGGCGATCGCAACTGCTGACTGCCTTGAAAGCGTCCAACATTGTCACGATCACCAATCTTGGGACACCTATTACCCCCGCACCACCGGGTATTCCCAGCGATCGCGTTGGGTTTAATGATGTGGTACTGGATGCCGATAGTGTCGTGCGGCGCAATCTCATGTTTGCTGATTTGAACACCACTACCTATCATTCCTTTTCGTTGCGGCTAGCAGAAATGTATCTGGCAAAAAAGGGCATTCAGTTGCAGCCCAGTCCAGGCGATCGCACCGTCGTCCAGCTAGGAGCCGTCCCATTTCCGCCCCTCAGCAAAAACGCAGGCGGCTATCAAAATCTGGATGATCAGGGCTATCAGGTGATGCTGAATTATCGCGGACGCACTGTGGCTCAGCAGGTGAGTCTTAGCCAAGTGTTAAAGGGGCAAGTGCCGCCAGAACAAATTAAAGACCGGATTGTGTTGATTGGCACGACCGCCGCCAACGCCAAAGATTTATTTCTCACACCGTTCAGTTCGACTGAAACAGAAAATTCCCGTCTTCCAGGCGTGTTAATCCACGCTCAAATGGTTAGCCAGTTCTTAAATGCTGGACTGGATGGCAAATCGCCGATTTGGTACTGGTCTAATAAGATTGAAATAGTGTGGATTGGCGGCTGGGCAGTTTTGGCGGGTGCGATCGCTTGGTTTGCAGTACGTCGTCCTGTTTGGGTGTTAATTGGGGAAGTTGGATTGATTGCGATCGTGGTTCTTGTGGGAATTAGCGTATTTAGCTATCAAGGCTGGATTCCCATAATTCCGCCTATTTTTGCAATCATCTTGGCAGGGGGTGGAATTGCCGCTTATCGCATGGCTCGTTTCGATGGATAGGCGAGAAGAGTGGAACACATAGTTTTTGCAGTCAGAACTCAAAACTCAGAACTTAGAATATCTCCTGCGGAGACGCTACGCGAACAAAACTGTACCAGTTCGCTTTTAACCAACGCTACAATCTTCAAAGGAACTACCTGGTTTTCACTCTTCAGTTTCTCACCCCGATTTCAGCAAAGGAACCTTGCAATGTTTTTCGACGAACTCACTCCTATTTTCAAAGAACTGACTCAACAGCCCGTTGCTTTCATGGGCGGATTATTTTCTGGGCTACTGCGATTGAACCTTGCCGATGAGCCGATCAAAGGCTGGCTTGATAAGCAAAGCAGTTCTCCTTCCTATTCCACAACAACTCACAACGGCAAAAGTGGACCTCAGTCTATTTCGATTGATTAAAACGGTGGGGCTAGGGTGATGTGTTTTTCCAAATAGGGCTTCTTTAGCTGAACCTCGCTGATTAAGAAAAATCTCTGGAAAGTTTAAAGTTAGATTGTGAATTTCACCAGGATGTAAGACCAAAAAGGTATGGTAGGATACCTAGTTGTTATCCTAATCATGAGTTCTTACCAACTTTTGCCCAATGCATTTTCTGAAATCTTCATGCAAGCCATAACGAGTCATAAGCTGACTTTGGCAGATCGGTATGGACTTGCGGTGGTACTGTGTAATGCTCTGATTAATGAAGAAGAGAAGCGGGCGATTGATCGCATCCTGCATGGGGTTCGGCGGGGGCACATTCAGCTTGTGGATGATCTGGCTACGCCGGAATTGCCCAGGGCAAAGCGCCTCAAAGGATCATTTCACCCAAATCGTTTTAATGTTCACAAATTCATGAATTCCGTGAACGCCCAACTCTCGACCAAAACCCGATCGCTTGGTGCCGCCAAAAGGTAAACGCGGATCAGACTTCACCATGCCGTTGATAAACACACAACCCGCCTCAATGCCGTTGATTAACTGTTCCTGCTCAGTCGGGTCATTAGTCCAAGCGCTAGAGCCTAAACCAAAAGGGGTGCTATTTGCCAGGGCGATCGCCTCATGAATATCTGCCACCCGAAACAGCAGCCCCACGGGACCAAAAAATTCTTCTCGTCCCAGAGGATTCTCTGCCACAATATCCGTGATTAATGTGGGCTGATAGTAGTTGCCAGGGCGATCGAGTCGAGCGCCACCCACCAGAATTCGTGCGCCTTTCTGGGCGATCGCCTGCACTTGGCGATCGATGTCTTCTAAAATTTTGGGCGTAGACAGTGGACCCAAATCCGTATCCGGCAGCATAGGATCACCCACTTTTAGCTGCTTGTACTGAGCAATCAGCAATTTTTCAAACTCATCGGCAATGGAATCTGCCACAATAAACCGTTTTGCAGAAATGCAGGTTTGCCCACAGTTCAGCATCCGCGAAGTGACAGCAGTGGCGGCAGCAGCCTTTAGATCCGCACTCGGCAAAACGATAAAAGGATCACTGCCGCCCAGTTCTAACACCACCTTTTTAATATTTTTTCCAGCGGCAATCGCCAAACTTGCCCCTGCCGGTTCGCTTCCGGTTAACGTGGCGGCTTTGATGCGATCGTCTGCCACCAGCGCAGCGACCTTGCTGGAGTCCATCAGCAATGCTTGAAAGGCACCTTCGGGAAAGCCTGCCTGCTGGATGATTTCCGCGATCGCCAACGCACATTGGGGCACATTAGACGCATGTTTCAGCAAGCCCACATTGCCCGCTATGAGTGCTGGAGCCGCAAACCGAAACACCTGCCAAAAGGGAAAATTCCACGGCATGACGGCAAGAATAATCCCCAAGGGCTGATAGCGAATAAAGCTATGGCTGGCATCAGTGGCGATCGCTTCATCTGCCAAAAACTGCGCCCCATTTTTTGCATAAAACCGACAGACCGCCGCGCATTTTTCCACCTCTGAGATCGCCGCTTTCAGCGTTTTGCCCATCTCCAGCGTAATCAAGGCACCCAAGCGCTGCTTGTCAGCCTCCAAAATGGCAGCAGCCGACTGGAGCCACTGCGATCGCTGCTCAAACGTCGTCTGGCGATACTGTAAAAATGCGGCTTGGGCGATCGCGACTTTCCTCTCAATCTCCCCATCCGAAAGCGCCTCAAATGTTTTCACCACCTCGCCAGTCGCCGGGTTAACTGTAGCGATCCCCATACTGACCCTCCCTTAAAATGCTTTCCTATCTACCACTATTTTAGACAGCCCCATTTGTCTATCTAATAAACAGCCAGCATTTCGTTACGATCAATTCCTTGCCGCCGGATGAAAATTGGGTTGCAAATACCAAAGGCAATGGGGAACTGATCGCAGCAGCATTTTCTCTTTTGTCAGCCAAAACTGCCCCATCTCTCGCCAAACTGTCCATCGCCACAGGCACCGATCCTGATACAGCAAGGTGAAAATACACCGATTCAATAAGCCCAAAACGAAGGCGCAGCCGATCGCCAACCCTGCAACTCGGAGCCAATAATTTTGACTGACAGTTTGTAGCACTTCATAGGCAACGGTTTTATGCTCAATTTCTTCCGCAGCGTGCCATTCAAACATTGCCTTGAGTGTGGGTTCTGCCGTTGCTAGCAGATCGCTGGTGAGAACCACCTCAGCCAGTAAAACTGTCAAATGCTCCATACCTGCGATCGCTGCCAAATTCAACCGCCAATCCAGCCGTTGCAGCCTCGCTAAGATCCAATCCTCCATCTGCAAACACGCTTTTAGCTCATACCCTTGCTGTTGGAGTATTTGCCCAAATCGAGCATGTTGCTCCGCGTGTTGAGCTTCTTGCAAAATAAACCCACGCACATTTTGTCTCAGTGGGGGAGCGGTAATATATTTGAGGCTAGACTTGACCTGCCGAATCATCCAATGTTCCACAGCCGGCAGGGTCAAATGTAAGCTGTTAAACAAATGAGTTTTGAACGGACTGCCACGAATCCAATGACGATCAACCGACGCTGGCACATCAAACTGAGCGGCTCGAACTGCGATCGCCATATTGCCTCATTCACTTAGAGCTAGTTTACTTTTGAAATAATGCGATCGCACCAGTAATCACCTGTCCGTCTGAATCTGAGCGTGGGTATGTGGTTCAAGTAACACCTAAAAGGAGCAGCCATGCTGTTTTTTGATAGTCCAGATCGAATGGAGCAAGGGATCGTACGCTATGTTCCTATTGCTAAATGCCGTACTTCATTTGAATTTTGACTCCGGTATTGGGACCAGCAACCAAGAAAACAGTTTGACCAAATTTCGGTGGTCCCGTTTTGATCACCGGGTTATTAGAAAAACCATAGCCTTCGGTGGGCATTCCGGCGGCGTTGCGGTTCAATTTGCGATCGCCATTCGCGTCGTGAAATGCAGCCACTGCATAGCTGCCTGCCACCAGATTTTTGAAGGAAAACCGCATCGGTTCCTCGGTAATTTTGACGCACTCTCGCTTCGTGGATTTTCCATCTCCTTCGGGAAAGCCTTTGCTATCCGCAAATAACCGAACACAAAGGAGACCGTTTTGGTTTTGTAGTCCATCCACTTCAACGGTTAGGTTTCCCTTAAACTTAGATTGGGCGTGAATTGTAGTGACTAGCATGACACTGCTCAATACAGCGATCGCGCCCAACCCAACCTGTAAACTCCTCAGCATGACAATTCTCCAAAAAAGTGGGCGCAGACAAAATCACTGACGGCAAGACGGAAACAGGCGGTGAATAGTTGCCGATTCTAGATTAATCGAAATCTTCCTCAATCTCAGGTCGTCCGCCTAAGGCAGTGGCGATCGCATCTACCACCCGCGACACCTGGATCACCTCGAAACCAGGAAGGGAAAAGGATTGACCTTTTGGAATAATCGCCTGCTTAAAACCCAACTTAGCCGCTTCCTTCAGCCGCAGTTCCATTTGTGAAACGGGACGCACCTGTCCCCCTAAACCGACTTCGCCAATCAAGACTAGGCGTGGATCGACCAGGCGATCGCGAAAGCTGGCGACTACTGCCACTGCCACGCCTAAGTCTGCGGCGGGTTCGCTGACGTTTAGCCCACCCGATGAAGCCACATAAGCATCCAACTTCGACAATGGAATGCCCACTCGTTTTTCCAGCACTGCCAAAATTTGCAACAGCCGATTGTACTCAATGCCCGTGGTGGAGCGGCGAGGCGAACTGTAACTCGTGGGGCTAACCAAGGCTTGCAGTTCTACCACAATTGGACGGGTGCCCTCACAGGCGACAATCGTGGCGCTTCCCGGCGAAACTTCTTCACGGTTGCCCAAAAATAACTCTGACGGATTCAACACTTCCTGCAAGCCCTGATCCACCATTTCAAATACGCCAATTTCGTGGGTGGGTCCAAACCGATTTTTGACCGATCGCAGCAATCGATGACTGGCAAAGCGATCGCCTTCAAAATACAGCACCGTATCGACTAAATGCTCTAGCACCTTGGGACCCGCGATCGCCCCTTCTTTCGTCACATGACCCACGATAAACAGCGAAATATTTTGGCGCTTGGCAAACTGCATCAGCATGGAGGTACATTCCCGCACCTGCGCCACTGACCCTGAAGCCGAAGTCAAGGCATTGAAATGTAACGCTTGAATACTATCAATCACCGCGACCTGCGGCTGAAGCGACTCTAGTTCTTCCAAAATGGTGTCTAAGTCGGTTTCAGGCAGCAGATAAAGGGAAGAATCAGAAGGGATTAGAGGTTTCAGGTTTCGGGTTTCGGGTTCCAGGTTTTGGGTTTCGGGTGCTAAGTTTCGGAG
>QBMH01000359.1 GCA_003249025.1 Leptolyngbya sp. | reverse complement strand
ATCTGCTGGACGAAATGCACTGTCAAGCAGATTTAGAAGATTGTTTCATTGAGGCAGATGTAACTGAGATTGGCACGGAGCGAAGTTGGTGAGAAAAATGCAATGTCGAAAGCAAAGTTGTAAAACTCATTCGGTTCTGTAAGCCGCTATTATCTATTTGTTCCCCAAGGTTGACTTGCTTGTGCCGAAATCTGGCTCCTTATTCCCAATCGACGAAAACTACACTGCCTTTTTGCGATCGCTGAAAGAGCGCATCCGGCAGGCACAAATTAAGGCAGCACTGGCAGTCAACCAGGAACTGACTCTGCTTTATTGGCAGATTGGTAGAGAGATTTTGATGCGGCAGCAGCAGGAAGGCTGGGGTGCAAAGATTATCGAGCAGTTGGCAAAAGACTTGAAACGGGAGTTCCCCGATATCAAAGGGCTTTCATCACGAAATCTCAAATATATGAGGGCATTCGCTGAAGCTTATCCCGATGAGCAAATTGTGCAGCAGGTTGCTGCACAAATTCCGTGGTTTCATAACTGCGTGCTGATTGAGAAGGTAAAAGACCCATCAGAGCGACTCTGGTATATCCAGCAAACAACAATCAATGGCTGGAGTCGAAGCATTCTGGAGATACAAATTGATACGGGTCTGTATCGTCGCCAAGGCGGAGCGATTACCAACTTTGAAAGAACTTTGCCGCAGCCACAATCGGATCTGGCGCAGCAACTTCTGAAAGATCCCTATAACTTTGATTTCCTCACGTTAGCGAAAGCAGCGCAAGAACGGGATTTGGAAAGAGCCTTAGTAGATCATATTCGAGATTTCCTGCTGGAGTTGGGAAGCGGCTTCTCATTTGTTGGCAGTCAGTATCCCCTTGTGGTGGATGGACAGGAGTACCGGATTGACCTTCTTTTCTACCACTTCAAGTTACGATGCTTTATCGTCATTGATCTCAAGATGGTTGAGTTTCAGCCTGAATTTTCAGGGAAGATGAATTTCTATGTTTCGGCGGTCAATGCTATCTTGCGTCACCCGGATGATCAACCAACAATCGGCATTGTTCTCTGCAAATCTAAGAACAAAACGGTTGCTGAATTAGCACTTCAAGGGATGACTCAGCCCATAGGTGTCTCAACCCACAGAATTGGTTCCGATTTGCCTGAACAACTCAAAAGCCTCCTGCCTACGGTCGAGCAGCTTGAGATGGAGCTGCAAACCATCAAAGTCGAAAGTAACCTTTCGGATGAGCAGTTGTGACCTATGAGTATTTATTAATAGAGTTGAGAACACTAGTATATTTGAAGTCTGAGGTTCTCACGACCTAATGGAATTTTATTTCCTGGTACACTACCAGGAACGTTAGTGTACCGTAAACTATCTATGTAATTCCGATCTTACTCATGTCGATCGTCGCGATTATTAATCAAAAAGGTGGAGCAGGTAAGTCAACAATTGCTGTCCATTTGGCACGCTGGCTGCAAAAGCAGAAAGCCTCTGTATTGCTGGTAGACGCTGATGCTCAATGTTCCTCCTCGAAGTGGCTGGCACGGTTGGAGCAAGAGATTTCCTATCAGATTTTGCAAGCCCCAGATGAACTTTTGGATGAACTACCAAAATTAGGGGAGTCGTACGATTGGGTGATAGTTGATGGTCCAGCGGCTCTTTCTGAAACAACTAGAGCTGTCATCTTGGCGGCTGATTTAGCGCTGATTCCTTGCCAACCGACAGGGGTTGACCTGGAAAGCGCTTCTGATACTGTGCGTTTAGTGCACCAGGCGCAAAGAATTCGGCAGGGACACCCCAAAGCTGTGATGTTTGTTAATCGGGCAGTGAAAGGAACAAAATTGAAGGATGAGGCGATCGAGGTCTTGCGGCTTATGCCTAATGTGTTGGTTTTAGACACGGTGCTTCATCAGCGACAAATTATTGCTGATTGCTACGGGCAAAATGCGACGGTTTTTGATCTATCTGGTTCTACAGCAGGAATCGCCAGACGGGAGCTTGAGCAATTATTTAAGAAGGCTTTGGATGGTCTAAATGGTTAAATCAAGACAATCACTCGCGCAAGGGCTATCTACGTCGATCGCCCAAAAGTTTATTGCTGACCCTGAGAGTGTTCAAGCCCCTCAAATGTTGCTGATTCAGCAAATTCAGTTGCCTAAGCAACAGCCTCGTCGCTATTTTGATCCTGAAAAGCAGGCTCAGCTAGTTAAGTCGGTTAAGGAGCACGGCATTTTAGAGCCGCTATTGGTTCGTCCATCTGGAAGTAACTACGAGCTGGTTGCGGGCGAAAGGCGGTATCGAGCGGCTCAGGACATTGGGTTGCAGGAAGTTCCTGTAGTCATTCGAGATTTTGATGATCGTCAGGCTCTTCAGGTTGCTCTGATCGAAAACCTTCAGCGAGAAGACTTAAACCCTATCGAGGAAACCGAGGGTATTCTTGAGCTGCTAGCGATTGAGCTGAGGAGCAGTACGGTGGATGTTGCCTCTGTTCTCAACCGAGCGAATCACGCTAAAAATCGCGGTCAAGAATTGGAGGGAAACGTTTTCCTCCAATTTCAAACGATCGAATCAGTTCTGGCTGGCATTGGTCGCTTTACGGCTGAATCCTTTCGCACGAGCCGTTTGCCACTGCTTAACTTGCCATCAGAAATCTTACAAGCGCTGCGCGGCGGGAAAATCGAGTTCACGAAAGCCAGGGCGATCTCTCGCGTGAAGGATGAGAAGCAACGGACGGATTTGCTGAAACAAGTTGTCACGAAGAATCTGCCATTGAGTGAAATCAAGACGAGAATTCAAGCGCTAAAGTCAAATGCGGAAGAAGCATTATCAGAGGAATCACCAGAAAAGGTGGTTGCCGAACGCTTGGGCGCTATCAGTAAACGCTTACAGAAGCCTGGAGCTTGGGGCGATCGCAAGAAGTGCGATCAGATTACTAAGTTGCTGGATGAGTTGGATAAGTTAACTGCTGACAGTTAAGGGCAGTTTTACTAGTTTACTCAACCCCAACATCAGGATGAATAGTCAGGTGGTTAAACTTTGCTACCACGCCTTGAACGTGCTTGCTGTAGCCCTCAAAACCGCCGCGATCGTGCCAGCGCTTTTCTAACTTACGATGAGCGTCCCCAAACACCGATACAAAGTGATAATTGATCTCAACCTGACTGCCAAACGTTGATTTCAATTCATCCATCCGAATTTGGGCAATGTAGGGATTGAGTTAAACTCAGCGGAGTGGGTGACTGCTCCGCTGAGTTTAACTCAACCCCAGGTAGCGGCGGCAGGTAACCTTGAACTCAGCACCAGCGGCTTTCGACCGTCCGCTGCCGTGAAGTGTTAGTCTCCTGTCAGCATAAAAACAAAAACGGAGTAGAAAGCTTAATTGTGTCTACCTTCACTTCTGAGGCTGGGTGAACTCTAAGACTTCAATAGCTTGTAAATACCAAACCCAACGGCACCTACAACAGCAGCAGGTAAGGAAGCAGATGCAGCTACAACTGCAACTCCACCAACCATCCCAGCACCACCAGCCGCAAGAGCACCTCCACCTAAACTTGCTAAAGCGGAACTTGTAGCTGCTGCTCCATATACGCCAGCGGCATTTACAGCAGCAACTGCACCTCCGTAAACTGTAGAGGCTGTTACGACACCTGTAGCAGCACCTGCTACACCAGCAGTACCCATAGCAACTGCGTCACTGTTCTTCATTAAGACTAAACTCCTAAAACTTTGGGTAATGTTATAAACTTGTTGTTTTGCCCTAAATAGATAAGCCGAACTCATAGCGATTAATAAACAACCCAATGACCACATCATGCATCAGCACTGACTTGGAAAAGCAAATGGTTTTGCGAGCCAGTCGTTTAAT
>QBMH01000358.1 GCA_003249025.1 Leptolyngbya sp. | reverse complement strand
TGAGTTCGGCTTATCTATTTAGGGCAAAACAACAAGTTTATAACATTACCGAAGCGATCGCAGCAGTTTTCATAAACACTGTTGAAGGTGCTGTTGTCGGAGGAGTTAGTGGCGGCGCATTTGCTGCTGTGCCTGCATTTATTCCTGCTTTGATTCCTCTCTTAAATGTTATTTCTATTCCCCTGTTGGCATGTGGTGCCTTCCAACTGATTAACCAGATCGGTCAAATTCTGGATCGCCATGCGTTTACTAAACGCAATCCTCTTCTTGAGGAAGTCCACCAACAAGATGCTCAATTCTTCGAGAGTTTTGACAAACAAGTTATGGACTATCTCAATAGTTAGTGTTCTGTCCTAGATTTCTAAAAAACTGAAACATTGAGTACTCAAAATGAATATTGATCAGGCTCGTGGTTTGCTGAATGAAATTGAATCTTTGCTTTTTTCTGGCTCACAAATAGAGCATTTTTTGAGGAATCTTTTCAACGAAATCCCAACAAAAGTAGTAGATGAAAGATTTGTTGAGGCACTTGCTAGACTCCATGCTTTAGGTGCGCTAGATGCTGAGTTTGATGAATTTATCAGCATATTCATTAGATCACAAATCAAGCAATTCTATGATCAACTTTACAAAACTCGCAGATGGCATCTGATTCATGGTCATGTCTATACCTATGCAAATGTCCTGTATTTTGTTAACGAGAGCCAAATGCTCATTCGCCTTCTTCGCAAGAAAATTGAGCAATATCATGCTGAGTCCTGCAAAGTATCTGAAGAGTTCTCCGAATGTGTAGTGAATTGCGGAACGGGTGTATTAATCCGTGACTGTAAGTGAGCTTTTTGAAGTAGTTAACACTTCTTTTTAGGGCATCTCACTTTAATATTCTTGTCACTAAAGCTTAATTTTTAGCTGCTGATTTTTCTCTAGTTTTCTTCAAATTCCTCAAATATCTCTGTCAGGACAATGTTGGAAAACAGGAAGCCTTCAGGGTTTGTGAGCTTGATTCGTGCGATCACCGTCATCTCAATCGCACTTTCTGGCTCAACCGCGACCCATCCCGTTTTTTGGTAAGGCTGCAAACGCTGCCACACTCGCGTGATCGCCGCTTCGCCAAACTGCTCCACCAAGGGCGCGATCGCCAATCCCTCCTGCAAGCGCAACCCCAACATCAGCGTATCTAGCAGCAAATCTGAGGAGAAGGTTTCGGGTTTCGGGTTAACTCCTACGGAGACGCTACGCGAACGGGTTTCAGTTTCATTTCCTCCCTGTTCCCTGACACCTGCCTCCACCCACTTATAATACTCTCCAGTTTTTCGGGGACGGGCAACGCGATCTCCGGCAACATAACTGGTTGCGCCCATACCGAATCCATAAAACGGGCGATTTTCCCAGTAAACGCGGTTGTGACGGCATGGGTAGCCCGGTTTGGCATAGTTAGAAATTTCGTAGTGTTCGTATCCTGCGGTGGTCAAGACTTGATGCGCCATGCGATACATTTCAGCCGTGGCTTCATCGGAGGGCAGCGGTTTGATGCCGGGTTTGTATTGCCGACCAAAGGCGGTGACTGGCTCCACGGTCAGGTCGTAGCAGGAGATATGGGTGGGAGAGAGGGCGATCGCTTTTTCTAAGGAAACTTGCCAATCGGTCAGGGTTTGGTGGGGCAGTCCCGAAATTAAATCAAGGCTGATGTTGGTGAATCCAGCGGCGTGAATGGAGTCTAGCGCCCTGTAAATCTCTTCGACCGTATGCGATCGCCCAGCGGCTTGCAGCAGGTTTGTTTGAAATGCTTGAACTCCCACGCTGACCCGGTTGACTCCAGCGGTACGGTAGCCCAAAATTTGCAACCGATCGAATGTACCCGGATCGACTTCCATGGAGATTTCTGCGTCGGCTGCAATGCCAAAGTGCTGATCCAGGGTTTGCAAAACGTGATCAACTTGGGCAATTGACAGTAAAGAGGGGGTTCCACCCCCAAAGAAAATGGTGTTAAGGGGCTTCGCATAAGCAGATACATCGAGCGCTTGCTGCCGAATTTCTTGACATAAAAATTCTACATATCGCGCGATCGTGCCGGAAGTGCTGCCATTCATGCGATCGCCTGTTATAGGATTCTTATCTCCCACCACCGATACGGGAAAATCGCAGTAGTAGCAGCGTCGCCGACAGAACGGAATATGGATGTAAGCAGCTAGCATACTTTTGTCCCAATGAGAACAGATGTGGAGAGTATAATGAAATATGTCAGTTTGTCAGTGAAGCCAGAATCGTTGCCCGTCCTTTTCCATCTTTCATTTATCATGGGCAAATTGGCGCGTAGCCCAACTTGGCATTTCCTTGAGCCTTTTGGCATGGGGAGCCGTCCTCTAACACACTTGAATCTATGCTAGATGCAATCATAATCATTTCATTCATGTTGGCAGGGGCGGGGATTGGCTTCTATGGCATTGAAGACCTGCCTGCTAGTGTTTTGCAGCAAGTGTCAAACGAGGGCGCACTCCAGTTTGTGATTGCTGCTTTTGGAGCGCTGATTGGGTTGGTTGTGGGCTTCGCCGTTCAAACCGGATTTCGACGGTTAGAGCGTCAGGTGCGCGCCATGCCTGTGGATGTGCTGTTGAGTCGGGCGATCGGCTTGGTGCTGGGCTTGCTTGTGGCTAATTTGCTGCTGGCTCCTACGTTTTTGCTGCCAATTCCCCCAGAATTTTCGTTTATTAAACCGCTGATTGCAGTGGTGGGCAGTCTCCTATCTGCGGTGTCGGGAGTTTCCTTAGCAGATACTCATGGGCGAGCGTTGTTAAGGCTAATCAACCCAAACTCTGTTGAAACCTTGCTGTTTTCAGAAGGCACCTTGAAGCCTGCTTCGACTAAGTTGCTGGATACCAGTTGTATCATTGATGGTCGAATTGAAGAGTTGCTGGCAACGGGGTTTTTAGAAGGGCAACTGCTCGTACCTCAGTTTATTTTGCAGGAGTTGCAGCAGGTTGCGGATGCGTCCAACGATCAAAAGCGGGTGCGCGGTCGGCGTGGATTGGACATTTTGAACCGGATGCGAGAAGCTTACCCCGATCGCATTGTGATTAATTCTGCTGACTATGATGATGTGCCGATGGTTGATGCCAAATTGGTCAGGCTGGCGCAAGAAATCAACGGCACGTTGCTGACGACTGATTACAATCTGAGCAAAGTTGCCACGGTGCAGAAGGTTCAGGTTCTCAATGTGAATGACCTGACTCAGGCAGTGCGTCCGAGCTATTTGCCAGGAGACAGTATTGATCTGAAGATTTTGAAAGAGGGCAAAGAACCGACTCAGGGGATTGGCTACCTGGATGATGGCACCATGGTTGTGGTGGAAGAAGGGCGCAGCTATTTGGGCGGTGGAGAAGTTCAAGTCATTGTCACGAGTGCGCTGCAAACTTCAGCAGGACGAATGATTTTTGCCCGTCCCAAAGCGTCGTTGGTGGCGTGAGCTAGGGATTAGGAAAATGGGTCGGCGGGTGAGAGAAAAAAATTGCGATCGCTGTACTCAGCAATCCTCCATTTTCTATCGCGTTCAGCAAGATGATACTAAAACTTGGGTATTTATTTGCCCTGCTTGCTGGAAAGTTGTCAGCCAAAACAACCCACTTTATATCTATGGCGGCACTTGGAAAGCGAAGAAGCCATAAGCGTATTTCCCAGGGATGTCCGAGTTCTTGAAGAACTCGGATGGCTATTTACTTTAAGTAGAACGAGCATACATTCAAACCGAAATATCAAGCGAATCGTGCAGCCGCTGATGGGATTCAAGTCGTTCCACCGGGCGAGAAGACCCTTAACGGGTGACAACCTAGCTAGACAGCTTGCTGCATGAGGGATAGAGCGTA
>QBMH01000357.1 GCA_003249025.1 Leptolyngbya sp. | reverse complement strand
TATCAACATAGGATTTAATCTCACTCTTACTGACTTTTCGGATAGGCTCTAAGAGCAAACTAAGGTGATTTAGTGCAATGCGATCGCCCAACGAGTTTCTCAGCTTTTATGTTGTAGAGTGGCTGTTCTAGTGGCATCTCTCGCAATTGTGATTCCAGTAATGAATGAAAGTGCCCACTTAGCTCAAACTTTGGCAGTTGTGAATACAGCCCCAGAGGTTGAGGTAATTGTGGTGGATGGCGGCAGCAGGGATAACACGGTTCAGATTGCCAAGGAGTTTGGGGCAGTGGTGATTCAATCTCAACCAGGGCGCGCCGTTCAAATGAATGCTGGAGCAGCGACCGCCACGGCTCCGAATTTGCTGTTCCTCCATGCGGATACTCGTCTACCCTTAGGCTACGACGAGCTAATTCACAAAACTTTGAGACAACCTAAAGTGATTGCTGGAGCGTTCAATTTAGCGATCGCCGGGTCTCAGATCGGCTTGCGGCTGGTGGAGTGGGGCGTTAAGTGGCGATCGCACTGGTTGCATATGCCCTATGGAGATCAAGGAATTTTTTTGAAAACTGAGGTTTTTCATAGCCTGGGTGGGTTTCCTAACCTGCCTATTATGGAAGACTTTGTGTTAGTGCAACGGTTGAATAAACTCGGAAAAGTAGCGATCGCAGCAGCGACTGTTTCCACGTCCGATCGCCGCTGGCAAACATTTGGCATTTTCAAAACCACCTTCGGAAACCAGTTAATAATTCTGGGCTATTTCATTGGCATTTCTCCCGCAACCCTTGCCCAGTGGTATCGATCGATAAAATAGCATCTAAAATTTCAGTTTTCTTACTATTGAGCAAAGTCTATCTAAATCAATAGGGACTAAATACAACAGATCTTCTAGATTTGAAGTGTGTACTATTCCATTTCTAAAAGGAATGTATTTATGTTCAGTCAACCCTGTTCATCTGCTTCACTTCTTAATTCTTTGAACGTTACGCTGAAATCTGTAATTCGTAAAACCATCGTTTTGGTCCCTGTCACCAGTGCATTTGTTTCATTTTCGATCGCGCTGGCGACAAGCAAAGTTTCAGCGGTACCGCTTGTTCAGATGCGCCCACACACCACTAAAACCGAACTTTTAGCGCAGTTTCCTCATCATACTTCAGCCTCTTCTACGCTAGGCTTTTTAGTCACTAATTATTCAGTTTATTGCCAAACCAATGGTTCTGATACCATGGATGCTTCTACCATTAAACCTCTATGTGGTGGAGTGGGTGAGGGAGAAGTCGTTCCCCAGTTTAAAGTAGACAATACTCCTATTTTTCTAACAACTCCACTAGAGCCAATTGTCTTATTTCAAAATGACAAAGCTGTATTACTACTCGGCGATTTATAAGGTTTCAGGCGCTTGATTGAATGAGTTAAACCTTTAATCAATTAAAGGTTAATTCCTTTGGTTGCAAGAATCTCTCTTACGGGTTTGCGATCGCCATTACAGGCAATTCGCCTAGGTGCCTCTAAAAAAGTGATTGAAAAACCAAGGCTTTGATAAAGTTCCATAATTCTCTCCGTTGCCTGGTTCGATGCAACAACGGGTCCGCTATGACAGGTTAACCATTCAGCTAAGCGTATTTGATCTTCCCACTTAAAATCGGTAGCACTGTATCGAGTAAATTGAACATCATAGGGAGGATCAGCATAAATAAAATCAGTGGGTTTTAAGGGTAACTCCAAGAAATCTACTGAAGAAAAATCCCATCTTTTTAAGGTGGGAGTATACTCTGAAAAGTCTTTAGGGTAATTAATCGTTTTATATCGACCAAAAGGAACGTTAAACTGATCTTTACTGTTAAATCTACAAAGTCCGTTATATCCTGTACGATTCATAAAATAGAACAGATTAGCAGCCTCTTTACTGTTCGCTTCCCCATTAAAAATGAGTTGATTAAATCGTTCACGGCACGAATAGTAATAGCACGAATCATTTTCAAAATTCACATCAATATAAAGCCCTTTTTGCAGCCAAAAATAAAAGTTCATTAAATGTGAATTGAAATCGTTAAGCAAAGCCTTTTGAGGACTTAGCCCAAGCGCAACTGCCATACCGCCAACAAAAGGTTCTACCAATCTACAGTAGGAATAGTGTCTCCATATAGTATGTAAAGTGGGTACAAGCCACCGTTTTCCTCCAGCCCATTTCAATGGAGGAGTGAGAACTTCATGCTTGATTTGCAATTCAGCAACCAATTGATTTTATCTCTTCAATTCAAGACACTGCCCTACAAAAGCAGTAATACATTTACCTTTACAAGGTAAATCCGCATATTCTTTGAAGGTGTCCCTTCTTAATACAATTCTACTACTCAGTCTGTCTTTTAAGACATTTGAGAACACTATTTAATTGAAAAAGTAAACTTGAAGGTTTAGTAATAGTTGCTGACGCTACCTGTAGTATCAAGGATGGTTTCTAATGTGTATATGTAGAACAAAATAGGTATACGCTTAAAAAACATTGCTTAGCAAATTGTTTCTTAAGTCCCATTAGTAGCTAACGCGACCGTAGTTATCGATCCGTAGTTTTGGAATTATTGAGTGAGTACTAGTAGGCTTAATTCCCGCCCATTAGTGTAAGTGCGGATATAAGAAGTGTCCTTTCTTATATCCGCATCATTTTTTGATCATCAATTAGCATCAATTACAGGGTTTACTATTATTGGAGCTAGTTTGTTCTTCACCTTCCCGCATGGCTCCTAATAGGGTTGAAATAATAACGCAGCGTTGAGTTTTTCTGTCAGTTTTTCCTGAAAAAGTAATGCGTCCTAGTTGACCGCTAACGCGTCCTAAGTGAGTAAAACGTAGGCGATAGATTTTATTAGTCCCATCAAAGTAGAAAGTTGTTCCTTGATCAATGCGTACGTTGGAATCGAGGCTATGCCAGAGAGAATCACTGGGAAGAGCACTATCTGGATGAATAGCCCATTGCACAAGTCCGTTGACTTCACGAAAGCTGACTTGCCAGTCAACGTGGTGGAGCTTGGCATTATGTTGAGCCGTTCGCATTGCCTGAAAAGCTTCATTTCTGGCAGCATTAAGACGTTGCTTAGTGAGTAGTGATGTCCATACAGGACTGGCGATCGCAGCCAACACTCCAATAATAATGATCACGACCAAGGTTTCGATTATTGTAAATCCGTATAAATCACGGTTTTTGACTTGTCGAATGGGCGGACTACCGTGCTTTTTACTACCTGTTTTCATTGCGAAACACCCTGGCTTGATTGCTTTTAGAGTGCCCAAAGAATAATTTATCTGCAACAAAAAATTCTAAGTTCTTTAAGGCAGGGTGTTGTCAACAAGCCATATCGTTCAAGGTTTGCACGACTCAGAAAGACAGACTGGATAAAGAGATTGATAGACGCGATCGCGTTTGCCAAACCAAGTATATCGATTGTCGCGAACCTGTTCATAGACGCGATCGCCGCCCCATTTCAGCCCTGGCAAGGCGCGATAAGCTGCAACAAAAACATCTCCCGCAGGCAGCAAACGACCAATTTCTTCGGCGGCATTACTGCCTTGCCAGCGCTGCTGAGGATTTTCAGAATCAATCAAAATCATCCCCATTTCACAGTCTTGAGCGGTAATGCTTAAGTCTCTAAGCGATGCTTCATCCTGCATCGGCAGGTATTGAAATTGGTGCCCCCGATCCAAGCTTTCTAACACTTGCACCAAGCCAACACAAAGATTGCAGTTGCCGTCGTAAATAACGGAGTAGCCCATAACTTCACTAGGTAAATTGTTCTACTTCTTAAAATAAACGTTTATTAGACCTCCTGCACGAATAGTAAAACAGTGTGCCAGTTGAGAGCGCGTCGTTGCA
>QBMH01000356.1 GCA_003249025.1 Leptolyngbya sp. | reverse complement strand
TTGGCGGGGTGCTAGGCAATAATTTTGTGATTTTGGCAACCGAATACTTTCACACCGATTTAGCCGAGATCGCCCAATGGTTTTTGATTGCTTGCCTTCTCGCACCAGTCATTGCGTTTCTCGTATTGCGATACAAATCTTGGTTGCAGCGTGGAGTCAATCTGCTACTCAAACAAGAGCCATAAATCTCTGTCGTTTGATTCCGCAGTACAGCAAGCCAAAATTGTCCACCCAACCGTTAGGGCTTTTTAGAGGGCAACTGTACACGACGGGTGGGCAACGATGCAACAAATTGTTGGATTGCTTTGAGGTAGGACTCTTGTTTAGGTTGATAAATTCGGACATGATCAGCGTCAGAAATGAGAAACAATTGTTTGGGGCTAGGAGCCGCATTGTATAGCTACTGACTCATTTCAGACGGTACAACAGAATCAGCTTTGCCGTGGATCAACAAAACAGGAACTTGTAGCGATTGAACCTTTGAGAGTGAATCGAATCGCTCGGTGAGGATTAGATCGATGGGGAAAAGTTGAGAAAATGCCCGGTGTTTGACACTTTTGTTTAGACTAATGCCACAAGCAGCGCTTTTTTACAAGAAGTTTCGAGAGCTAAACGCTACCAATGGTGTTTTTTGAAAATTAGTCTAAACTCCAGTTGACAGTCTGAGCCATTGAAGTAAATGAACTTTGCATGATTAATCCACCCGCTTCAGGATGCTTGACTGCCAAATCTAATGCAATAGCCCCACCCAATGACTCACCATAAATCAAGATTTGCCTAGGAGAAATATTTCGTTCATTCCGTAGATAATTCCAAGCAGCTTGTCCGTCTTGATAAACCTGGGACTCGTCAGGAAAGTTGCCTGAACTCCGACCGTAGCCCCGATAGTCAAAGACCAACACTGAAAAACCAAGTTGTCGAAAGGCTGAAACCCTGGCTAGATAGTTGTAATCGCCCATGTTATTCCCCACTCCGCAAAGGTATAGCATCGTTTTGGGAGATTTGAGGATTTGTGTCGGCTCATTGGGAATAACTGAAAATTTGGCTTGCAGGGATGGAGCCGGAATTCACCAGCCATGAAGTTGCTCTTTAGAGTCGGCGATCGGTATCCACACATCCTCGTAAGGAAGGTTAAACGCGATCGCGCTGGGAAGCATCGCCAGTTTAGGCTGAGGACGATAAATCAGGTGGCGCTGCCACAGGAGCAGGAAGAGGCAGATTGCGGTGTAAGTACACCCAATCACAGCCACAGCAAGCAGTAGGGTTTGCCATCGGTAGAAACGTTGATTAAACGGATTCATCATGCCAATGTCTCTATGCAGATCTGCTCCACGCCTATCTTAATGAAATAGACTGTACTCGCTCTTATCTACATCCGATTGGGAGCCGCCAAGTTGCGAAACTGGGTGAACTGGGATTCAAACAGCAGTTTGACCGTTCCGGTGGGACCATTCCGATGTTTGGAGATAATCACCTCGGCAATGCCGCGATCGGGGGTATCAGGGTTATAGTACTCGTCACGGTACAGCATCATGATCAAGTCTGCATCTTGCTCGATCGCGCCAGATTCCCTCAAATCGCTCATCATTGGGCGTTTATTGGTGCGCGCTTCCACACCCCGGCTCAACTGGGATAGGGCAATCACAGGCACACTCAGTTCTCGCGCCAATGCCTTCAGCGATCGCGTAATCTTAGACAATTCCTGCACCCGGTTTTCGCTACCCCCATCCATCAACTGCAAATAGTCCAGCACAATCAGCCCTAATGCACCGCCCTGCTCCGCTTGCAGCCTACGTGCCTTCGAGCGAATTTCCGTGACGCTAACGTTGGGCGTATCGTCGATAAAAATCGGCACTTGAGACAACGAACTAATCGCATGACCCAATGGCTCCCATTCTTGCTGGCTGACCCGCCCCGATCGCAGGCGACCGCTCTCAATCCGCACCTCGCTTGCCAATAGCCGCTGGACAAGCTGTTCTTTCGACATTTCCAAACTGTAAATTGCGACGGGCAGCTTATGGAATGCCGCAATGTTCCGCGCAATATTCATCACGAAACTGGTTTTTCCCATTGAGGGTCTGCCTGCCACGATGATCAGATCCGATCGCTGAAACCCTTGCGTCATGGCATCGAGATCATAATAGCCGCAGGATAATCCTGGTAGCACCATCCCCAGCGATCGGCTTTCGATATCTGTAAAGGTATGGGTTAAAATATCCGCTGTTGCCGTTAAACCCCCTTGAGGACGGTCTTGCGTAAGACTAAAAACTTTTTGCTCAGACTGGTCTAAAACCTGGGGCAACTCCTGAGAGGCATCGTAGCCCAACTGGGAAATTTCGCCGCCAATCTGAATCAGCTTTCGCCGCATGTACTTATCTACCACTAGAGCGGCGTATTGGTCGATGTTGACCGCGCTCACGGTTCGATCAATTAACTGGATCAGCTTATTTTGCCCACCCACTCTTTCCAGCAAGCCGCGATCGCGTAACCACGCCGAAACACTCATCAAATCCGTGGGTAGCCCTTTGTTTTGCAGCGCTAGAGTTGCCCGAAAAATCTCTTGATGGGCTGTCAGGTAAAAGGCTTCTGGTCGAATCAGATCGGCGACTCGACCCAATGCTTCAGGATCAAGAAAAATCCCTCCCAAAATGGCTTCTTCAGCATCAATGTTTTGAGGCGGAATGCGATCGCTAAACGTCTGAAAGCTTAATTCCTGAACCATCACGAGTAGCCTAAAAGAGAGTAATCACCAGATCAACTGAGCCAAGCATCACTAGCAGGATTCAGTCCCATTACTATACTGTTGGATTACAAGAAATTCCAACTACATTTAGAGTTTATCGCCAATCTTTAGAATACTTAAACGCTACCTATGGAAAAAAGTTATATCTATGGACAAAAACGTTTTCAAAGAGCATTTAGATGTTATTAAATACCTATGTACTATTCTACCTAATCTTGGGATGAGCGTAAAGGGGGCGCTTTCAAACCGCTAAAACAGAGCAGATAGAAATGAATAGTATATGTATAAATAATCAAAAAGGGTTGAGCCACTGCCCAACCCTTTTTGATTGATCGAAACAAACGAAAGAAAGGGATCGCCTAAGCAGGAACCACTTGAATCACCACCGTTGCGGATACTTCGGGGTGCAGCTTAATTTCTGCCGTGTAAGCCCCTAGCTGATGAACATCAGGCATGGTGATGGTGCGGCGATCGACTTCTTGCTTCGTCAACGCCAAAATCGCATCTGCTACTTCCTGAGTCGTAACAGTTCCAAAAATTGCATCATTCTCACCCACTTGCTTCGCAATACTAATCGTTTGCACTGCTTCAATCGATTTTTTGATCGATTCAGACTGCTCTCTCAACTCTGCAAGACGGATGCGCTCATGTTCTTTGCGGCGCTCAAATTGCTTTAACACCCCAGGACTTGTATGAACCGCTAACCCTAGAGGCAACAAATAATTTCGAGCATAGCCAGGAGCAACCTCCACCAAATCACCAGATCGACCTAGTTTACTGACATCTTTATTGAGAACCAATTGAACACGCTTTGACATATCACACGAACCATCAACGACTGAAGGGCTAAGAAAGCTGGCTATTCAAAGGACTTGAACATACAGATCAATGGGCAGTGAGGGACTCGAACCCGCGACATCCTGCTTGTAAGGCAGGCGCTCTACCAACTGAGCTAACCGCCCAATTGTGCTAATTAAAGCACGGACAAACAATATAGCAGAAGTCTACTGTTACTGCTAGTATTCCTTCAAAATAGCAATTCTAGAGTCCGTGATCAAGGCAACCCTTAGAGCCTATCCGAAAAGTCAGTAAGAGTGAGATTAAATCCTATGTTGATATAAAA
>QBMH01000355.1 GCA_003249025.1 Leptolyngbya sp. | reverse complement strand
TGAATGGGTTTCTCAGGGCAATAGACCTGAAGACTTTCAAGCAAAGGGAGGAAAGATTATTATCATTCTAGATAATGCCAGCTATCACAAACGTCTTGATATTCAAGAGAAGATTGCTCAGGAACTTCCCAACATTATTTTAGAGTTTTTACCTGCCTATAGTCCTGACCTGAATATTATTGAGCTTGTTTGGCATTCTTGTAAGGAATATATTGCTCATCGACTGTTTAAGTCAGTAGATGAATTGAAAGAATTACTAGAAAGACTGCTAAATCAAGGCGAGTTAATCATCAAATGGAATCGCAAGATAAAGAACAAGGGAAATATGCATATTGCAACTTAAATGCACATTAGCTTAGCAGATTTGTTAATTGCACAAGGACGAATTCTGGAAGCTCAACAGATTTTGGAATTGATGAAAACTCAAGAAGTGCAGGATTTTACCCGCTCTGGTCAAACCGAAAACAAAGCAAACGTGCCGTTAACTCCTCAAGAGGAGCAGATTCGCGATAAAAGTGAGAGCCTGATTGCCTTTGGTCGAAAGGTCGATGAGTGCGAACAAAGCAACTGCGCTCAAATCAAGCCATTGCAGGATCAAAGGGATGCTCTGGTACAGCAGTTTGATAGTGAAGTGCAGGCGATTGAAAAAGAGTTTCGCGATCGCAATATCCGCAATGTCGATGATGCCGCTCTTGCACCCAAAGACTTTTTGGGACAGGCAGCCGAAATCGTCAACGCTCAACCGGGCACGGTGCTGATCTATCCCTTGGTGATGGAGAATCGGATTTGGTTGCTGTGGGCATCACGGGGCGGCATTGTCAAACGTCAGGAAGTGAAGGGTGTGGGGCAAAAGCAACTGGGCGAAACGGTACTCAAGTTCCGCCAACTGCTGCAAAACCCTAATTCTGACCTGAAGGAACTGCAAGCTACAAGCAAGCAACTTTACGACTGGTTGCTGAAACCGATCGAAGCTGAACTGAAAGCCAACCAAGTTCAAAACCTGGTGTTTTCCCTCGATCTCTCCAGTCGCTATATCCCCATGTCCGCCCTGTTTGATGGCGAAAAATATTTGATTGAACGTTACACCGTCTCCACCGTTCTTTCTGCTGGTTATACCGATATGAGTCAGCGTCCATCCTTCGCTACCCAAAATACTCAAGTGCTGGCATTTGGACTCTCTGCTGCCAAACCGGGCTTCAATCCCCTGCCAAATGTCTCCACAGAACTAGATGCGATCGTTCGCCAGAACCCGCAAGATTCGCGAGGAGTTTATTCGGGACAAACGTTTTTGAACGATCGCTTCACTGCCGATACCCTCCGCCAAAATCTGCGGAACTACCGTGTGTTGCACATTGCCACCCACGGCAAATTTGTCCCCGTCAACCCAGATAAATCCTTTCTGCTGCTGGGCGATGGCAACCAACTGGCAATCCCCAAAATCCGCACCTTGCAAAATCTCCGCAACATCGATCTCGTGGTACTGTCTGCCTGTGAAACGGCATTAGGAGGAGCCGATCGCGATGGCGTTGAAATTGCCGGAATCAGTTCCTACTTCTTGCGTAAGGGCGCAGCAAAAGCGGTGATGGCTTCGTTGTGGCTGGTGAATGATGCCAGCACCAGTCTTTCCATGCAGCAATTCTACAAAAATCTGGCAACCGGAACCACCACGAAAGCCGAAGCATTACAGAAGGCGCAACTGAGTTTCTTGCAAGGTAAAGTCACCGCCAAAGATGCACCGAAGCGATCGGATGTTGAACCCAAGGTGATCGGAAGCGATCGCGCTCCCAGTACCGCCAACTTTTCCCATCCCTACTACTGGGCACCGTTCATCTTGATTGGAAATAGTTTGTAGTTGTTAGCCGTTAGCTGTTTCTAGAAGCTAAGAGCGAATCGCTAGCAGCTACCAAATAGTGAATAGATTTGTTTGATTCAATCATTACAGCGACTCGCTATGCGGCGATTTCAATTGTGATTGAAGTGGTGCCGGCATAGGGAAAAGGTTAGGTCGCGATCGCGTATTGCTTCAACTGCTGCTCACATTGCTGAAACAGATAGTTCACGGCTCCAAACAGCAGTTCTAGTTCTTGAAGACTGTAAAAAGGGATGTTTCGGGTAAAGACCTCTGCTTCTAGCTTGCCAAACTGCCAGCTTATGCCATTGGAGGTGATACCAAAGACCGTTATGGATGATTGATTTAACCGCTGCGCCGCAATCATTTCGGCGAGGCACTGCGCCCATGCCGCTTCAAAGTTATCTTGTTTCGCTTCCACCAGTAGCAGGTAAGGTTTGTCAAATACGACTTTACCCAAGGGCGATCGCGTTGCCAGAATATACTCTGGAAAACCTGACAGTTTGTTATCAAAGGTAAGTGCCTGATGGCTCCAGATCAAAAAGTTCTGCCGATAGTGTTTCCAAACTTCTTTCAAAACTGGATAAATCAGGTTCTCACAAATGGCAAATTCAGAGTTATCGACCACCCCTTCTTGAAGCATGAGTTGCAAATCATCCCGGAAATGTGCCGGGATTGGAAAGGGTGAAGGTTCCACAAATCCCGCTTCGGTATAGCGCACCTGAAATTCCTGAACCACTGCACCAATGGTTTTAAATTCGCTGTAGGACATGGTTAACTCGGCGATCGCGTCACGGTCGCTTTCATCCTAGTACACATTCTCATTTCAGCGATCGCTCTCCAGTCATCAGAGATCGCGGGGCTAAACCTTTTGGAAGGCAGCCTACAATCAAGAGGAAGCAACCCTTGGTATCATGAGTGTTGATCGCTTGGAATTCCCGCTGGCTAAAGCTGAGTATTTATTCAACCATACAACGGCTCCCGGAGAAGGCGGTGATAAACAAAAATTTTGGCGAACAGTCTTGGGATTTGAGAGTCCAGAAGCCATTCGAGAGTCCATCCTGGCAAACGTGACGATTGATAGCCTCGAACCCAAAGAACCAAACGACTATGGCGAGAAATATCAAGTTACCGTATTAATTGAGGGACCTTCGAGCGTTGCTTGGCGCATCCGAACTGGATGGATTGTCTTAACTGGAGAAAATGTTGCTAGATTTGTCACCGCAGTTCCAGAACGATTTGGGAGGCAGCAATGAGCCAATTTCAACTGTTTGATTCGATTAAACTCAAAGAACCCATTGCGCTTGACACAGGCGGCACAGCCCCAATCGGCTCATCGGGTGCGATCGTAGAGGTGTTCAACAACGGCGAAGCCTATATGGTGGAACTGTTTGGCGGATGGGTAAAAGCAGATGTGAACCAAGATTTCATCCCGACCGATCGCGATGATCCTGACTCGTTTATGGAAACAATCGGCGTTGAAACGGTTTATCCTCACCAAATTTATCTGGTTAAGCCTGCTCGCGAAACGGTTGGTATCCGTGCCCAGATCCTTGCTCTGATTGACGAACTTCCTGAAGCGACGCTGGAAGAAGTGAGAGATTTCGCTGAATTTCTCAAGTACAAGCAACGTCAGGCGATCGAGTCACGGACGCTTTCATCCTAGTACACAGTCTCGTTTCAGCGATCGCCCAGGCTGCAAACCGGAATGCTGGAAATCAAGGGGGCGATCGCCGGGGAAATACTACAACTGCTGCGATAATCGGGTCAGTCTGTGCGATCGCGTCGCTGCTGCCCCTGCATAACCTCCCAAAGGTGGGAGTGATATAAAGTTGTTGAGCTATTATCCCCCCTGATGCACCACCAAAACCGCTCCTCGAAACTGAGATGGACATCCACCCTGCTCTCTCTGTGCTTGTTCACTGGGGCGATCAGCGGATCGCTGGGAGTGCCCAACAGCGGCTATTAACTTACGGTTCGCTCATTTTCAGGGTGGCTCGTCAGATTGTGGCCCAAGGC
>QBMH01000354.1 GCA_003249025.1 Leptolyngbya sp. | reverse complement strand
GCCACAACCATCGTTGTTGCTTTTTAGAGTGGACAAAACTCCACATTTCATCGGCTTCCGCTTCAGTATCTTCCCACTGGCAGAGCTTTACAATGCTTTGAGTCGGTTCCAGTTCAGCTAGTTTAGCTTCGTTGACGGCTTGGAGTTGTCGATCTTTTTTTTTAATTCCTCAATGACTGTTGTTGGACTAATATGCAGCACACGGGCAGTATCTCGGATGCCACTGCCATTCATTGCCATATCGCTGATTTGTTGCTTCACTTCAGGCAAATACCCTGGATAGGTGTATTGCAAAATAAAGGTGCGTCGATGGCAGGCTGAGTTCTGGCAAAAGTAGCGCTGTTTGCCGTCTGGAGTGGTGCCGTGTTTGATCACTTCGACTCCATCACATTGAGGGCAGTGAATTGGTTCTAAAACCATGCTTGAGCTTCCATCATGATCAACCTCTCCATCAAACCAGTTTCTCTGATGGAAAACAACAAACCTAGAACATTACCAAGGCGAGTTTAGGTGGGTGTCAAAGGAATGCCATCTTGAAAGACTAACAATTCTCCGGGTGGAATAATCGTCCAGATTTCGTTATCGGTTAGCGGGGTGGTGGCAATGATGGCGACGCGATCGCTGAGGCGGGTTAATTCTTGGAAATCTACGGTGACATCTTCATCAATTAAATGGGCAGCGGCAAAGGGCGATCGGCGGATGATGTAGCAAAGTTTAGTGGTGCAATGGGCAAAAAAGTGTTCTCCATCGGACAGCAAATAGTTGAAAATTCCGGCGGTGGCGAGAACTTGAGTAATGCTATTCAGCACGGGATAGAGTTGGTCTAGAGGTGGTTTTTCCAGGGGGAAGTGTTGCCGCAAGGATTCCAGGATCATGCAAAACGCCTGTTCACTGTCAGTCTGTCCCACGGGACGGTAGTAAGTCCCTGGTTTGTACACCAAACTATCCAAGTTGCCGTTGTGAGCAAAAGCCCAGTAGCGCCCCCACAATTCCCGCTGAAAGGGATGGCAATTTTCTAGGGCAATGCCGCCATGGGTGGCTTTGCGAATGTGAGCGATCACATGTTTGGATTTGATTGGATAATGCTGGACTAATTCGGCAACGGGAGACGAGATCGAAGGCTTTTCATCCAGAAATATCCGACAGCCTAAGCCTTCAAAAAAGGCAATGCCCCAGCCATCTCGATGCTCATCTGTTTTGCCGCCCCGTGCTGCAAATCCTTCAAACGAAAAACAGATGTCGGTCGGTACATTGCAGTTCATCCCCAGCAGTTGGCACATAAGCAACAGGTTACACAGCGGAAAAATCAGTGATGGGTACGATCGCGCTTCCCTGAGCAATCGCGGCTTGCAACGGGCGATCTCCCAATTATCCTACGCAGTAGGTTTCAAGACGACGATACCATCTTTGTCGATCCTCACCATTCTGGTTACAATTTGGTATCAGTAGAAATTCCAGAATTCTTGGCGATCGCCCTACAGCCCTGCACTTAGGGAAGGACCTATGAAAATGCATCGCCCCTTCACTTCAAACCGCGATCGCGGTCGTATTTTAGTCAGTGAGAAGCCATCGGTGAAAAAGAATGGGCGGCTCTTGCAATGTTGGTATGACCAAGGTATAACCAAAGGTGTAGCAATTCAATTCAAGGTCACGATGAAAACGGCTATTTCGCTGCCAGACTCAGTTTTTGCAGAGGCAGAAGCCCTTGCTAAGGAGTTAGGACTATCCCGCAGTGAGCTTTATGCAAAAGCATTGCAAGCGTATCTGCAAAAGTACAATCAGAATCAAATCTTGAACAAGCTGAACCAAGTTTATTCTGAAGAGTCTTCTGAGCTAGATCCGACGTTGGCAAGACTGCAATTGATGTCTTTGCCGCACGAGGATTGGTAATGTATCGAGGAGAAATTTGGTGGGCGAACCTGCCTGAACCCGTAGGTTCGGAGCCTGGATATCGTCGCCCCGTTTTAGTGATTCAAGACGATATATTCACTCAAAGCCGTATTCGTACAGTCATCGTCGTCGTTATTACCTCAAACACTCAGTTAGCAGAAGCACCAGGCAATGTATTGTTACCGCGTGAAGCATCCGGTTTGCCTAAAGATTCTGTGGCTAATGTCTCTCAAATTCTCACCCTTGATAAAGCATTTTTAGCTGAACGTATTGGTTCGCTCCCAAACTCTTTGCAAGAGGAAGTCGATGAAGGGCTACGAACAATCTTGACCCTTTAGATCCTTGGCTTAGCTTGATTGAGTGGCAATTTCGGGATTCTCGGCGATCGCTGATAGCCCTACCAACCTGAAGATATGCGGAAAGATTCCGTCATCTACCTAATTAGGGATGTTATTCAGAAATTATCTGCCTATCTACCCAAAATTGGGATCTTAGGCGGAAACTTTCAGCCTCCTAAGAAATTGATTTTCAGTAGGTATAAATACTCATAAAATAAATCTAGTTTCTTTCATCCTGAAAGCGCGTCAGCGCATAGACCGCTATTAGTAGTTGGGCGGCTGCGTGTGGCTTGGCTGCATTTACTATACTTCTAGACGCAAGGAGAAAAATATGGCGATGGATTTGGAAGGCGTTGGTGGAGATTTCGGACTGAACGTATTTTCGTGGGGTCATATGCTCTGCTTGGCTCGTCTCTACGGTTGGCAACCGGCAGGCACCGTTATAGATGAAGCAGATTTACAAGATTTCCCTAACGGCAAATGGAACGGCGGATACCAGAGTAATGATGGACAGAAAGTCACAACAGAAGACGCTCGCAATATGGCCGATGCGTTAGAGAAAGCTCTTGCCGATATTCCTGACCATGATGCACTTGAATATAAGAAAGAGCTGGGCGGCGGCATTTTGATAGCACCAAACGGTCCCGATGTTAGTGCGTTGAAATGGTTTAGCGGTAATGAATCGAAGGAATATGTTAGAAAGTTCATAGCTTACTGCCGAGCAGGTGAGTTCAAGATTTACTGATGCCAAGCATAAGAAGCATCACCAGCCGCGCTTCCGGCGGCGGGTGAGCTTAGTCGTTAGCTCATCAGACTCAGAGGCGAAAGTTGGATTTTAGACGAGATCGCTTAGGCGAGGATCAGTTCTATTGCGTGACAATTCCAGGATTCTCGGCGATCGCCCCATGGTCTTGTACCAATGAAAGATCTTATGAGGATGCGATCGCCCCTTCACTTCAAACCGCGATCGCGCCATTTGATTAGTAAGTTCGTTTCGCTGAAGCCGCGTCCCAGTAGGATAGACAGCACCAACATTCCTTGAATCACTCCAGACAGCGACGATTCTAGATTGAGGGCAAGGGGCAACTGCAAACTGCCCACATTTAAGGCGCTGAAAAATAGGGCAACTGGAAGAATCAACCAACCATTCATGCCGATGAGCATGGCAATCAGCAGCGATAAAAAGCCGAGATTGCTGGAAATGCCGGGAATCAAGCGATGGTAAACGGTGAGAACCTGCAAGGCTCCGGCGATGCCGGCAAAGCCGCCGCAGATGGCAAAAGCGCTCAGCAGTTGCCGAATTGAGGGAATGCCCAACACATAGGAAGCTCGGAGATTTTGCCCCACGGCTCGCAACTGCAAGCCAAAGTAGGTGCCGCGCAAGGTGATCAGCGTCAGAATAACTGCCGCTATCGCAATCAGTAACGCGATGGGACTGGCATCCGTATTGGCGATCGTCGGTAGCGACAGCGACTCTGGAAATGGTTCCGTGCCGCTCATGGAAGCCACGCCTTCTTTCTTCCAGGGACCAAAAACTAAATAAAGTGCCAACCCATCGGCAACAAAGTTTAGCCCCAATCCCGCAAAAATTTCGTTAACCCGTCCGTACACGTTCAGCACCCCTGCCAAGATGCCCCACAGTAC
>QBMH01000353.1 GCA_003249025.1 Leptolyngbya sp. | reverse complement strand
TACGATCGCCATTGACCATAATTTGCTGCCTTCGGCTTAACCCGAACTGACGTTAAATCCAGTAATTTAGAGTGATAAGTTATTTTTGGTTATTGAGGAACTGTGATGAAGCGATCGCGGTTTTCTCCTGTCGAGTTTTGCCCAAAATGGGGCTGACCTTGGTAACAAGCTTATGCGGTGAGTGCTGGGCTGCATATGCCTCAATCGCGATTTTGTATACTTGATACACACCTCTTGAAACTGACCAAGAATCGATCAAATTTGCGTCAATGTCGGGAGGTAATATTTCTTGAGCGAACAGGTTTTCCATCTGAGTCCATGATTTAGCACTCACTGACCGTAAAGACGAAAGCAATTCTTTAGCGGCGACGAGCTTTGAAGTCAACTTCAATGACTTGGGTTTGCGGTTTATTTCCTTCTAATTCCTGTAAATATAGCCGTTGCCACGAATGTTAGGACACAGACTAAGACTACAAGCAACAAGGGGCTTAAGCCCCTTGTCCTAAGAAGACTGGCTGTAGCTATACTTCTGAGCAAAGGCGACTGAGCGATCTGTAATGAATGCTGAATTGCTTAGAACTGTAGTCTCACTGACAAGCACTAGGCAGCCGTTTAAGTTCAGCCAATTGTGATCCTCAATTGCCGAATGTGCTGATCTTTAGCCAGTTCAATCGAAGATACAGTGTGATGTCATATGTCACGCTTTAGCTCACAGGATTTCTGCTGGGATATGTGAGATGGCAGTATGAGCTTTACCTTCTTCCTTAATAAAGTAAAATCTTAATGGTATCAATGAGGCAAACAAATGGTGAGGCAGTGTGTTTTTACGCTATCAACCGTGGCAGCTATTTTGATGGCTACGACGGCGGGAGCGATCGTCCCTGGTGCTCAACAAATTGGCGTATGTGGCAACTTTACCGCTGGCAAATATCAGGTTTCGTCGGGAGACGTGACAGTTAAACCTTCCAGGCAAACCCCCTTAGGATTTTATTTGGACTGGTCGGTGAGATCGACTCGTTCCGCTGGCTACTGCTTTGTGACCAATCGCAACTTAACTACTCGATGGGTGGTTGAAAAAGGTCCTCGTCCTGAGCAGGTTGCCGTTCGTCCACCAGTGTTGGGACCCAATGAACGACTCTTCACAGCATTACCAGGATATGGCGATGTAGTTATAAATCGCGGACAAGGCGCAACTGGAGATAAGCAATATTTTCTAGTGCGCCCCGTCCGCACAGGTCAAAATTCCAAATGGTACGCCCGCTGTGGCAACAATAGCGATCAAGTTTACGACGCAAGCGGTAGATATGTCGGCAGCGATCGCAGAATGACTGTGATGTTTCCTTATGTTTGCGAAGTGAGTCCGTTGTCTCCCAAACCACAGCCTCAAATACAGCCTCCAATGATGACCCCGCAACCTCGGTAAGGTAAGTTTACTCAGTTGAATTAAATGATGCGGAACAAATGACCGACCGGGTACAACAAGATTAGATACCCCTGATAATTTTGGGTGACAAGTCGTTATTTTTGAGAGTGCGGTGGAATGAACCGATCGCGTGTATTAGCGGCTGTGGGTGAAGGCTCAGGCATATGGGTAGATGGGTAGATGGCTTGCGAAATATCTTTAGGGTTTTTGAGCGATCGCCAAGCCAGTATTAGGGTCAAACAGGTGAATTTTGTCCTGGGCGATCGCCAACCACACATCATCTCCCACTTTGACTGAATGATCGGGTTCAATCCGGGCTTGTAAGAGCATCGGGCGCGCTGTCGGTGCATCCAACCAGCGCACGGTCAGATAGGTTTCGCTGCCCAAGGCTTCCACCAATTCCACCCGCACCTGCAAGTTTTTGGGCGCTGGCATCCCTATGCTCAAATGCTCTGGACGAATTCCCAGTAGAATTTCTTGTCTATCGTAGCGCTTGAGTGCCGCTTCCCAAATAGCTGGAAGCGTTAGCCGAAACGGATCTTGACTGATCAATAAGGGCGCTTTTACCTGAATGGGCAAGAAGTTCATGGGCGGTGAACCGATAAATTCCGCCACAAATCGATTGGCTGGATGATTATAAAGCTCCAGCGGGGAAGCAATTTGTTGAATTTGTCCCGCATTCATTACGGCAATGCGATCGCCCATGGTCATCGCTTCCGTTTGATCGTGGGTCACATAAATCGTCGTCGTACCCAGTTGGCGCTGGAGTTTGACAATTTGCGATCGCGTTTCTGCCCTTAGCTTGGCATCCAAGTTGGAGAGTGGCTCATCCATCAAAAACACTTGTGGATCTCTTGCCATCGCTCTACCCAACGCCACCCGTTGCTTTTGTCCCCCCGATAACTGCTTTGGCAAGCGATCGAGTAAGCCATCAATTTGCAAAATCTGGGCGATACCTTGCACCTGCCGATCAATTTCCTGTTCTCGCTGGGGCTGATAGCGTAACCCCTTAGGCAAGCTGCGGCTGGTTTCAATCAGCAAATTTTCTAGCCATAGAGGAAGTTTTGAGCGCGGAGTTTTGAGTGCAGAGTTTTGAATTTCATACTCCATCCCCTCTTCCCTCTTCCCTCTTCCCTCTTCCCTCTTTTCTCTTCCCGCTCTCCGTAGCCCAAACGCCAGGTTGTCGTACACGGTCATATGCGGGTAGAGGGCGTAATTTTGAAACACCATGGCAATATCGCGCTCTTTAGGAGGCAGGTGATTGACTAGGCGATCGCCGATGTAAATGTTGCCGCCGGTCAGGTCTTCTAGTCCGGCAATTAGCCGCAGCAGGGTACTTTTGCCACAGCCCGATGGACCGACTAACACCATAAACTCGCGATCGTTGACCGTTAGGTTAATGTTTCGCAAAACCGCAGTTGGCTGGCGGGTCGAAGTCTGGTCTTGGACTGCTACCCCCTTAGACGTGTGCGATCCTGGCTGAAAGCTTTTGTAAATAGTTTCTAAGACGACTTGTGCCACAGTGCTTGACGTTATAACCCGCTATTGATCTTTCTCATCTTAGGGCAAGTTCAAGATGCGCTCACGTCTTGGGTTGAATCAATCCACACTTGACCCCGATCTCTGGATGAACGCCTGTCATCTCTCGCCCCAACTGCTAAACTCAAACAGAAGCACGCTGGATATTGCATAGACAAACCCATGGCAAAACGTCGTCCCCGTTCCTCTCTAGACAACTACGAACGCGATCGCGAGTTTGAGCGTGAGTATGATGATTACCCCACTCCAGAACCGAGCAATAAGCCCCCCCGCAAGCCCGAAAAATCCATTACCTTAAATGCCACTTCCATCGCTATCTTGGCGGGGGTTTTGATTTTAGGCATTGGGATCGGCATGGGCTTTAGCTCTGTGAGTGGCAGCAATAGCAGTACTGGTACTAAAATTGTCACCCAAAGCGATTTAGATAGAAAATCGCCGAACCCGGAAATATGCGTTCAGTTTGGTGCCAGCGCGATCGTCACCGATTTGAGAGTTTTTGTGACGCTGAACCCGCTGAACTTCTATGTTTCCCAGCCCACGTCTCGTCCTGGATGCGTTTTAAGAACCAACAACTGGTCAATCTTGGAACAGCGAAACTTGGTGAATCCTGAACAGGTGCGTGAATGTAAACGGCGCATGAACACCTTTGGCTTTACTGGAGCGTTGGAAAGCTCTCCTGACATTACCTGTATTTACCAGAATGATGTTGCCAAAAATTTGTTTTTAGATCAAAACGGTCCCGACGGCAAACCCGTTGCGGAGCCTGACAACAAGCAGTTTTAGGGTAGTCAGGGCTGAGGCACTCACTCAGCGAACAAGGGGCTTAAGCCCCTTGTTTGAGTCAAAAACGCAAGCTATGCGTAGATCCGACATTCCGCCCTTTGAAGTGTCACAGGGAGAAATTAGAGGCATAATTTTC
>QBMH01000352.1 GCA_003249025.1 Leptolyngbya sp. | reverse complement strand
GGACTCTCGCGATCCTGCCTGGGTTAAGTTACTCCAACGAATGCGACGACTCATTGAAACGGTCATTGGTCAATTAGTAGAGCGCTTCAGGGTTGAAAAGGTCTGGGCACGAGACCGGTGGCACTTAACCAGTCGCCTCAACCGCAAGCTGTTGGCTCATACCCTCTGTCGTTGGCTCAACCGTCATAGCGATGAACCGTTGCAGTTCGACCAGCTTGTAACACAGTAGTTTTAGTCGCACATCGCGTGTCGATTGTAAACTGATATAGTTTACAATTGCCGCTTACTTACTATTTAGGACTCTCGATCGCTCAATGGTATCGACTCGCCCCACCGAAACTCAATCTGGTCGTCGCTATTTGCCAGAAATTTCTCATGCTTTGCTTTCACCAAATCAGCAAGTGTTTCCACTAACCGCGTGTGTGAACCAGGCAGATCACTTGGAAGTAGGCGGCTGCGATGTCGTTGATTTGCTGCAAAAATTCGGTTCTCCTCTCTATATATTAGATGAGGAAACTCTGCGGACTGCGTGTCGGCAATACCGGGATTCCTTTGCAACGTATTATCCCGGCGAATCGCAGGTGATTTATGCATCAAAAGCATGGAATTGTTTGGCGGTTTGCGCGATCGTGGCATCCGAAGGGTTAGGAATTGATGTTGTTTCCGGTGGAGAACTCTACACAGCACTCCAAGCAGGCGTTGATCCGACCAAGCTATACCTGCACGGCAACAATAAATCGCGGGATGAACTGGTGTTTGCTGCGGAATCAGGCTGCACCATTGTGGTAGACAACTGGCTGGAGCTAAAGACCTTAGTAGAAATCTCCAGTGAAAGGCATTCAAATCCCTCTGCACTCCACACTCCGCACTCCGCACTCCCAATTCGTGTAATGATTCGGCTCACGCCTGGGATTGAATGTCACACCCACGATTACATCCGTACTGGCAGCATTGATAGCAAATTTGGCTTCGATCCCAATCAGTTGGATGAAGTGTTCCAAGTTTTAAGCCGACATCCAGAGTTGTCTTGCATCGGGCTACATGCTCACATTGGCTCACAGATTTTTGAACTGGAGCCACACCATGATTTAGCGGCTGTGATGGTGCAGTGGTTGCTCAAAGCGACTCATTACGGTTTACCAATCGAAATTTTGAATATTGGCGGCGGCTTGGGAATTTGCTATACCGAATCGGATGATCCTCCCAGTATTGAGGCGTGGGTCAAAACCGTGTCGGAGGCGATCGCCCAAGCCTGTGATGCCCATCAGGTGCCCTATCCTATGCTAATTTCTGAGCCAGGGCGATCGCTGATCGGCTCTGCTTGTGTCACTGGATATACCATAGGGGCACAAAAAAACATTCCCAACCTGCGAACTTACTGGTCAGTCGATGGCGGTATGTCCGATAATCCTCGCCCAATTACCTACCAATCAGTTTATCGGGCGGTGATTGCGAATCGAATGTCCGCGCCGTTAACAGAAATCATCACGATTGCCGGAAAGCACTGTGAATCGGGAGATGTATTGATTAAAGATGCCAAATTAGCAGCGGCGGCACCGGGAGATGCCCTCGTCATTCCTGCAACAGGAGCTTACAATTACAGCATGTCATCCAACTACAATCGTATCCCTCGTCCAGCCGCAGTCCTAGTCAATCATGGCGAGATAAATTTGATCTTGCAACGCGAAACCTACGACGACCTGATCCGTCAGGATCAATTACCAGAACGGTTAAGACAGGGAGCGATCGAGTCTTAGATTGAACTCCGATTCTCAGTATGTAGCACGGCATGACCTTAAACGGCGCAAGGTTCAACCAGATCGATGGGAGATTTGTGGAATCAATGGCTGGCGGACCCTGGTTGGACAAAACCCTTATGCTTTTTAGCCTTCCAAAACCTGCTCACCCGATTTTTGCCTGAAAATATTGCCGAAGCGGTCTGGTCGCTGGTGGATGTGGGGTTAGTCATCACCCTGACTTATATGATGCTGGTCATCATCGGTGAACGGCGGACTCTTTGGATGGTGCGGGGGTTTATTATTCTGATGCTGGCGGCTGCCATTAGTACCCGCTTAGAGCTAAGGCTGCTTAGTTTTGTGTTGAGCAATCTGGTGGTTGGTTCCGCCGTGGCAATGGCATTTATTCTGCAATCGGAATTTCGGCGATTTCTAGAGCAACTAGGTCGAGGTCAGCTTTTACAGCTCATTCAGCCTTATCAACGGAGCGCTCACAAGTCTACTGATACCGTAGATGAAATAGTTGATGCGGTAAAAGAACTATCCCAAAATCGCACGGGTGCGCTGATGATTATTGAAACAGCAAGCCCGATTGATGAACGCGACTTTTCAGTGCCGGGAGTGCGCCTCAATGCAGAAATCTCAAAAGAGCTTTTACAAACAATTTTTCAGACGAGTACGCTGTTGCATGATGGGGCAGTGTTGATCCGCGATACACGAGTCGTAGCGGCAGGCGTAATCTTGCCGTTATCTGAGCGAACCGCTTCTCGACAGTTGGGCACTCGACATCGGGCAGCTATGGGAATTACAGAACGGGTCGAAAATTGCATTTGTGTGGTTGTATCTGAAGAAACAGGCTCTATTTCCCTGGCAGAACGGGGTATGCTAAATCGTCCTTTAACGAGTATTAAACTAAAGGAGCTTTTAGATGCGCGATTATCTCAGTCTGTCGATCGCGAAGCAGTTGCCCCTAATTTACGAACCATGGGTCGCCAACTCATTTCTAATTCATGGTCATTGGTGAAACAAGTCATGCCGTGGCGTAAACGTAAAAAATAGATAAAGACTGGATAGGCGATACACCCAAAATTTCCTAGCCTAAGCTTCACTGGACTTAGGGCACAATTGAATCTGGAGAAACCATGACTGCACACTCAGTTACCTTGCAAAAGCTGCCTTCTGACCTTCTACAAGAGCGTCTACCCAGACATGTTGCTGTGATTATGGACGGCAATGGTCGTTGGGCAAAGCAGCGCGGAATGCCTAGGATTCGAGGGCACCAACGGGGAGCGGATGTTTTAAAGGAATTGCTTCGCTGTTGTAAAGATTGGGGCATTCAGGCACTAACGGTCTACTCTTTTTCCACTGAGAATTGGGGACGACCGCTGGAGGAGGTTGAGTTTTTAATGATGCTGTATGAACGGGTGTTAAGACGAGAACTGGAAGAACTCATTCGTGCAGATGTCAGAATCCGGTTCGCCGGGGATTTAAGCGTGTTACCTGAGGTTCTTCGTAATCGGATTGATCAGGCAGTGGTGGCGACTCAAAATAATCAAGGCATTCAGTTTACGGTTGCGAAGAATTATGGGGGACGGCAGGAGATTGTGCAGGCGTGTCGGGCGATCGCTCAAAAAGTTCAGCAAGGAGTAATTGACCCAGAACAAATCGATGAAGCGCAGTTTGAGCGCCATCTTTATACGGCTGGTATTTGTGACCCAGATTTACTGATTCGTACCAGTGGCGAAATGCGGCTTAGCAACTTTTTGCTGTGGCAAATGGCGTATAGCGAAATTTACGTCACAGATACGCTGTGGCCTGACTTCGATCGCACCCAATTTCATCGTGCATTGCTCGACTATCAACAGCGCGATCGCCGATTTGGAAAATTGTGAGTCATTCTACCCTAGAAGAAAAGTCCATGCCACCATCAAAAGCAAAAAAGCGCTAGCGAAAACTGGCTGACTAAAGACCGATCAACTGCATGATATTTTGTTGCGAGATCGCAGTGCCATCATTGACGCATAGCTGCCAAATTCTAGCTAACACGAAAGTACTTTGTTTCTCGGCAACTGCTAAGGAATCTAGAAATAATAAACTGGACAATTATGAAGCTACTTGAGGTAAGATTTTGTAGTTCCATTCACCGTGAAAATCAT
>QBMH01000351.1 GCA_003249025.1 Leptolyngbya sp. | reverse complement strand
AAAGACTGCTAAATCAAGGCGAGTTAATCATCAAATGGAATCGCAAGATAAAGAATAAGGGAAATATGCATATTGCAACTTAAATGCACATTAGCTTATTAGCGAACAGAAACGATAGAATTTATAAATCATTAAGGAATGTATCCTTCGGTTTCTATGCCTAAACGCCGGAATAACTCAGACGATTTAGCCGTTAATTCTCAGAATGGTCACAGTTCTGGCTTCCCTGCTCCGCTGAGTACGATTCAGATTCGGGGCGCACGGCAACACAATCTAAAAAATATCGATCTGGAGTTGCCCCGCGATCGCTTGATTGTGTTTACAGGTGTTTCTGGGTCAGGCAAGTCATCTCTAGCCTTTGATACGATTTTTGCTGAAGGTCAGCGCCGCTATGTAGAATCGCTGAGTGCTTATGCTCGTCAATTTTTGGGACAGGTGGATAAGCCCGATGTGGATGCGATCGAGGGGCTAAGTCCTGCCATTTCGATCGACCAAAAATCAACTTCCCATAATCCGCGCTCCACCGTGGGCACCGTCACCGAAATTTACGACTATACGCGCCTGTTATATGGACGTGCGGGAGAGCCTCATTGTCCCCATTGCGATCGCTCCATCGCGCCCCAAACCATTGACCAAATGTGCGATCGTGTGATGGAACTACCCGATCGCACTCGCTTTCAAATTCTGGCTCCCGTAGTGCGGGGTAAGAAGGGCACCCATCGAAAGCTGCTGTCTAGCCTGAGCGCCGAGGGCTTCGTCAGAGTTCGGATCAACGGTGAAGTTCGCGAACTAGAAGACTCGATTGAACTGGATAAAAATCAAGCGCACACGATCGAAATCGTGGTTGATCGCTTAGTCAAAAAAGAGGGCATTCAAGAACGCTTGGTAGATTCCCTCAACACTTGCCTGAAGCACTCTGAAGGCATCGCCATTATTGATGTTTTAGCAGACGAGGGAAAAGATAAGAAAGAAGATGGAAGCAATGTGTTGGCGTTTCCGGTGGGGCAATCCCTGAAGGTCGCTGAGAAAGGGGGCACTTACGGAAATTCTCCTAATATAGAACCCATAGCCCCCAGTCCCCTCGTCTTCTCCGAAAATTTTGCCTGCCCTGAACATGGCGCGGTCATGGAAGAGCTTTCACCGCGCTTGTTTTCTTTTAATTCACCCTATGGTGCCTGTCCTGCCTGTCATGGTTTGGGAGTGCATCGCAAATTTTCGGAGGAACTGGTGATTCCCAAGCCAGAGTTGCCCGTCTACGCCGCGATCTCCCCTTGGTCAGATAAAGACAACACTTACTATCTTTCACTGTTATGTAGCGTTGCAGCGGCATTCGGCTTTGATATTCAAACGCCGTGGAATCAACTGACCGACGAGCAAAAGCATGTGATTCTGCATGGCTCCAAAGATCCCATCTGGATTGATGTGGACTCTCGCTATCGAGAGAATAAAGGCTATAATCGTCGCTATGAAGGCGCTTTACCCATGCTGGAGCGCCAGTATCAAGAAGCCAACTCTGACACCTACAAGCAAAAGCTGGAGCAGTATCTTGTCGATCAACCCTGTGAAGTTTGCAGTGGCAAGCGGCTGCGCCCAGAAGCGATCGCGGTTCGGATTGGGCAATATCGCATCACCGATCTAACCGGCGTTTCCATTCGCGACTGCCTCAATCGCGTCAACCAAATGAACTTGACTCCACGTCAGGCACAAATTGCTGATTTGGTGCTGCGCGAAATCAAAGCCCGCCTTCAGTTTTTGCTAGATGTGGGACTGGATTATCTCACCCTCGATCGCGCTGCTATGACCCTTTCTGGCGGTGAAGCTCAGCGGATTCGGCTTGCCACCCAAATAGGCTCTGGGCTAACAGGCGTACTGTATGTGCTAGATGAGCCGAGTATTGGGTTACATCAACGAGATAACGCTCGTCTATTAAAAACGCTGGTTCGTCTGCGGGATCTCGGCAATACTTTAATTGTGGTGGAACACGATGAAGAAACCATTCGTGCTGCCGATCACTTGGTCGATATTGGACCTGGAGCAGGCGTACATGGTGGCAGAATTATTGCGGAAGGCAGCTTTGAGAATTTGCTAGATGCCCCAGAGTCATTAACTGGAGCGTATTTATCAGGACGCATAGTGATTACTACGCCCACAGAACGCCGCACAGGTAACGGGCGATCGCTCAAAATTCGTAATGCCTACCGCAACAACCTCAAAAATATTGATGTTGAAATTCCCCTAGGCGAACTGGTCAGCGTCACTGGTGTGTCTGGTTCTGGTAAATCAACCCTGATCAACGAACTGCTTTACCCCGCACTCCAGCACCACTTTGGCAGTAAAGTTCCCTTTCCTAAAGATATGGATGGAATTGATGGGCTAAGCGCTCTCGATAAAGTGATTGTGATTGACCAATCGCCCATTGGACGCACTCCCCGCTCTAACCCTGCCACCTACACTGGTGTATTTGACGTGATTCGAGACGTGTTTGCCGAAACAATTGAAGCAAAAGCGCGGGGCTATAAACCAGGACAGTTTTCGTTTAATGTCAAGGGCGGACGCTGCGAAGCCTGCGCTGGACAGGGCGTAAACGTGATTGAAATGAACTTTTTGCCGGATGTGTATGTGCAGTGTGAAGTCTGTAAAGGGGCACGCTATAACCGCGAAACGTTGCAGGTGAAGTTTAAAGACAGGTCGATCGCCGATGTGCTGAATATGACTGTGGAAGAGGCGGCGGAGTTCTGCAAAAACATTCCCCAAGCCTTCAATCGGCTACAAACTTTAGCAGATGTAGGATTAGGCTATATGCGGCTGGGGCAAACGGCTCCTACCTTGTCTGGTGGTGAGGCGCAACGGGTGAAACTGGCAACGGAATTGTCGCGACGAGCAACGGGCAAAACCCTTTACTTAATCGATGAACCTACCACAGGTTTATCTTTTTACGATGTCCACAAATTGCTCGATGTGATGCAGCGATTAGTGGATAAAGGCAACTCTATTTTGGTGATTGAACACAATTTGGATGTGATCCGGTGCGCTGACTGGCTAATTGATTTGGGACCTGAAGGTGGCGATCGCGGTGGAGAACTGATTGCAGTGGGCACTCCAGAAACCGTAGCAGACAACTCAAATTCCTACACTGGGCAATATCTAAAACAAGTTCTACAGCACTATTCTTCCGGGTAGTGCCCTAAAGGTAAGGATACTTGAAACTCCATGTCAGCATCAATTTCGTCGATTTACGCCCCGTGAAAAGATGCCAGTATCTGCCCATGAGATCGCCCAGAGTGCCGATTATTTCGTTCATGTCTTGGCTTTGTAGCTGCAAAGGCATGAAAAAAGCCAGGATACTTCAGGTCTGCAAGGTTGACCCTAAGCTCTGAAAGCTTTACATGAAAGGAGTTATGTCCATCCTTACCTAAATAGGACTACCGGGCTTTGGGTAGTGCCTTTTCGTAAAGGGTAAGGGAAAATGGAGAAAAAGTAGTCTCAAGTTAGCCGAAATCCCGATGAAACTCTACTTAATCTGTCCAAGTTGCGGGTCGGATGACATCATGAAAAATGGAACGACTCGACGGGGTAAACAGAATCACAAATGCCGAGACTGTGGTCGTCAGTTTGTCGAAAATCCTCAGTGGAAACCAAAGGATAAAGATACTAGTACAAGAGGGCGGAAGTTAGAGTACCCTTATTCTGTATCCTTCACTGAGACAAAAGCCTTGCCGAAATCTGCCCCTGCCGTCCTCCAGTTAGATGAGAGAGAACGCCGACAACTGCAACAACTAGTCAATCGGCACGGGACACCGCAACAACTAGCCTTGAGAGCATCCATCATCCTGCTAGCAGATGCCGGACGTAACCATCGAGAAATTGGGCGGGAACTCAACATCAGTCGAGCGATGGCGCGGGTGTGGCGAGTGCGATGGTTGGCGC
>QBMH01000350.1 GCA_003249025.1 Leptolyngbya sp. | reverse complement strand
ACTCGCCTTGGGCCACAATCTGACGAGCCACCCTGAAAATGAGCGAACCGTAAGTGATAGTTTCAGTAGACCGAATTGACCCAGTGTTGAACGTTTTGATGAAAGAACAGGGCATTTCTCTTGCTGCATTTGACTTCAAGGACAAAGCGAGGGAGTACCTAGGAGTCAAACTGCCTGAGTTAGAACCGATTACAGACTCTTTTGAACCAAAAGGGAAAAACCCTGGATCTAAGGTAGCTAAGAATGAGCAGGTTGAGCAAAGTTCGGAGGCTAGTCTCCGGCTCATTCTCGTTGACCCGATTGAAGATGACTTTTTCAATCAGCCGCAACCAATGCCAGAGCAATCAGTCGCAGCCAAAGTTCAACTGGATGGCAATCAGTCTGTTGTCTCCGATCTGGCGACTACAACTCTTCAAATCTCATCAATTGCTGTCAAACAAATAGCAGGGGTAGCAGAGAAAAATATTGCCAGGTTTCTGAGCGAAGCTCAATTGTCCGAAGCTGTTGTTCAGGCTGATGACTTTTATCTGCGGATTGAGAATAAGCCATATTTACCGCTGGTGGTCGAACGTCATAATGACCAGCTTTATATGACTCACTACCGAAATTTGGACACCTTTGAATGTGTTCATGATGGCGAAATGGTGTTCAAGATTCTTCCTGGGGAAACAGACTCCCAACTACGGCTAACTGAGACAGCCGTACAAAACCCGTTTACTGGAGGAGAAAGCCGTAACTGCGATCGCGGATTTGCAGCAACCTTTTCACGCAATGTGTTAGATCAAGGGTTTGCCGTAGCCGCACGGGAAGCCTGGGAAACGCAACAGGCATCGAAGGAGACTTCAATTGGTACTTTGACAGTAGTTGAGCTTTCACCGAACGGCAGTGAGATAGAAACATCACTTCAGGCAGCAACAGAGCAATTGCAAGCCGTCCAACAAAACATTTCTGAAATACTGCATCTAGATAACAAACTGGGCAATGCAGTAGCAGTTGTAGAAGGAGGCATTCAACAGGAGCCTTTAGAAAAATTTGATTCGACAGTCGCAGTGCTTGATCAGGCAAATACTGAAGTCCATGTTGTTGAGCAAGAAAAGAATCAGGCAGTTGAAGAGCAACCGGAACCAGCAATCAGCAGAGCTATTACCTCTCAGACCCCAGAGTCTCAGAATGAACTGGGCATTCACCTGGTTAATACTCTTGACGCTTTGCAGCGGGTTGTCGATCAATACCAAAGCACACCAGTATTGGCGATCGATACCAAAAAAACGGGACTTGATCCTCATTCCGATCAGGTGAGATTAATCCAACTGGCAGCAGCAGATTGTCCGGTAACTGTGATTGATTGTGCAGCATTTTCTCAAGCAGATTTACAGCCTTTAAACCAGTTACTTCAAAATGAGTCAGAAAAAGTCTTCCAAAATGCCAGCTTTGATCTTCAGATGCTTCAAGCAACAGGTTTGGATGTAAAAGGAAAAATCTTTGACACGATGATTGCGTCGCAGTTAATTGATGCTGGGCTGAATAAATCCCACAAGTTGGAAGCGATCGCTCATCGTTACCTGGGAATTGAACTGGACAAATCTGAGCAGAAAAGTAACTGGAAGGGAGGACTTACCCAGAGCCAAATTGATTGTGCTGCCAGAGATACGGCTGTGCTGCTGCCGTTACGGGAATCGCTGACAGCCAAATTAGAGGAAAAAGGGCTAACTGATACAGCCTCGCTCGAATTTCGTACCATCCCTGCCGTTGCTGAGATGCAGTGGAATGGTATGGGCATCAACCGGGCGAAACTCCAAGCGTTTGCAGGTGAACTGGGGCAGCAAAAAGCTATGTTGGAGCAGGAGCTATGGGAGAGGTTGCCTAAGCCCGAAGCGGTTCAGAAATCGCTACTAAATCCAACCTCTTTCAAAGTTGACTTGGAGAGTCCCAAGCAATTACTTACTGCACTTCAAGAGATGGGGATTTCAGTCAAAAATACCCGGAAAGAAACTCTGATACCGCTTCAGGAACGGCACCCCGTTCTGAGCAAACTGCTGGAGTATCGCAGGGTAACAAAAGCTCTTTCCACCTACGCGGAAGGGTACGCAGCTCTAGTTCACCCCAAGACGGAACGACTACACCCGAATCTTAATCAATGTGGAGCCGTCACCGGGCGCTTTAGCTGTGACAAGCCAAATCTGCAAAATGTGCCTCGTGATCAACGGATCAAGGGCTGTTTTGAACCTGCTCCGGGCAATGTGCTGGTGAAAGCAGATTACAGCCAGATTGAACTCAGAATTGCCGCAAAAGTGAGCGGTGAACCTCGGATGAACGAGGCGTATCAAAACGGACAAGACTTACACGCCTTGACTGCCAGTTTCTTGCTGCACAAACCGATTGCCCAAATTACAAGTGATGAGCGACGGTTAGCTAAAGCGGTCAACTTCGGGCTGATTTACGGAATGCAAGCGCATGGTTTTCAAACCTATGCGCGCACCAATTATGGAGTATCCTTGTCCCTCCCAGAAGCCGAGAAGTATCGAGAGCAATTCTTCAAGACTTATCCCGGACTTCTAGATTGGCACGATCGCGTCAAGCAGGAACACGCGGACTCTTGCCAAACTCTCGGTGGGCGTTTGCGACACTGGGAAGGCGAAGCTCCCTTTACGGAAATTATCAATGCCCCGACACAGGGAACTTCTGCTGACATTACCAAACTGGCGATCGCAGCCTTTCGCGAAGCCAGAGATTCCTTACCTCAGAAGTTAGATGCCAGATTATTGATGCAGGTGCATGACGAGATTGTGATCGAAGTGCCGGAAGCTCAAGCAGAACGAGCAGGGCAACTGTTGGTTCAATCCATGCTGGAGGCAGGGCAATACTTCTTGACTGATATGCCTGTTGAAGTTGAAGCAGTCATTTGTGAGGACTGGTCGGGTAAAAACGCTCGTCCCATTCCTCTTTTGGAGACACCGATTGAACTTGTAGAAGTTTCTCCTCCAGAACAAACTGTTGAGACTATCCCACAAAATCGTGTTGACGCAGAACTGACGAAGCTGGCGGATGCCGTCAGAAATTTAGACTTGCAAGTCGTTGCTGCGACTTTAGGATTAGAGCGCGATCGCACCGATAAATCTAAATGGATTGCTTGGGCTGAGGTCGATGGACATCGGGAAAAACAGCACGCCATCAGCATTACCGACAACAAGTTCATGGATTGGAAGACTGAGCAGGGCGGAGTCGGAGCCATCAGCCTGACGATGGCAGTACGAGGAGGGGATTTCAAAACGGCTATAGAGTGGCTGACTCAGCAGCAGGAACAACAATTCATTCCCGCCCAAGCATTTCAAGAGTCTAAAGAGCCAGTAATGTTCTAGGTTTGTTGTTTTCCATCAGAGAAACTGGTTTGATGGAGAGGTTGATCATGATGGAAGCTCAAGCATGGTTTTAGAACCAATTCACTGCCCTCAATGTGATGGAGTCGAAGTGATCAAACACGGCACCACTCCAGACGGCAAACAGCGCTACTTTTGCCAGAACTCAGCCTGCCATCGACGCACCTTTATTTTGCAATACACCTATCCAGGGTATTTGCCTGAAGTGAAGCAACAAATCAGCGATATGGCAATGAATGGCAGTGGCATCCGAGATACTGCCCGTGTGCTGCATATTAGTCCAACAACAGTCATTGAGGAATTAAAAAAAAAGATCGACAACTCCAAGCCGTCAACGAAGCTAAACTAGCTGAACTGGAACCGACTCAAAGCATTGTAAAGCTCTGCCAGTGGGAAGATACTGAAGCGGAAGCCGATGAAATGTGGAGTTTTGTCCACTCTAAAAAGCAACAACGATGGTTGTGGCATGCCATTGACCATGACAGTGGCGTAGTCTTGGCTTATGTGTTAGCAGAGCATCAGGATGAGGCATTTATTCGACTCAAAGCGTTACTCGA
>QBMH01000034.1:22292-27723 GCA_003249025.1 Leptolyngbya sp. | reverse complement strand
GGGTGGATGGGGGTGGAATGATGGATGGTTCCGCGATCGCAGGAGGAATTTGGGTGACAGGCGAAACAGCATCGGGAGAGAAGGGAGGAATTTCTGTGATATAGATTGGAGCCTCACCCGCCTCTGGGTCTACTGGCGCTGGGTCTGCCATAGTGGCTGGGTCATTGGTGGATGGTGGCGGTTCAGCGATCGCTAAGGTGGGATCTGCTATTTCTGCGGCAGCCACACCCATACTAGGAGGTTCGCTCGGTGTTGCGGGCAGTGTGGGCAAATCGGTGCTTTTACTGTCGATTAGTTCACTGATTTTACTGGTCAGCGTTTTGAGAAATGGCTCAACTTCGCCGGGTTTTGCACCCGCTTGGTAGGCGGCGGCAATATCTTGGTAGGCACCTTCAATTTCTTGATAGGTCGTGCTAGTGCGGTCAAATATTTCGGCAATTTCTAATAGGCTAGGCTTGAGTTTGCCAGCGGCGATCGCGCGTTCACTTTTATCACCAAAGGTACTGAACCGCAGAGCCTCCAAACGTTTTTTAAAGTAGGTAAGCTGCTGCCGCTCAATTGGAGATAAATCAATTAAACTTGTCCCTTGATTGGAAGCAGTTGGTATCGTCGATTGAATCAATTCTCCAATTTGATTTACATATAGGTCGAGCGCCTCTCGCAATCGCTCTACGCAAGTTTCTAGATTTGCCTCTCCTACCTTAAAGTCTCTTAAAATATCATCATATTCTTCCACAAGCGCCAAAAAATCTGGATTAGAACTATTGAGCGTTAACAGTTTGATCGTGGTTGCACCACTTTGATTCGGAGGTTGGGCTAAATTCCTTGCCTTTCCTGCTAAAACGCGAATGCTGCCTTTTTCCCAATTATCTTTTAATTCAAACTCCTGCTCAGTTGGCAGCGTAATCGCGTGTTGAGTAATTCCAGTGTCTTGAATTGTTTCCTCAAGGTTGTAAAGTCCAACAATCCGAAAAATAAATTTTTCAAGCCGAATTTCTGTTAGCTTATCAACGAGCGTTGACATGCCTAATTGTTCAAATAAAGCTGTTGAAAATGTTTCTGGGGAAATATAAGAAGGTGCGGTTGATTCTTTACCAAAAACTCCTTTCCCAGGGTAAACAACTCGATAGATTGTCTGACCTAAACTACCTAATAATCCTCTTGAACTTTGGTTGACATTTCTAATGAGTGGATCACTATAAATAGATTCAATAAAATCACCAATTTCTTTTGTGTCTTTAGTCCCATATCCACCCGTCAACAAATTTTGAATCGATTCTCTTAAATGTTTTGCTCGCCATTGTAAGAGGGTAGAAACAAGCTCTTGAATTTCGGATGCAAGCAAACTAGAGATCAGGTAGATAAACACCAACCCGATCGCAATATCTAACACAACGGGCAAATTCATACCAACACGCCTTGATTGTAAACAGCACCCATCCGAGAAAAAGGCATTTGGACTATAGGCGAGGAATGCAGTCTCATGGATGGTGTCTTCAATAAACTTAAAATAGAGAAAGCGATCGCGCCAACCAAATGAAGGGGCGATCGCTTTAATCAAAAAAATTAGCTTGAAATCTGACAATGCAGCAAGCTGATCGCTTCAGCGACGAGCAGCCATTACTAAAGTTTCTAAAGAGGGCATGACGGAACGGGGTTTAGAAGTTATCCCCATTTCTAGTTCCAAGTCAGGTACTTCCTGCCAGCAATGGGGACAAAACCAATAAATTGACCCATGACGAGCATGACGCAAGACTTTGGCAGAGCAGCATGGACAAGTAATCATAGCTACCTTTTAATTTTTTATTAAAGTAAACTGCTGAGATATTCAGCAAAAAATTGATTCGATTTAAAACCGCTATGTCTCAAGATAAAAAAACAAATTAAAAATAACAATCATTCCAAAGGATGCTCCCTCGTGCTTTCACGGAAGCTGATATGTTTTTATAAGTATTTTTTAATACTAAAAAACTATCTTAAGCCACTTAGATTCAAGCATTTGTGAACCTTTGAGCGATAGTTAAGTCTACTTTCAAAAGAAATTTGACCTTATCTAAAGATTTATTTTATTGACTATTTCGTAATAATCCGAAGCATTCCTTAAAACTTATTTGATTTTTATCCACCAAGGCGTTGCAACCTGCAACCGATGTAGGCAAGGCTCACTGAAGGAGTCCAAGTTAACCCTTACCTTCATAGTTCGACGATCGCGGCGGCTAAATACTCATACTGAACAGGATGATTGTAAAGTTGAGCGGAAATGCGAATTTGCCGACCCATTGGGTGCCCCCAGGGAATGATCGGCACTTCAATTTTGTACTTTTCGAGTAGCGCATTATGCAACATTTGCCAGTCTCCATCAGGGAGCGGCACTACTGCCAGAGAACCGAGCATGTCACTGGGGCAAGACGGAGAAACATTAAGCGCACTGCAAAGAGTCTCTCTAGCAGCGATCGCCAATGTCCGATTAGTTGCCATGACCTCTGCCCAACCGCCGGGTAATAGAGAACCCATAAATTGGATTGCGGCAGGAACACACAGATACGCTGTTGGGTCATCGGTTCCCATCCAGTCAAATTCCAGGTGAAAGCGGCTGCGATTAGGGCGATCAGCGTTGGCACCATGGCTGATAGTCAGGGGACGAATTTCGGGCTGGCGATCGCACCTCACATACAAAAATGCTGCCCCTTTGGGGCTACAAAGCCACTTGTGGCAGTTACCAGTGTAATAAGTAGCGTTTAACTCGCGTAAATTGAGCGGTATCATCCCCGGCGCATGGGCACCATCAATTAAAGTATCAATGCCGCGCTGGTTGAATTCTTGGATGAGTTCAGCCAGGGGAAACACCAATCCTGTTTGACTGGTGACATGATCGAGCAATGCTAACCGAGTCCGGCTAGAAATTTTGCTCACCACGGCTTCCAAGATTTGGCTAGAGGAAGTGAGCGGAAAAGGAATTTCTGCCACGACAATTTCCAATCCTTCTCGCTTAGCAACATAGTTCAGCGCATTGCGGCAAGCATTGTACTCATGATTTGTGGTCAACAATTCCGCTCCTGGTTGAAACTTAAGCGATCGCAGCACTGCATTCACGCCAGTCGTTGCATTGGGCACAAACACCAGATCGGTGGCATCAGCACCTACAAACGCCGCGAGAGTTTCCCTTGCCTGATCCAACAATGGCTCAAGATCCACACCCAAAAACTGGAGGGGCTGCCGTTCCATCTGCTGGCGATAGTGCTGCTGCTGTTCTAACACCGCAATAGGGCAGGCTCCAAAGGAACCATGATTAAGAAAGGCGATCGCCGGGTCAAGCGACCAAAACTGGGCAAAGGACGATTGAGCGCCAGCGCCCCGCTGCTGATTTGTTGTCATTTGAGCAAACCGCCTCAATCGAATACAGTCGGTCAATTCAAGACCAACTACCTATGACTCTATCTAAAACTCCCCAGGCTGGATTCGAACCAGCGACCAATCGATTAACAGTCGATCGCTCTACCACTGAGCTACTGAGGATTACAGCGCGCTTCTTATCGTACCGACAAGTTGCTCATTTTGACAAGGCTTTTTTAAAAATAGGTAGTAGGGGTCAGAGGTTAGATTTTTGCATTAGCTGAAACCCGAAACCTGAAACTCGAAACCTCTATCCTCCACTCACAATTCCTGACCATTGAACTTTTTTCTCACGGCTGCGGCGATAGGAAAAGAAATGGCTGGGTTCTTGATAGGTGCAGTGGGGCGCGATCGCGATTTGGTCGGGGCTAATGCCCAACTGGGTTAGCTGGAGGGTATTCACTTGGCGCACATCTAGCCGTGCGCGTCCGGGTTCGGGGTCATCGAAAACTGGAGAGTTTGGCATTTGGCGTAAAGCAGCGATCGCGTCGGGCAAATTGCTTAAATCAAGTGGGGCGATTGTGGCTCCTACTTGTGCCGCCACTTGTTCAGAGACTTGATAGACCTCTCCTGAAATCGCGGGACCTAGGGCAATCCGTAGGTTTTTTAGATGACTGCCCTGGGATTGAAACCGAGCGATCGCCTCAGGCACAATTTTTTGGGCTGTTCCACGCCATCCTGCATGAACGGCGGCAACCTGCCCGGTCACTGCATCCGCAATCAGCACGGGCGTACAGTCGGCACTACAGACCCATACTGCCTGATCCGCTTGCTCTGTTACCAATCCATCGGCGGCAGGCAGTTCCAGGGAGGTTACAGTGCTCTGGGTTCCTGTTTCAACCTGAGAGGGAGTGAGAATCACGTTGCCATGTACCTGCTTGACTCGATAGGATGCAGCCGTGGGTTGTAACTCCAGTGTCAGGTCTTCCGGTAGACGGGGGTAAAACTGCTGGGTAAAAAAGCCGTGTTTCCAGGACTCTAAAACACTGCAAGTAATATAAGGAAGGTTATTCCAGGTACGCCACTGCCAGGTATGCATAAACGATGATCTAAGGTTGCGAGTCTATGTTACCGTAGCAGGCTGTCACCATTGCAGGCATTGCGATCGCTAGCAAACTCCGAATTTAGTACTCACAGGTAGTACTCACAGGCAGAAGTCTAGATAGCGTTTCCTTCTTACCCTATCTGAGTGAGGAGGATTGAATTTACGCCATAGCCGATTAGTTAAATCCTGTTTCAGCCTCTACAGACAAGGAATTGAAACCCATTTCGCCATAGAAGTTTCACGAAAGCCAGGTACAATCAATCTGGGCTAATCATCCTCAGGTTTATTGAGATGTTTTGATGGTTGCATAGGAACTTTGCAGCCCTGAAGCTCGACAGTCTGGTGTGAGTGTGTTGTCTTGGAATCTAAATAATGACAGACCAAAAAACAGGCAAATCTACTCGCGAACAAACGATCTGCCGCTTTTGGCTGATGCAAGGAATCGCATGGATCGGCGGAGTGAGTGCGCTCAGTGGCGGTATGGCGATCGCGCAAACATCGAGCGATCCATTCTCAGCAGCACCCTCCCCTCAACCCGTCACCGCTCCCGCTGAAACGGCTCCCAGCGCTCCGATGACTGCGCCAGCGGCTCCTGAATCTTTCCCCAGCGAATTTTCGGCTCCATCACCAGCCGTGCCTAGATATAAACCCCCGACTGCGGCTCCTGCTCGTGTTGCACCTCCTAGCCAATCGGCTGAAACCTACATCGCTCCCAGTACGATTACTTTTTCAGAGCGCTCATCCGGCTGTCAGGCAACGGTGCGATCGGGTCAAGTACCTGATGGTTTGTGTAATAGTGCGTCAGGCAATCCTGCGGGACAACCCCTCAATTCCGGACAACCTGACGCGAGTCGGGCAACAACCAGTCAGCTATCCAACCTTCCCGCTGTTCAGGTGAGTACTCTGCTGTCCACGGTCACCGGGCTAAATCCTGGGACTCTTTCATTCAAAGACTACTATCGCCGCACCCTGCGCCCTCCCGCCCAACTGGGG
>QBMH01000034.1:0-22282 GCA_003249025.1 Leptolyngbya sp. | reverse complement strand
GGCAACATCCAGCTTTTGTTTCCCCTGTCCATTCCAGCCGCTATTTCCTCATTGTTTGGCTGGCGAGTCCACCCCATTAGTGGCGACGCGCGGTTTCACAGTGGCACCGATCTGGCGGCTCCCATGGGTACGCCCGTCTTGGCAGCCTATGCAGGACAAGTCGTTTTGGCGGATCTACTCGGCGGCTATGGACTCGCTGTGGCGCTGGAGCATAGCAAGGGCACCGCGCAAACCCTCTACGCCCATTTGTCAGAAATTTTTGTGAAGTCTGGAGAAGTGGTCAAGCAGGGTGATGTGATTGGTCGCGTTGGCAGTACGGGTAATTCCACAGGACCTCACCTACATTTTGAATTCCGTCAACTGACAACCGAAGGCTGGGTGGCGCTGGATGCAGGCGCTCAGTTGGAGTATGCGCTTGCCCAACTGGTGCGATCGCTCGATTTTGCTCAAGCTCCTCCCCAATCTGCCAAAGCCAATGCTGGAGTTGAAGGCGTTTTATAAAGAATTGAAACGTTAGCTACTCACAGATATCCATGCTCTGACAGAAACGTTGGAGTCATGTTCTCTAGCGATCGCGGCAAATCTGGGCTATCCCAAGCGAGATCTGAAGAAGGGGTTCCTGAACGCAAGAATTTTTCGACATACTTTCCTAAAATATCACCTTCCAAATTCACCCAATTTCCTGGAGTCAGATATTGCAAGTTGGTTTCAGCATAGGTGAGTGGGATCACCGCGACTGTGAAGCAACTGCCTTCGGGGTTGCAGTCCGCCACAGTTAAACTAATGCCGTTAATGGCAATGCTGCCTTTAGAGATGATATAGCGGGCAACTTGAGCCGAGGCAGTATTGAAGGTCATTTCCCAGGAGGTAGCCGTTTGAATCGCAGATTTCAGGGTGCCTGTGCCGTCTACATGCCCCGTGACAAAGTGTCCCCCTAATTTACTACCCACTTTTAATGAGGTTTCTAAATTAACGTACTGGGCAGAAGACCCTAACGTAGAGAGATCGCGGGTTTCTGGCGATGCCACCGCAACAAACCCCTGCGGCAGAATATCCACAACGGTTAGGCACACACCATCGACCGCAACGCTGTCCCCTAGCGCCAGATCCGACATAATCAATCTGGCAGATTGGGGCAAACAGGTGATTTGCAATTTATCTGAGTTGATGGGCTGCAAAGTTCCTAACCCTTGAACTAATCCTGTAAACATGGGTGTAAGTAGGGTTACGGTCGAATGAACGGATACTGGAGTTAATCACGCAAAATTCTTAGCCCACAGGCAATTATGAAGATTTTGCAAACGTAAAACTTAGTGTATGGTGCGATAGGATTTGGGCATCAATCAGGGCATACTAAGTGTCATGGAGATACCGTTATTGTATAACTGCTTCGCCTAGCTCGAATGCCTGCTAAGAATCGACAAAGCTAAACCCAGCTTTCGATAAAATTTTTAGCTGTCAATCTCACAGGGTTTTGAACAGTTGTTTACTCTTATTGATCAAGAATGTACTAGATTAGAGTTCCTTTGGTTGCTTCTCCGCTGGTTTAGATTTCGTTTCAGGTGTTCTAGAGGCTAAGACGATGATTGAAATGAAAGTCGCTGGAATTGCGTTGGATGCGCTCACACGCAGTCCAATTGTGCTTTTGAGAGATTTCACTGAACGCCGAGCGCTGCCTATCTACATTGGAAACGACCAGGCAAAAGCGATTATCAACGCGATCGAAAACCAAGCCCCCCCGCGCCCGCTAACTCACGATTTGTTAGTTAACATGCTAGAAGCGTGGGGTATGACTCTAGAACGAATTGTGATTCACTCTTTACAAGACAACACCTTCTACGCTTCGCTGACAGTGGTTCAAGGAGAGGTGAAGAAAGAAATTGATGCGCGTCCGAGTGATGCGATCGCCTTGGCATTGCGGACAAATTGCCCCATTTGGGTATTAGAAGAAGTAATCGCTGATGCTTCCATTCCCGTCGATCGCGATGCCGATGAAGCCGAGCAGAAAGAATTTCGCAATTTTATTTCCAACCTCAGCCCAGAGGATTTTACTCAACGTGGCAAGTTCAGCAACGAAGAAGCTCAATAAATTTTATTCAAAATCAATTGCACGAATGTGCAAAATTTTCCTGAGCGACTTCTCTTACCTGAGTTTGAGTAGAGTATGACGTTCTGAAAATATGGCATTTATGTCTAAGTATGGTTGGCAGTCTACCGTTGCGTGGTTAGTTTCTCCTCTGACAGCCCTAGGGTCAATGTTGCCCCTGTCAGCACCCGCCGTTGCTCAGGTTCAGGGTGGCGATTTGCAGGGGCACTGGTCGCAGCAATGCATGACCGCGCTTGCAAGCAAAAAAATTGTGGCTCCCTATTCTGATGGGTTGTTTCGCCCTAATGCTGTCCTGTCGCGGGCAGAGTATGCGGCACTAGTGCAGCGGGCGTTTCCAGGGATGAGCCAAACTCAAAGAGCGATCGCCTTTCGAGATGTGCGTCCCGATCATCCGAATGCTAAAGCCATTCAATACATTCAGCAAACTGGTTTTTGGCTGGGGGAAGGGCGAGATGAGTTTCGACCGGGAGCTTTGATGGTGCGATCGCAAGCCTTCGGGGGAATTGCCGCAGGATTACGCTACACCGCCAAGCTGCCCCAATCTAAAAACTTGAGAGATGCCTTTAAAGACGGCAGAATGGTGCCAGACTATACCAAAGCTTCTATTTCTGCTGCTTTAGAAAATCGCTTAATTATTAATCAGCCTGACCCCAAACGGTTTAACCCGAACCAACCCATTACCCGCGCTGAATTGGCGGCGGCAATCTGCCAAGCAATGCCAACCACCACTGCACTGGTTCCCGCTCAGGTTATTGCCAGCGTGCGAACGACTATTCCCCTGCCGCCTGTCGTAGTCAAACCGGGCAGCGGAACTGGCAATGGCACTCCTGTCGGGTTTCCTGTTGTGGTTGTGCCCGTGATTGGTAGCCCCAGCACCAACTTACCCCCGTTGCCCCCACCTAGCTTTCCCACTCAAGAAATTCGAGGAGTCTGGCTGACCAATATTGACAGTCAAGTATTGTTTAATCCGCAATTGCTCCGCAGTGCTATGGAGGAACTGGGAATGCTCAAATTCAACACGGTTTATCCAGTGGTGTGGAATTGGGGCTACACGCTCTATCCCAGTCAGGTGATGCGGCAGGTCATTGGTGAGGCGATCGACCCGCGTGAAACCGGATTGAAAGGACGCGATCCGTTGGCAGAACTGGTGCAACTAGGGCGACAAAATAATATCTCTGTTATGCCGTGGTTTGAGTTTGGCTTTATGGCTCCTGCCGATTCTGAACTGGTGAAACGCAATCCTCAATGGTTGACTCAGCGCAAAGATGGCTCCAAAGTTTGGAAAGAAGGCGAATACGATCGCGTGTGGCTCAACCCTTTTAAGCCCGAAGTGCAGCAGTTTATTTTGAATTTGGTAGACGAAATCGTTTCTAAATATGGCGTAGACGGCATCCAGTTTGATGATCACATGGGATTGCCCTCGGAATTTGGCTACGATGCTGACACCATAGCGCTCTACAAAAAAGAGAACCCTGGCAAAGAGCCGCCTGTGAATGCCAAAGATCCGCAGTGGCTTCGCTGGCGGGCAAACAAAATTACCGAATTTATGGGGCGTGTGTTTGCCATTGTCAAAGCTCGAAATCCCTATGCCACCGTTTCTCTATCGCCCAACTCACAAACTTTTTCCTACGAAAATTCTTTACAAGATTGGGCGACCTGGCGACGACTTGGCTATGTAGAAGAAATTTTGCTGCAAGCTTATCGCACCGATCCAACCGGGTTTATCTCGGAGTTAGAGCAACCTGACGTGAAAGAGGCGAAAAAGCATGTTCCCGTGGCGATCGGAGTCCTGACGGGGTTGAGAACTAAACCTATGCCGATGAGCATTATTGAGCAGCATATTCAAATTGCCCGCGATCGCGGCTTTTCTGGCGTGTCCTTTTTCTTCTACGAAACTATGTGGAATCTCAGCAACGAACCTTTGCAAGATCGCAAGTCTTCTTTTCAAAGGATGTTTACACCCCCTGTGATCCGTCCTAGCATTGTGCGCGGTTGGGTTCCTGCCTCGCCGCCATAAATTCGCTTAAATCACTCTTCTAGAAGCAGTGCGGAGTAAGGAGGTCAAATGTACGGAACCATCACACGAGTAAAGCTCACAACTCCTTAACTGCCCTTCTTCGTCCAGATTTTCTCGGTTGACGCATGAACTCAGTCAATTTTTGCCGTTGCTCTGTGGTTAACACGTTGCGAATCGCTAACATACTCTCCATCCGAGTATCTGCTAGTGTTTGCTGCAAGGTTCGCACTTGATTAAATTTCTGCCGAATTTGCTCCGATGACGCATCTTTTGAAGACATCAAATCTTTTAATGCTTGCTGCGCTTGCTTCACAGACTGTCGCTGCTGGGTCAAACGGTCTTGATATTGGTGACGGATTTGCTGAATTTTTTGAATTTGCTCTTTGCTTAAATTTAGCTCTTGAAGCCAGTTCTCCTTTCTCGTTGGGTGCGGCAGCGATCGCCGTGGCGGTTGGATATCAGCCTGAGCTAGCGTGATACAAGCTGATGTTAAAAGAGGCAAGGCAATTGCGCTTCCCAGGGTGAGCAGCAGTGCAATCGTTACAGGAACAGAACGGTAAGACATAGGACAATAAAACGCAAACACTAATTTAAAGTTGAATCCTCAGTAGCAGGAAACGAATCACCCTCTGAGCGCAATGATTCAGTACTTGTATCCTGCCAAGTGTTTTCAATGAAGGTTTGTAGTTCAGCCACTTCAGCAGGCTGAGGCTGAGGGGTGGGAGCAAAAGTGCGATGGCTGACGACCATTGCGACTAACCCTGCTGCGATCGCAGGGACTGCCCAAAGTATCCGCCGTTGAACATGCGCCTTAGAAACAACAGTCAATCGTGAGTGGGGCGTAGACGCGATCGCGGTGATCAATTGATCTTCCAAATCCGGATTCGCCGAAGGAATCACAGGTTGATACCGCTTTAAAAATGTTGTTAGCGGTAAGTCTTCGTCTGAAAATCTGCTCATAGCTGAACTCCTTCATGGTCAAGAAACTGCCGCATCGCGGCGCGAGCGTGGAATAGTCGAGATTTCACCGTTCCTACTGGAATCCCCAGAATCTCAGCAATCTCTTTTTGGGGCACCTCTTCCAAATCGTGTAAAACCAAAACGGTTCGGTGGGCAGCGCTGAGGTCACTTAACCCGCGCTGAACCAGATCTTGATAGTGAAGATGCATCACATCGGGTGATTCTTGCCGCAGGGGAGCCTCTTTGGTTAGCTCTTGAAGTTGAGTTCGTCCTCTGGCGGCGGCTTGCCGATAATCCGATGCCACATTCCACGCAATCCGATACAGCCAGGTCGAAAATTTGGCAGTTTGACGGAATTTGGGTAACCCTCTCCAAGCACGCAAAAAAACATCTTGTACCAAATCATCTAACACGGTTACATCACATAACTGATACAGAATGGTTCTGACCCGTTTCTCATGACGACGATATAAAAGCCGAAAGCTCTGGGTATCCCCTTGAAGGCTTTGCTGCACGAGATGACTATCGTCATGTTCGGGCAGGCTTTCGGAAGACGCAGTTGACACAGCGAACCCCTGCAAAATACTCCTCCATCAAATTTGGAGTTACGTTTATTAGACCAGTTCATGGGTAAAAAGGTTCAGAGGCTGATAGCAAAGTGTGAAGTGGAGTGTGGAATGTGGCGGGTTCCATCACACATTTTTTTGTAAAGAATTTAGCCATTCTTAAAATCCTGTGCAGAATGTACTTGCAACCTGGATGGTTCTGACTGATGAAAAAGATGGAACCACGGCGATCGCGACTTCTTCACACGTTTGGTTTTTGAAACGCATTGAACGCACTTTTTTCGGCTTACAATTTCTCCAGGCAGCGACGCTTACCCACGATCGCGGTGAGTGTTCTGGTCGCGATCGCTCAGTCCGATGTTGTCTTGGCTCAACCGCAGCTTGCCCCGCCGCCGCCACCCTCTAGTCTGGTACAACCGCCGCCGCCACCCAGTCGGGCGCAGCCTGAACCTTCCACCGCAATGCCGCCGAATCAACCCTCATCGTTGAATGAGCCAGTGTGGGTGATGCCGGTGACGATTCCATCTGCTGCTGCACCGATTCCAGTGCTTACAGCACCCCAGCCATTGCCAACGACTCCGGCACTTTCCACTTCACCCCAGCCCGTTGTGGTGCCCAAACTAGAGCCGCCGCCACCTCCCGGTCAGAGTCCAGTCGCACCGGGGCGATCGGGGAATCCCAACGATCTCGCCGTATTCGTCACGGATGTGCAAATTGCTGGAGTTGCCCAAGATTTGCAGGAGTTCGGGTTGCAAGCAATTCAGACTAAACCCGGCGGACAAGCCACTTCCGGGCAGCTAGAAAGTGATGTGGCGCTGTTGCTGAATACAGGCTTTTTTACATCAGCGACAGTTTCCACTCGCCCCAACCCTCAAGGCGTGAGTGTTACTTTTTTTGCCACCCCAACCATTGTGCGGGCGATCGGCTTGCCCAATGCTCAGGCACTCACCTTCACCGCAACGAACGAGATCTTTAGAGATCAGTTTGGTCAGCCCATTAGCCCAACAGCACTCAATCAGGCAACGCAGCAAATTAATGATTGGTATGCCAAAAATGGATATACTCTGGCGCGGGTAATTTCTCTTCGCCCCGATCGCAATGGCATTATCACGATTGAAGTAGCGGAAGGGGTAGTCGGCGAAACCCAGGTACGCTTTACCAATCGAGATGGGAAGTCTGTGGATGAAAAGGGGCAACCCATTCGCCACCGCACCCAGGATGCTTTTTTGCAGCGCCAGATTAAAGTGCAGCCAGGGCAACCATTTCAGGCAAAGGTAGCCCAGGAAGACTTGCAGCGGTTGGGGCAACTGGGTATTTTTGAAACGGTCAATGTTGCGTTTGAAGGCGATGCGCGGCGAGTGACGGTAGTTTATAACGTGACGGAGCGTGCGCCCCGCGATCTGCGGTTTGGCGGTGGCTTTAACGATTCCTTGGGACTCTATGCCACGGTGGGCGTACAGGATATTAACTTTGGTGGATTGGGGCAACGACTCGGCGGCACCGTGTTAGTGGGTACGCGAGATATCCAGTTTGATGGACGCTTTGTTAGCCCTTACCGGGAGACGGAACCCAATGTTCCAGGCTATAACGCCAGTATTTATCGGCAACAGGGATTTTCACAAGTATTTACGGATGAGGTGAATTTGCCCAATGGCGATCGCGTTCGAGAGCGCAGGCAAGGGGTTGGCGTTGGATTAGAACGTCCGATTGGCAATGGCTGGAATGGCAATCTTGGGTTTAACTACAACAACGTCAGCATTCGTGATAATTCTGGAAGAGTCGCTAACAAGGATAGTTTAGGCAATCCCCTGACGCTCAGCGGCACAGGGGTTGATGACTTGTTTAGCCTTTCGTTTACCGCCATTCAAGATCTGCGAGATTATGCCTTAAATCCTCGGCAAGGCTCTGTCACCCGCTTGAGCGCTGAGCAATATCTCCCAATTGGGCGCGGACAGGTGTTTGGCACTAAGCTTCAAGCAGAACACGCTGTATATTTTCCGGTGAAGTTAATTACGGCAAACCAAAAGGATGCGCCGCCTACCCAACGTCAGCCAGAAGTAGTGGCGCTGAATGTGCAAGGGGGCACGAATGTGGGGGATCTGCCACCATACAATGCTTTTATCTTAGGCGGTCCAAACTCAGTACGCGGTTGGGATACGGGCGCGATCGCCACTCCTCGTAGCTATATTCAAGCGACCGCTGAATACCGCTTCCCGATTTATAAATTTATTGGCGGCACCGCCTTTGTGGATTTCGCCTCTGACCTAGGCAGCAATAACGATGTGTTGGGTGAGCCAGGTGTGGTTCGTGGCACCCCCGGTACGGGCCTTGGCTATGGGCTAGGGGTGCGGGTCAACTCACCACTTGGCATTATCCGGGCAGATTTTGGCTTCAGCGGGCAAGGCGACACGCGCTTTCAGTTTGGTTTCGGGCAACGGTTTTAGAGCAAGATTAGGATAAGGTGCGGAGTGGAGAGTGCGGAGTATAGAGTCTGGCAAACCTTTGGAAAAACGAACCCTCAAAATAATTCTGGATACTGATCCCGGTGGTGACGATATTTTTGCGCTGCTGTGGCTGATTAGCTTGGTCAAGCAGGGGTTGGCTGAATTGGTTGCTGTGACGACGGCTGAGGGTAATGTTGCTGCTCAGCAAACGTTTGCTGCCGCCAGCAAAATCTTGAAGTTAGGTGAATTGAATGACGTAGAGATTGGGCGTGCCGTTGCAGTGGATCACCCAACCACTGATGCCGCCCACATCCACGGCAGCGATGGTATGGGCAATTTGTCTCAGACTTTGCCAGAGGGCGATCGCTCGTTTGAGACCGCAAACTATTCCGATCAGGTGATAATCGATGCCTTGCTAGCCGATCCAGGAGAAATCACCCTTTTGGCGATCGCCCCCTTTACCAACCTAGCCGCCGCAGAAATTCGGCATCCCGGCATTTTACGGCAAGCAAAAGAGATTGTGATGATGGGCGGTGCGTTTCACTGTGCAGGCAACATCACCGCCCACGCTGAGTTTAATGTTGCCTATCATCCCGCCGCCGCTCAAGTAGTGCTAGATAGCCGCAGTGATATCGTCATGGTGCCGTTGGATGTGACGCGATCGCTGATTTTTACGGAAGCAATGGCGCAAACGATTAAGCAGGCAAACCCAGATAGCGCGATAGCGCAATTCATCAACGCTTTGTGCAGTTTCATGATTTCCACTGCCTTAGCCTATCGAGAAACCCAGGGCGATCGCGGTTTTTTAATTCATGATGCTGCCACAGTCGGCTATCTCTTTTACCCTGAAACCTTCCTCTGGCGACGAGCAACCGTGCAGATTGAAACCCAGGGTGTGTGGACTCGCGGACAAACCTTAATCGACAATCGACAGGTTGCAAAAGCAGGGGCCAATGCCTGGATTGCAACCCAAGTCGATCCTCCCAACTTTTTCGCCAGCTTAATTGAGGATTTAAAGCTTCTAATGCAGGGATTGAATATATAGTGCCAATAACCTCGCCGCAACCAACGCGATCGCTCAACCTTTTAGGACAGCGTAACGCATCATTTTTGAGAAGGCTTTGGATTCATGCCTGAACGGGGTTCCCGGTTTTGAGGAAGTGCCCTAACAAGTAGAGGGAGCCACATAAGACTACGAGATCTTGGTTGTCTGCTTGGGCTATTGCGGTTTCAAGCGCGTCTACTACATCGGAAAACGGGTGGCACTGAGCTAAGTCAGGGCAGATTTTTTTGGCTAAAGCCGCTAACTCGGCTGGTTCGGCGGTGCTGTGATCGGGGACGGGCACTAGGTAAAGAGAGTCACGCGATCGCAGCAGTTCTTGAAACACATCCCCATGATCTTTAGTGGAGAGCATTCCCATCACCCAATGGATGTGAGAGCGCTCAGGATTCAAAGTATCTACAAACTCTCTTAGTACCTTAGCGCTAGCGGGATTGTGGGCACCGTCGATCAAAATTTTGCGTCCTTGCCAGGTAACCCACTGCAAGCGTCCTGCCCATTTGGTTTTAGCAATCCCATTGGCGATCGCGTCATTCGAGATTTGCCAGCCTTGTTCTCGTAATAGTTGAATCGCTGCGATCGCGATCGCGGAATTGTGAAGCTGAATCGCGCCCTGAAGCGATAGCGGGTAACGAATTGCCTTCAGTAAATGCGCCATAGTTCGCTCTTCGGGGTCTTGTGAATCTGACTCTAACTCATACTCCTCAACGCCCTGATATTCAGCCCACCCATTGCCCAAATCTCGCGCTATCTGCGGATAAGTTGCCACACAGCCCAACTCTGATGCCCGTCGATGAATCACAGACGCAGCGTCTGAAGGCACCTGCCCAATGACTGCGGAACAGCCCGGTTTCAAAATACCTGCTTTTTCCCAGGCAATGTCTGCCAAAGTTGGCCCTAACCGCTGCCAGTGTTCCCGGCTAATCGAGGTGATAATGCTCACGAGGGGATAATCACACACATTGGTGGCATCTAGCCGTCCGCCCAGCCCCACTTCCATTACCGCCACATCTACTTCCTGTTGAGCAAAATACAGCCAAGCCGCCGCTGTAATTACCTCAAACTGAGTGGGTGGTAAATCATCGGGGTGAATTGCGGCAACTACCTGCTGCAAAATCGATTCTAAGGTTTCTGGGGCGATCGCTTGATTATTCAAGCAAATGCGCTCCGTCCAGTCAATTAAGTGAGGTGAGGTATATCGCCCAACGGTATAGCCAGCGTCAGTTAGGATAGTAGACAGGTAAGCGCAGACAGACCCTTTACCGTTGCTGCCTGTCACATGGATGATGGGGACTTGCTCGTGAGGATTGCCTAAATTTTTCAGGAGTTGCTGAATGGAATCCAGCCCCAACCGAACGCCAAAATGGCTGAAGGATTGAAGGATTGCGTCGATCGCCAAGGTGCTAAATCAATAAAGGAGTACCAGTTTATAGGGTACAGGATACGGGGGTAGGGGATGCGGAGTCGGGAGCGATCGCCCTTCAAACGCAGCATAGTCTAATCCGGTTTCTATAAATAATGGAGTGGTTCTGAAAATAATGGAGTGGTTCTGACTCAAATGCAGTACAACTGACTCTCAACTTTTTGATTTTCTAGATGGGAATGCTTAGGACTTATGGAGGACAACTTGTAATAATTTCTGCACAAAAATTTTGCAAACGGTTTTTTTCACCTGACAGATGACACCTTTGACGGTTAAATTCATAGGAGTCCAAATTTAAGTACTGCGTGGCTTGGTTCATACCCTAATGCCTGAACCGTTAATTGAACTAAAAGGAATCTCCAAAGCGTTTGGAGAGCAAATTGTATTAGACTCGGTTGACTTGACTATTTATCGAGGAGAAGCACTTGCGCTTGTGGGTCCTTCGGGCACGGGCAAATCCACGATTCTGAGGATTATGGCGGGTTTACTCGCACCCGATGAAGGAGAAATTTGGGTGCAGGGGCACCGCCGCCAAGGGTTAATTGAAGATTCTGAAGATCCGATTGGCATCGGCATGGTATTTCAACAAGCGGCGCTGTTTGATTCCTTAACCGTGGATGAAAATGTCGGCTTTTTGCTGTATGAACATTCCAACTTGTCCCATTCAGAAATTCAGAAATTGGTCAGCCATCGCCTAGAAATGGTTGGGCTTGCTAATATTGGCGATCGCTACCCGGCGCAGTTGTCGGGGGGAATGCGTAAACGGGTGAGCTTTGCCCGTGCCATTATGTCCAATCCAGCCAATCCTAAAGATACGCCAGAAGTGCTGCTATACGATGAACCCACGGCGGGGCTTGATCCAATTGCTTCCACCGTGATCGAAGATTTGGTGCGTCAACTTCAACAGTCTCAAGGGGTCTGCGGCACTTATGTAATGGTGACTCACCAAGACAGCACGATTCGGCGGACGGCAGATCGGGTGATGATGCTATATCGCGGCAAAGTACAGTGGGAAGGCAACATTGATGAAATTGATACAACAGACAATCCTTTAATCCGTCAATTTTTTAGCGGTAAGGTGGACGGACCGATTCAAGTAGCGGGTTAATCATTAGGTGAGGGCAGCGTATGCGATCGCGAACAGTGCGAGAAGGTTCAGTAGGCTTGATCATCCTGGCAGGCGTTGGCTTATTTATTGGCATTGCTTTTTGGCTTCAAGGATTACATCTTGGTAAACAAAGCTTTACCATTTTCATTGAATTTGCGAATGCCGTCGGGCTACAGGTTGGGTCACCCGTGCGTTATCGCGGAGTGACAGTTGGCAAAATTGTGGGGATTCGCGCCCAGCCCAACAAAGTTGAAGTTGAAGCAGAAATCTCTCCAGCAACCATTTTGATTCCTAAAGAGGTGATCGCTCAACTCAATCAGTCGGGACTCATTAGCCAAACCGCGATCGAACTCACACCTCTAACCCAACTCCCTCCTAAGGTGAAAACTACGCCTTTAGCTAACGATTGCAACCAAGGACTGATTTTATGCAATCAATCGCGTTTGTCCGGTGAACCCGGATTTAGCATTGACGAACTAGGGCGTGCGACTATCCGATTTGCCAATCTGTATACTGATCCCAAGTTTTTTGCCAACGTCAACGGGGTCGTTAAGAATACCTCAGTTGCTGCTGCCGAAATTGCCGCCCTGAGCCGCGAATTTACTTTGCTCACCAAAGATGCTCGTTCAGAACTCAAAAACCTGTCGTCTTCTGCCCAAGCCATTACCCAAACTGCCAATCAACTCGGTGCAACAGCGGCTCAGGTGAATAGTTTGCTATCAACGAACCGAGCAACTTTGGTTTCCACCCTAGACAACATTAGTGCCACAAGCGGCGACCTGCGGGTTTCCATCGGCAAACTCGGTACTGTGTTGGGAAAGGTTGAGCAAGGCGAATTCATCCAAAATCTAGAAATCCTTTCTACCAATGCTGCCAGAGCTTCAACTAATTTAAGGGCTGCAAGTGATGCGTTAAATAGTCCTGCCAATCTGCTCGTATTACAACAAACCTTAGACTCCGCTAGGGCGACTTTCCAAAATTCTCAAAAAATTACGGCTGATTTGGATGAATTGACCGGAGATCCCAAATTTCGGTCTAACTTAAAAAATCTGGTGAATGGATTGAGTGGTTTAGTGTCCTCTACTCAACAGCTTCAACAACAAACCCAAACTGCCCAAATCCTGGTTCCGATCGCGGCTTCTCTCACCCAGCCTACCCCAGCTCCCCAGCCTGCTAATATCGATATCAATCCCCGCGCCATTCTACCCGCTTCTTCGCGGCCGCACGTAGGTATCCGTCAGGAGTGAGAGTTATTCATCTGCTTGCCGGATCTGCTGCTGAATGCGGCAGCTTAGGGGGCTATGTTTGGACGCAAGGCGAGCTTTGCCGGAGGCTGCCCAGTCTTGCAAGAATTGAATTTGCTCTTGGGCAGTGCGGGCAAGGGGCACCATTTGGCTAGCGGCTTCCAAAATATCATCGGTCGTAAAGTCGCGGTTTTGGCTAAAGCCGATATGCATTGCCTCCACTAAGGTTTGCTCAATTTCTGCTCCAGAAAAATCGGGGGTTTCATAAGCAAGGCGATCGCAGTCGTAGCTTTTGAGCGTATGAGGACGCAGCCGCTCTAAATGGACGGCAAAAATGGCACAGCGTTCTTCTTGACTGGGTAACCCCACAAAAAAGATTTCATCAAACCGCCCTTTCCGCAGCATTTCTGGCGGCAACGCTTGAATATTGTTAGCAGTGGCGACGACAAAAACAGGCGTGGTCTTTTCTGCCATCCAGGTAACAAAAGTGCCAAACACCCGGCTGGTGGTGCCAGCATCGCCGCGACTATCCAGCCCAGAAAAGGCTTTATCAATTTCATCAATCCACAAAATGCAGGGAGCCAAAGCTTCTGCGAGTTGAATCATCTGGCGGGTGCGCGATTCCGATTCCCCGACTAATCCGGCAAACAGACGACCCACATCCAGTCTTAATAAGGGTAGGTGCCAATGGTGAGCGATCGCCTTTGCCGTAAGGGATTTACCTGTGCCCTGAATGCCCACCAGCAACAACCCGCGTGGATAGGGCAAGCCGTATTGTCGGGCGCGATCGCTAAAAGCTCCACCGCGCCGCAGCAGCCAGTCTTTTAAGTTATCCAATCCGCCGATGTCGGAAATGTTGGCAGTTGTGGGATAAAAATCTAAAATTTGAGTTTGGCGAATGATCTGGCGTTTTTCTTCCAAAATCAGTTCCACATCTTCAGAACGCAGTTCGCCGTGAGTGGCGATCGCTCGTGATAGCACTCGTCGAATGCGATCGGTCGATAAGCCTTGACACGATCGCACCAGTTCATCTAGAGTGCGGGGTTCTAAGGTTTGCCCCGTGGCATTGACCAATCGTTCCACTTCTAACCGAATTTCGGCAGCGGTGGGCAAGGGAAATTCCATCACCGTCAACACTTCGCCCAAATCTGCGGGAATGGTGAGTTGGGGCGATAGAATAACAATATTTTTAGGCTGAGATTTCAGCAGCCGTGCTAGATTTCGTAGCTTGCGCGCCACCGACACATCATCCAAAAAACGATGAAAATCTCGCAGGATGAAAATGGCAGGGGCACTGGCTGGCAGCTTTTCAATTAGCTCTAATGCCTGAACAGGGTTCCGCTTGCCAACTCCGACATCATTAGGATTGCCCTGGTAGCCATCGACGAAATCCCAGACATAAACGGCGCGATTGCCTTGGGTTTTGGCACTGTGGGCGATCGCGGATTCCACCCGTTCTTCTTCTTGAGTGGGGATATAGATCAGCGGATACCGCGCTCGTAGAAATAGCTCAAACTCCTGACTAAAACTCATGGCACCAAGCTTGAAAGCACCGTTCAAAGTCCAATGAGTTCATTATCGTTGGGCTTGGGGCTTAAAAAAACTAATTTTGACTAGATAGCTGATCTTTAAAAGCTGCCAATCCCGCCCAGCGCCGATCAACCGTAGAATTGGCAGCAGATGTATCCTCATTCTGAGGCAATGGAATGCCTTTACATTGTTTATCACAGAGTTTTCGGAGAGGAATTTCTAGACAAAGCTGCTCGTAAAGCCATTTTGCTGGGTCAAAATAACCATCGGGGGGCAAGGTTTCCAATAAATCTTCGGGGGCAAGGTCACGATCGAGGAGAGCATGGTTGAATTCCTCAGCCGTCTCATCCAGCCATATTAGTTCTGCTGGTGTGATCGACAGTCGATAGTTATACTGCTGCAAACACCGATCGCAGGTGAGCGTGATGATCGCCTCTGCCTTGCCTTCCACTTCTAAATAGTTGCCCTGATGCTTAACACGAACTTGCCCTTTGACGGGGGTGAGTGATCCCAACTCTGGCATCACTTCATCGATCTGCTGGACATCGGTTTGCTCAGGTAACCGAGTCAGCCGAGGAATATGAATGGGTTCCATAGTACTCTCCTATTCTCCTCACACTTTTGATCTGATTGATCAAGGAGTCTCTTTGATCAAAGACACAACCAAGCGGCGATCTGGTTCTTGACCGCGACTTTGGGTTTCCAGGTCTGCGTGTTCTTTTAATATGGTATGCACTTGACGGCGTTCTGCGGCTGAAAGTGCTTTCAACTCTACTTCATTGCCGGTTTCACGAACCTGGCTTGCCGCTTGATCGGCGATCGCCTGTAGCTCGGAGTAACGGCGCAGACGATAGCCTGCCAAATCAACGGTAAACGCACCCTGCTGCTCAGGCTCCCGACCTAAATTTAGAATCGTATTTGCTAAGTATTGCAGCGAGTCTAGAACATCGCCCTCAGCCCCCATGAGTGCCTGAATTTGTTCAGGTGCTAACGATTTTTCATCAATCACCAGCCAACAGCTATCTTCCCAAAACTCTGGGCTTTTTTCTGACCGGACTGAAGTTGGAATCGCTGCATATTGAAGCACCTCTTCTAACCACTGCTGACCTCGTTGTTCACGACTGGTTTCCATAGCTAACCCTGAGCTTTCTTTTTTGTCCGTCCTGGTTCAAACGGAATATCGCCGCCTTCTTTCTTTTCCGCTTTTTCCGCTGCCTTGGCTTCATCATCAACTATTTTTTGGATTTCTTCGGGCAAGGCTTCACGGGACAAGATAAAGGTCTGCGCGGTCTGAAAGATGTTGGCAATTACCATATACATCAAGACACCAGCGGGCAGCGGGAAGAACAGGAACATGCCAGAGAACAGGACAGGTGTAATTTTGTTGATCGTGTCCTGATTTGCATTTCCGGTAGAGCCTTGCCCTGAAAGCAACTGGTTAATGTAAATGCTGACCCCAAAAAAGATGATCATGCCGACTACATCCCAGTGGATCTTGCCATCGGGATCAATGGCACCCACATGACCGAGCTTGTCGATAAACAAAAATCCTTTGTTGGTTGCCAGACCCGGAACGATTGCCTTGAGTGCCACATCTCCGGGCTGCAAAGCTTCCACTGTACCGTCTGGGTTTAGCGTGATCCGTTCCGCACCGCTAACCACCTCAAAGCGGGGGGTTAGATCACTATCAGGATACTGCGCCAGCAAATCGGTGAGGGACTTCCCTTCAACGGTTTGAAACTCAACTTTGGTTTTCTCTCCAACCGTCAACTGAGTGCCACTGGGCGCGATCGCAACAACGGGCGCATGAACGCTATCTGCAAAGTAGATATTTTGAGGTTTGGTTAAAAACGCTTGAGGTTGAATCTGTTCAATCTGTTCGCGAGGCAAAACTTGAAGGTTCATCGTGTAGGGAACATCTGAAAAAGGCGATCCCCGCAACGTAGCAAATAAGGCAAACAGGATTGGCATTTGAAACACTAAGGGAAGGCAACCTGCTAGAGGATTACCTAACTCTTGCATGACCTTCGCCATCTCTTCCTGCTGTTTTGCAGGGTCATCTTTATAGCGCTCTTTGATTGCCTGCTGCCGCTTTTGCATCACTGGCTGAACAACCTTCATCCGGCGCATGTTGCGAATTGAGCCAGCACTAAGCGGGTAAAGCGCAAGGCGAATGACCAATGTTAAAGCCACGATCGCCAAACCATAGCTCGGTACAATCCCGTAAAAAAAGTCCAGGATTGGCAGCATTACATTGTTGGAGAGAAACCCGATACCAAAGTCCATTCGCGTTATCCTGACCCTTTTTGAGTTCGCTGAATCTACAGTGAGTGACTATCCCCAGCATACCGACTGATGCTAACCCCTTAACAAGATCGGTTATTACACCAAGATTACTCTAAATACTATTGTTGGGTGCCAATTCCGCCGCTTGCAGCTTTAGCAGCCGGTGAAAGTTGCTCAGTAATAAAGTTGTAAACATCCCGAAATTTAGGCACTGCTCTCAGTTCGAGACGGCTTCCGTCTTTTAGCGTGACGACCATATCACCCCAAGCGCCCAAACCACGAGGCACCGTGACAACCTTGGCAATTTGGGAGTACACAATATCTGAGCGATCGCGCCCTCTCCAACCGCCTGTAACGGAGATTCTACGATTCGTAATCCGATATCGTAGCCAAACTGCACGGGCGATCGCGCCCACTGACAAAGGAATACAGATGACCGTAAACCCTAACAGGAGGTTGAAAATCAAATCTCCAACATGAGGACCACCCTCGTAGTACACATCCTCTTTAATCGCCATGTAATACCTCAGCGTGTGCGAGTACCTGCTCTAATTCTTGCAGAAAGTGTAAGTAACCGCACTCAACTGCGGGAGAATGAACCACCACTAAAATATCCATATTTCTCGCAATGCGAGGCAATAAGCAACGAAAAGCAGCTTGAATCTGACGACGAATCCGATTTCGCACCACTGATCGCTTGTCTACTTTCACGCTAATGGAAATGCCAATTCGGGTTGGCGAATCTCCACTCGCTGACTGTATGGAGTTTGTTGAGGGCATTAACCGGGACAAATTCAAAGTATTTCTTGGAGATCTACGGAGAATGCGTAAGGAAAAGTACTCTGTTTTTATGCGAGTGCCGCGCTGATAAACTGTACTAAAATCCTTCCGATGCTTCAGCCGATTTTGTTTGGGGAGTCCCACACCACCTGCGATCGCTTAAGAAACTGACAACTTAGCCCGTCCTTTCTGCCTACGAGCTTTAATCACCCGCCGACCATTGGAAGTTCGCATCCGAGCGCGAAATCCAGAAGTTCTTTTACGCTTGCGGCTGGTGCCGCCCAATGTCCGTTTAGTCATTCTATTATCCTTCTCCCAAGCTTCCCAAACCAGGTTTGGAAAAATTCACAGTCCTTAACTGTATCACCCTTTAAGTAAAGCTGTAAAAGGTGAAGCAGTTTCTACATGGACAATTTTATAGGCAATTTTAGCGATCGCCTAAGAAATTTGGATCACCCAAGTGCCCAGATAGCGCAGCAAAGGCAAATCGCCGGGAGACATAATCTGACAGTTGAAGTAGAACATGCCGCCTGAAGTTGGATTTTTCACATTTTCCAACCAAATTTCCACTTTCGTATTGGCGGGTACAGGTTGGTCAGGAAAGATTTCGAGCAAGTTGTTCTCTTTATTCCAAACCACTTCTTTCAGCTTCACGGGCTTTCCCTGAACTTGTATCTCAACACTTTTTGGATCAAAAGTGCCTTGATAATAGTCAGGATAGGAGATAGCAAACTGGGCAACTGCTAGTTTCATCTTTTTAGCGGGAAGACGAAGACGATACCGATCCCATCCTCCAGCCCGACCACCAAAGTCTAGACGGTAGTTGAGATTATCGTCGCCTTTTGCGCCCCCAAATAGGGTTAGACCGGGCAAACCGCTTTGAGCCATGCTGATGAGGGGAACCGCTCCAACCAAGCAACCCGCGATCGCAAACCCAGCAAGAAAGCGTCGTGTCAATAATTTAAAAACCATAATCTCTTTAACCCAACTATCTATTTAACCCGGCTCACCTCAAACCCACTCAATCAAGATATTGATTTTTGAAGGCTTATTTATTCCCATACACTCTATCAGTATCCAACCCAAAACGACATTTGGTCATTCCCATCTGGGCAGACGCAGACCCATTAAAATATTTAATTTTTCCAAGAATTGTTGCGTTCAACAACTTCATTCTTAAATCATTCTGCTGACAAAAACAATCTTGCCCAACTCGCACCACAGTAGTAAATAGTTCAGATGCCCTTGTGATCAGGGCAGCTTATTGATCAGAAGCGATCGCTGGAGCCGCTATGAAAATTGGGATTCCCAAAGAAATTTATCCCGGTGAATGTCGAGTTGCCGTAACCCCAGACAGCGCTAAACGCTTACAAAAGTTGGGGTTTGAAGTGTGGGTTGAAGCCAATGCTGGCAATGCCGCACACTTTCCAGATGAGGCGTATGAGCAAGCAAACTGCACCGTCGTACCAGAGGCTTCTACCATTTGGGCAGACTCAGACATTGTGCTAAAAGTGCGTCCACCTACACTGGATGCTGAGGCAAGTGGTTCCTCTGAAGTGGCATCTGTGCGGGAAGGCGGCACGGTGATCAGCTTTATCTATCCGGCTCAAAACCGAGAATTGCTGGATGCTTTAGCTGCCCAAAAAGCGACTGTGCTAGCAATGGATGCCATTCCGCGAATTAGCCGCGCCCAAAAAATGGATGCCTTAAGTTCCATGGCAAACATTGCGGGATACCGAGCCGTGATTGAAGCCGCGAGTCAATTCGATCGCTTTTTCCCTGGACAGATTACCGCTGCGGGTAAAGTTGCTCCTACGAAAGTGATGATCATTGGCGCAGGTGTGGCAGGATTGGCAGCGATCGGAGCCGCGAAAAATTTGGGGGCGATCGTCCGTGCTTTTGATACGCGCCCTGCGGTGAAAGAGCAAGTGGAAAGCATGGGAGCCGAATTTCTTGAACTGGAGTTTGAGGAAGACGGCACTGGACAGGGTGGGTACGCCAAGGTGATGAGCGAAGAGTTTATCAAAGCAGAAATGGCACTGTTTGCAGAACAAGCAAAAGACGTAGACATTATCATCACCACTGCCCTAATTCCGGGCATCAAAGCCCCCGTGCTGATTACCCAAGCGATGGTGGATAGTATGAAACCCGGCTCTGTGGTGGTAGATCTTGCCGCAGAACAGGGCGGCAACTGTGAAGTCACCAAACCGGGCGAAGTGTATCGCTACAATGGCGTGACTATTATTGGTTTCACCGATTTGCCGAGTCGGATGGCGCAGCAGGCAAGCCAACTTTACGGCACAAACCTGTGTCACTTGCTGGATGAATTGGGCGGCAGCGAAAACTACACACTCGACTTTGAAAATGAGGTGCTACGCGGGGCAACCGTGGTGCGAGAGGGTGAGATTACCTGGTCATCCCACAAGCCGATCGCTCCCCCGCCAACAACTGTGGAGTCTACCCAAACAAATACTGCACCGATCTCACCTGCCGAGATCGCACCCACCATTGAATCGCCCTTTCAGGCACCTGGCAAAAAATCATCCCCAGGTAACCGTCAAGACTTCGTTTGGCTCGCCCTCACCGGATTAGCCCTTCTGGGCATTGGCATTGGCGCGCCGCCCTCTTTCCTCTCTCACTTGACTGTGTTTGTGCTGGCGATTTTTGTAGGCTGGCAGGTAATCTGGAACGTGAGTCCAGCGCTACACACTCCACTCATGAGCGTCACCAACGCCATTAGCGGCATCATTATCATCGGTGGCATTCTCCAATTGTCTGGGTCTGCCTTTTCACCCACCGCAATTTTGGGCGCGATCGCCATTCTCATCGGCACCATCAACATTGTCGGCGGCTTCCTCGTCACCCAACGCATGTTGAAAATGTTTCAAAGATAAGACAAGAGGTGATAGGCGATAGGCAAAGGGCGGTATTCAAGAAAATACTCTCGCCACTCGCCATTCGTCATTCTTCCTCTACCCCTCCACTCCCTTACCCCTGCACCCGTCCTATGACTAGCAGCCTTCTCACCGTTTCTTACATTGGAGCCAGTGCCCTATTTATCCTCAGCTTGGCGGGATTGTCGAATCAGGAGTCGGCGCAACGGGGCAACCTATACGGCATGATTGGCATGGCGATCGCGATTGTGGCAACGGCGATCGGGGCGGGCATGAATGGCTTTGACTCCAGCAATTACGTCACTTTGGCGATCGCCATGATTCCTGGAGCCTTAATTGGGGCAGTATTGGCAGCGCGGGTTGCCATGACCTCCATGCCAGAACTCGTCGCCATTTTGCACAGTTTCGTTGGGGCAGCGGCAGTTCTCGTTGGCATTGCCAATTACCTCTCGCCTGATCAGTCTCTTAGCGGCGTGGAGGAAGGCATCCACCAGGTAGAAATTTATCTAGGGGTCTTTATTGGGGCAGTGACGTTCTCTGGTTCTGTGATTGCGTTTGGCAAACTCAGAGCGCTGATTTCCAGCAAACCTGTGTTACTGCCTGCTCGTCACGTTTTGAATTTAGGAATGCTGGTGGCGATTTTATGGTTGGGTAGTTTGTTTCTGAACGCTCAAGGCTACGCCGGACTGATACCCTTGTTAATCATGACGGGCATTGCCATGGTGCTGGGAGTACATTTGGTGCTGGCGATCGGGGGAGCAGATATGCCCGTGGTCATTTCCATGCTCAACAGCTATTCCGGGTGGGCAGCAGCCGCTGCCGGATTTATGCTGTCTAACGATCTATTGATCATTACCGGGGCACTGGTGGGCAGCAGTGGCGCAATCCTCAGCTACATCATGTGTAAGGCAATGAACCGCTCCTTTATCAGTGTGATTTTGGGAGGGTTTGGAGCCGCCAGTGGATCGGCTCCTGCTGCCGCTAAGTTGGAAGGGGAAGTCAACCAAACTACTGCCGCCGATACCGCAAAAATTCTGCGCGATGCCAAAAGCGTTGTGATTGTGCCGGGATATGGGATGGCAGTGGCACAAGCGCAGCACTCGGTTTCAGAGATTGCCAAAACCTTGAAAGGGCTGGGGATTAACGTCCGATTTGGCATTCACCCCGTAGCGGGACGGATGCCGGGACACATGAATGTGTTGCTAGCAGAAGCCCGGGTGCCCTATGACATCGTGCTGGAAATGGATGAAATCAATGAAGATTTTCCGGTAACAGATGCGGTGTTGGTGATTGGCGCAAATGATACGGTCAACCCTAGCGCGATGGAAGACCCCAACAGCGCGATCGCCGGAATGCCGGTGATGGAGGTATGGAAATCTCATAAGGCGATCGTTCTGAAACGCAGCATGGCAAGCGGCTATGCAGGGGTAGAAAATCCCCTATTTTACAAAGCCAACACCGAAATGCTATTTGGCGATGCCAAGAAAAACCTGGATGAAATCTTAACGCACTTGCGATAGATTCAATCCATCATCAAAACTGCGATCACGCCAGTTCTCGCAGACCTCACCTCATCTGCTTAATGCCAACTGGAATCATAGAGCGATCGCACCTCATCGCCGATCTGATTGATAAGTACCCACCCCAGCCATCCCAAGGTTAAGATTGTGGGCAGATTTGCCCATAACCGCCGCTGTTGATGCCGAATTTTGATGCCATTGCCAAGTTGATTACCGAGAAGTGGGAACTCCTGGCGGCGATCACGGTTATTCTCAGCGGTACAGGTGCAGGGATTGCAGGACTCATTAAGAGCCTATCCGGAAAATGTTAGGAGCTTACGACCGACAATCAAACAAGCGGCAA
>QBMH01000349.1 GCA_003249025.1 Leptolyngbya sp. | reverse complement strand
TTGCCGCTTGTTTGATTGTCGGTCGTAAGCTCCTAACATTTTCCGGATAGGCTCTTAGTAGCGAATTCTGGGATCGATATAAGCGTTGATGATATCGGTTAGGATGCTGGACATTGCGACGATCGCGGCGAAGAAAACTACGATTCCTTGGACGGTGGGGTAATCACGCTGGGCGATCGCGCGATACAGTCGATTTGCTAACCCAGGCCAAGAGAAAGTGACTTCTGTGAGAATTGCCCCGCCTAGCAAGGCTGCAAAGGTGAGTCCCAGAATGGTAATCACGGGAATCAGAGCATTTTTGAGCGCGTGAGATACTAAAATGCGAGACTCTGAAATGCCTCTCGCTCTGGCTGCTTCGATATAGTCAGCCTTGAGGGTTTGCTGCAAATTCACCCGCACAATCCGTTCAAAAATGCCGCTGATCAAAATTCCTAGGGTGAAACAGGGCAACGCTAGATAATAGAGCGCCGTGAAAAACTGACTCAGATTGGCGTGAAGTAAGCTATCCAAGGTATACAAGCCTGTGGGGCCATCAGGTGCGGAAATCGTCACCGGAAAGCGAGTACCCAAGGGAAACCAGTTAAGCTGTACGGCAAAGATCAATTGCAGCAACATTCCTAGCCAAAACATGGGGATGGAATAGGTGAGAATGCCAAATAGTCTGCCCGCTAAGTCTAGCGATGTATTGGGGCGGGACGCGGTGATTATGCCAATGGAAACGCCCACCACAAGGGCGATCGCTAAGCTACACAGCGCCAACTCTACGGTTGCTGGAAAAAACTTTTGGATAATGCCCCAAACAGACTGTCCTTGGGTGGTGAGGGAGTTCCCTAAATCTAGCCGCAGCAGAGAACCTAGATAAACCCCATATTGCATCCACAGCGGTTGCCCCAAGCCTAACTGCTGGCGCAATTCATTTTTGGCGGCTTGGGGTGCCCGTGGTCCCAACAGCGCATCTACTGGATCGCCCGGAGTCGCGCGCATCAACAAAAATACTAAAGTCGCAATCAGCCACAGCATCAGTGGAGCCAAGAGCAAGCGAGTCAAAATGTAGTAGCGCAGAGAGCTAGAGCGAGACATAGATTAGAGTTTAGAGTTTGGCAGCTAAGGGGATACTTTACCGCACTCCGTACTAACTAGACTTTAGCGTCAAGAACTTTTCCATGGCGGCAATCATTTGAGGAGGCCAGCGGCGGGTTTTGGTGAGCCATTCGATGTTTTTGTAGCGCGAATCTACGCCCACGGCGGCGACCCATTCACTTTCGGCTTCTCCTTGTTTGCCCTGTGCCCATAGTGCGGCGGTCAAAGCGGCGCGCATATCGGCAAATTTGGGATATTTGCGTACCAGGTTCCGCATAGTGCGAATTGCTTCGTCGGTTTGCTCGGTTTGGTAAAGCGCGAGGGCATAGTTAGCACGGGCAAAGGCATAGTCTGGAGCCAGATCACAGGCTTGTTTAAAGTCAGAGATAGCGGTTTCCCACTGTCCTAACCCGGCTTCGGCATTACCGCGATTGTTAAACGCTAGCGGATCTTTAGGATCTAGTTTCAGCACATGATTATAGTCGGCGATCGCCTGATCCCACTGACCCAACCCTTCCAGCGCCGCCCCCCGATTCAAGTACGGATCGGGTGCATCGGGTGCCAGTTCAATCGATTTATTGTAATCAGCGATCGCGCCTTCCAGCTTATTCTGGCTCACCCGCGCATTGCCTCGATTACTCCAAACCGCAGGATTTTGGGGGAATCGAGCTAGCATTTGCGTCCAGTAGGTTTCTGCCGTGGCAAAATCGCCCTGATTGGTAGCATCCAGCGCCTTTTGATACAGTGCATCCAAATCTTGTAGCAAATCTAATGCAGAAGGCTCCACAATTTTGGATTGGGTCGGCGATGTCGGCGGAGTTTGGGAAGCAGCCAGCGCAGAAGGCACTAACCCTACACTCATCACAACAATCAATAGGCTTAAAAAAGCAGCAAGAAGGTGAATCATAGGATCTTAAGAATAGGTTTCGGGTTTCAGGTTTCGGGTTTCAGGTTCTAAGGCTTGAATGATTGGGGCAATGTTCTTTCTGACCCCTGACCCCTAGTTTAGAGTATTGAAAGCTGGGCATCGGGAGGAGTATAGCCGAGATGTTTCCAAGCGGCAGCAGTGGCGATGCGTCCGCGAGAGGTGCGGTTAAGGTAGCCAATTTGCAGCAGATAGGGTTCGTAGACTTCTTCGATGGTTTGGGCATCTTCACCTGTGGCAGCGGCGATCGTTTCCAACCCAACGGGACCGCCATTGAAGTTTTCGATCATCACGGTTAACAGGCGGCGATCCGTCCAATCTAAGCCGAGCGGATCGATGTTGTAGCGTTCTAGGGCTTCGGCAGCGATCGCTTCGGTGAGGTTACCCAACTCTTTCACCTGCACATAGTCCCGCACTCGTTTGAGTAAGCGATTGGCAATGCGGGGGGTGCCGCGCGATCGCCGTGCAATTTCGGTTGCGCCCTCATCAGTCACGGGCATCTTCAAAATACCCGCCGTTCGCAGCACGATTTGCAGCAGTTCATCAATTTCGTAGAAGCGGAGCCGTTGGATTAACCCAAAGCGATCGCGTAGAGGGGAGGTGAGCGCCCCAACGCGGGTGGTCGCACCAACGAGGGTAAAGCGTTTCAGCGACAGCGATCGCGTCCGGGCGCTAGTCCCTTTACCCAAGGTCACATCCAGCCGAAAATCTTCCATCGCGGCATAGAGAATTTCCTCAGTCACTTTAGGTAACCGATGAATTTCATCGATAAACAAAACATCCCCTGGCTGTAACCCCATCAACAATCCCGCAATATCTCGTGGGCGCTCTAATGCAGGAGCCGTCGTCATCTTGCAACCCACTCCCATTTCTTCTGCCAAAATCAAAGAGAGAGTCGTTTTTCCCAAACCAGGCGGTCCATACAGCAGTAAGTGATCTAAGGTTTCTTGGCGGACTTTGGCAGCCTGGATCGCAATATCCAGCACTTCTTTCAAATCTTTTTGCCCAATGTATTCCGACAAACGACGAGGGCGCAGACGTTCTTCCTGCTGGCTGCGTTCTTCCGGTTTCGCCTCCGGTTCCAACAGTGGCTCTTTGGCAGCGCTGGAGTGCGGCGATTTGTCGTTTGACGTACGCTTGGCAGAAGGTTCTTTTAGCATTCCATCCGAAAATAACCCTGGTTGCGATGAATCGCCGGGTTTGAGGGGCTGTGGATTGGATGAAATGATTGCCATAGTCTTAAGGAACTTGCTAATCGCTAATCGCTGAACCGCTTATGATTAGTACGAATGCTTTCGTTAATCATACCCAGGATTTGGAAAGATGACGGTAGAGTCTAGGTTTACAGTTCCAGAGAAGGTGACCTTTGAACAGGCGATCGCTCTGAGTCAAACGTTGGTCGATCAGATAGCGCAAGGCGCGATCGCGGATGATTTGCTGGAGTCAGCGATCGCGCAGTTGGTTGCCAGCGAGAATGGCGCACGCGGTTTTTTTGTCACCTATCTCAGCGATGAGCGCCCGATCGCTGATCCGTCCCCTGCTGCCATAATTTCTGCACTGAAGACGGCTCCAACGATAGTGGCACCGCTGATGGTGAAAAATTTGGCGATGTCTACGGCAATGGCGATCTCCCATCGTCGCAATCAGGATGAAGCATTGGCACAAGGATCGGATCGGGTGAAGGTGCGATCGACCTATATTCTTCAAGCAATTCAGTCTGATGAAACAAACGCTCACATCGCCGCGCTGATCACCAGTATCGATACTCAAGCCGGAGACTACGCCACCTTTCTCAAGCGTTGGGGCTACGACCCAGAGCAACAGCAAGCAATCCGACAGGCACTTGAGTCACTCAGCCAAAGTTTTTAATGGTGCGATCGCGGGTTCAAGTCACTGGTAGTGCATCAAATGATAGTGGGATAAGTGATTAGATCATCCCAAGTCCAAGGTT
>QBMH01000348.1 GCA_003249025.1 Leptolyngbya sp. | reverse complement strand
CAGTAGACTCTCTTAAATTTGTCAGTTTTTTGTCTAGACAACGGGGTACACCTTAGGAATACCAAGTTCTCTCAATGGCTTAATGATTATTTGAACAGTTTGTTTATTTTGAGCGTTGAGAAATAAGCAATTAGGGATTCCTAGCTCAGGCTTGTAACGTAGTAGACGCTCGTTGATTTCTTGATAGAAAGCGCGATCAGCATCAGATTCTGTCACAACTACAAATTCATAAAATAAAGCTCCAAGAACTCCTGTTGAGCGCAACAGGGGATTTCGCATCAAGTGGAGTATATCTGTATTGGATAAGATTCTCGCTGTAGCAATTTCACTCCGATACGTCAATCTCACAATATTTACGGGCGCACCTGATTGAATGCATCCCATTACAAAGTTTGGGCTATGAGTTGATACAAAGAGTCTTTTTTCAGATCCTAAACTGGAAGATGCAATCTCTTTTCCTAATTTAGAGGACAAGGAAGGATGTAAAAATGCCTCCGGTTCATCAATCAGAATGATGGCAGGATCGCCAGCAATAATCTCTGTGATAATTCCTGTAAAGGCTTTGACTCCATCACTAGCTTGTTCAACCGGAAATGCGTTTGAATGGAACTTTACTGCCTCGTCATGAATTCCGCGCTCCTCCATGTCAGTAGCAGGCAGGTAGGCAGATAGGCGAAGCCTAAGTTGTCCTAAAGAAGTTGGATCTATTACAAAATATGTGCCAAAAGCATCATGAATAATACGTCTAACTTCTTTCCTTCTAATATCGTCCCGAAACAAAACTTGAAAGCTGGTTTGAGGTGGAAGTTGAAGATCTCCGGCAGCCTGTTGTCCTATCAAATTGATTCGGCTTCTACCGTCTAAAATTAGCGTGTTAAAAGCAAGATACCATTGGCAAAATTGCTGTGGCTGACTATTTGTATTTTGAAAGATGCTTACGAGTTGCTGCCTATGAAGTTGATTGCGCGTCCCTCTCTTTCCGACAAAGATATGATCTGGCATAAGCGCTTCATTGAGCTGTGGTTGAAGTGTAACCTTCCTAATTTTCTCTTCAGCCACTTCAGGTTCAAACGTATCAAATACTGCACTATCTAGTATTACATCTGTTGTATTTCGCTGACCTGTAGAGCAATAGTAGTGAATTTCAGCAAGAGCCTTACTTTTTCCAGAATTATTTGGACCAACGAATACAGTGACAGGTGTTGTATTTATTTCTTCAGGGGCTGAACCAAAACCTCTGCCAAATTTTAGTTTGATAGTCTTTATCATGTTTTGAGATATATTGTGTTGAAACTCTTTCGTTAAATTCTTACAAGCTTTTATGTGACCGCTGAGGTCTAACTTGTTATTAGGCGGAAATTTTCTGTATATCTATCCCAATTTAGGTGAATAGGCAGATGATTTCCGTATATCACCCCAAATTGGGTGGATAGCCAGATTTTTTCCGTATAGTATGCCGTTTCAGTTGGACAGCCAGAATCTTGCTACATAATTTCCAGATTGCGTCTGAGCGAGAAACATCTTCCTGAATTTTGACTTCTTGGTCAAGTTGATTTGACGGACTGTCAGCACAGTTCCGCTGGGGGCGCACACCTGAAGCGAAGCGAAGCTTGTGTTGAAGGATGGATGAAACCGAGTTGATAGGCGTGGAGATGATAGCCGCAATCACCTGGCACAGGAAAGTTTTCAGTTTCATTGCTGGACTGCAATAAGGGAAGGCCGCCCACGATATACAGCGGATCGCCGAGCAGGGGAAAGCCAGCAAAGGCGAGATGAATCCGAATTTGGTGAGGTCTTCCAGTCAAAATGGCGACTTCTAGCAGAGTGCTACTGGGCTTGCGTTTGAGGACTTGAACATCACTGTGAGCAAATAAGCCATCCGGCGAGGCAGCGTAGATATAGTCCAAAACGGGATGGGGGATTTTGCCAATTCGCTGAGTAAGGCTAAACTGATCCGGCATATCGCCCACCCCCACCAGCGCCCGATAGACCTTGTGGATCTGCCGTTTTCGCATTTGCCGACTGAGATCCGCTTTTGCCAGGGGCGATCGCGCCAACAACATCAATCCCGACGTGCCGCGTCCGAGCCGATGGATCGGCACAGGCGTATCGTGGGGATATCGCTGGTGTAGCTGACCCAACAACGTATGGTCCAAAAAGCCACCACCCGGCAACACAGGCAATCCCGCAGGCTTCGCGATTACCAACAAATCTTCATCTTCATGCAGCACTTCAAACCCCAGCGGCACTGCTGGCTCTTGCCACGGGGGGCGATGGTAGGTTAACCATTGCCCCGGTTGTAATAGTGTTTCTGGCGCGATCGCTTGATCATTCAGCAACACTTGTCCCGCTGCAATTCGGTTTTGCCATTCATCCCGGCTAGAGTGCCGATAGCGTTGCGTGTAGTAGTCTAACGCCGTCGTTCCAGCATCTGAGCGTTTGACCTGCTCTCGATAAATCCAGCCCTGGTTCATAGCAAACACACTTTCTAGGCTTTAGAGAGGCGGTGAATCCAGATATAATTTTCGCCTTCTGGAGAACATTTTGCTTGAATGAGGGCATTGGAGTAGTACAGGTTTTGCCCAGACCGATCATTGCGATAGCCGGAGGATGTCCATTCGCCGTAGGAATCGTTGACAAAAAATCCATTCTGGTCGTAGCCGCGTACTACAACAATGTGCCCAAAGGTCGTGAAATAGCCATGGATGATGCAAGGACGACCCTCGGCGATCGCCTTACGAATATCAGACTGGCGACCTCTCATTGTAAAGTCATTCTTTAAACCATAATTGCGCGACATCGTGGCTAAATCATTGCCATCCCAGCGGCTCAACCCTTTGTTGGTCATGTATTGATATAGCTCATCTTCCAGTTGCCCTACACCCGTATTGCCCTTAATTTGAAAGTAGGTCATGACCATGGCAAACGCAGTGACATTGCAAGCACCAGTGGGATTTAGCGCATTATCTAGCTGGCTTTTGTAGGGAACATTTAGCTGCTTGGTTGGGGGAATGCCGCCTGCTTCAGGTTCGGGTTGAGGAATGGGCAGAATTTTTTGCTGCGTATTGATAAATTCAAAGTCTGGAGCGTAGACATACCAAGTGTTGCGGGGTGGATTGCCTAAAGCATCCCACAGCAGTGAGAGCTTGTAATGATTGTTGGGTGCGGTTGCCCACGACTGAAGATTAACAATTCTGTCGAGCGCGATCGCCACTTTGTCTTGTGCAGGGATTTGTGAAGAATCGGCAGTGGACTGCTTCAAAAGCGTGTTTCGAGTGATTTTGAGGCTAGGAGGCTGGATCAGTTGAATGTGAGGAATGTAGACATACCAGGTGTTGCGGGGCGGGTTGCCTAGAAACTCCCCCATCAGAGCAACTTTTAAGTAGCTTCTATCCACCGCTTTCCAAGAGTTAATATTTAAGACTCTGCCAGCAGCAACCGAAACTTTGTCCTCTGGAGGTAGCTGAACTGCATCCTCAGTAGTCTGCTTGAAAACGGTATCCTGGACGACTTTAAGCTGTATAGCCATACGTTTTACCCTAAATTTTGGTCTCTTGCTTAACCAGTTTGACTGAGGGGCGATCGCGCATAAATCTTTGGTTCGCCCTCATGATAAATCGTTTAGTGCCATCATGTACCTACTCGAAAACCACCGTGCGGTTGCCATAGACCAACACGCGATTATGCAAATGCAGACGCACGGCTCTGGCTAGCACGACTCGTTCTAGATCTTTACCTTTGCGAATCAAGTCTTCCACGCTATCTCGATGGCTAACCCGCACCACATCTTGTTCAATAATCGGACCTTCATCTAAGTCGGCTGTGGCATAATGAGCCGTTGCCCCGATGATCTTCACGCCGCGATCGTAGGCACGATGATAGGGATTAGCTCCCGCAAAAGCAGGTAAAAAAGAATGGTGAATGTTGATAATAGTAGGGAATTGAGCGATAAATTCCGAGCTTAAAACCTGCATATATTTTGCCAATACCACTTAGAGCCTATCCGAAAAGTCAGTAAGAGTTAGATTAAATCCTATGTTGA
>QBMH01000347.1 GCA_003249025.1 Leptolyngbya sp. | reverse complement strand
TTATCTTCGCCAGATTGACCATGCTTTACCACATCGCTGCTTTCACAAGTTGGACAAAGAACGGGTTCAAGCACCATACCTAAAGCTCCAGGAAAAGCAACCCTTTGATTATCCTTTACTTCCACAGGTCTAGTCCACAACCGAGTTGCTCGATCATTTCGCAGGTTAGAAGCCGAGGATTTGACTGCCAAACCTGACCGTTTCACCTCTACGGGAACCCAAACGGCAAAAACCCCACTCTGTAAAACGAATGAAAGCGATCGCATACCGTTGAGATGAGCGGGATTGAATTGCGGCGGTAATAGCGCGATCGTGCGGCTTGAACTTTTCGCAAACGAGCAAGCGTGGCATAATAAAGCGTTTCAAATTTGTGACAAGGTAACTATGGCAACTTCTCCACAGCCTGCACTGCTAGTTTTGGCAGATGGATCTTACTATCCCGGCTATTCGTTTGGCGCGTTGGGCACCACCATTGGAGAAGTGGTGTTTAACACGGGCATGACGGGCTATCAGGAAGTACTGACCGATCCTAGCTACTGTGGGCAAATTGTCACCTTTACCTATCCAGAGTTGGGCAATACGGGCGTAAACCCGGATGATGAAGAGTCGGCTCGTCCTCAAGTGCGGGGCGCGATCGCCCGAAATATCTGTGCGCGACCCAGCAATTGGCGATCGACCCAATCCTTGCAGGACTACTTTAAACAGCATCATGTTTTAGGCATTTACGGCATCGACACCCGCGCCCTCACCCGCAAACTGCGCTCTGTCGGTTCCATGAACGGCGCTATTTCCACTGAAGTTCTTGACCCCAATGAACTATTGCAGCGCATTCAAGCAGCGCCCAGCATGGCAGGACTCAACTTGGTCAAAGAAGTCACCACCGCCACCGCCTATGAATGGTCAGAAGTCACTGAAGCAGGGTGGGAGTTTAGCCCTGGCACTCAAACAGACGATAACCCCCTGACTGTGGTCGCCTTAGACTTTGGCGTAAAGCGTAACATTTTGCGCCGCCTTGCCAGCTATGGCTGCCGAGTGATTGTGGTTCCTTCCAGCACGTCCCCCGAAGAGATTCTCAAATATAATCCTGACGGCATTTTTCTCTCGAATGGTCCTGGCGATCCGGCTGCCGTCACGGAAGGCGTAGAAACCACCAAAGCCTTGTTGAGCAGTCAAAAGCCTATATTCGGTATCTGCATGGGGCACCAAATTTTGGGGCTTTCCTTGGGAGCCGAAACCTTCAAGCTCAAGTTTGGACATCGAGGACTGAACCAGCCCTGCGGATTGGAGCAAAAACAGGTGGAAATTACCAGCCAAAATCACGGCTTTGCCATCTCTGCCGATTCTCTGCCCGATGCCGATGTGGAAATCACTCATCTAAATTTGAACGATCGCACTGTGGCTGGATTGCGCCATAAATCTTTGCCGCTGTTCTCGGTGCAATATCACCCGGAAGCTAGCCCTGGTCCCCATGATGCCGATTATCTATTCGAGCAGTTCGTTACCCTCATGCGAACCTCTCGCCAGCAGCCCGTCACCTGAGAACACGAGTTACTACTTGTAACTTCTTCTACCTAATCTTTTCCGCAAACTATTAAAGTGTGGTTGATGTCGCTGGGCTATCCCACGGGGCGGCAAACTTATTTTTGCTCAATCCGAACGGGATTCTTTTCGGCGCGAACGCTCGTCTAAGTGTGGCAGTTTCCTTTGTGGCAACATTTGCACAAACACAATGAATTTGATGTTTTTTAGATGCGATAGTCTTGGAAACTGGTGAGGGATTGACCGTGTTGCTGTTTTTGCCGCCCGTTGAAATTACTCCAGATGCCGAAGCTCAAATCGGGCAAGCTTATCGAGTACCCTTGACAGCTTTGCCAATGTAATTAATCGATGTATCGTCATTAATCACAATCTTAGGAATACCTGTTTTTCGATAGTCTAAGTAGCTGGCTAAATTAAGTTTTAAGGCTTCACTAAATAAATCAAAGCCTTTAATTTCCACATCTCTAAAATCATTTTTAGTGAGCAATTCGGTGAGTTCTTCCGGCGTGATGAACTTGTTCCAATCGTGAACGCCTTTTTGAATTTCGCCCAGGATATTTTCCATTATCCAAATCATCACTAGCCGCGATTTGAAGTTGCGATTGATGGTGTCAAAGAAAAACGTGCCGTTGGGTTTGAGAATTCTGCCTACTTCCGCGAGAACGAGAGGAACGCTTTCCACATGTTCCAGCACATCCACACTAATCACCACGTCAAAACTATTGTCGGGATAGGGCATGGCTTCGGCGACACCGCAGCGATAGTCAATCGCAAAACCCTTGGCGATCGCATGAGCTTGAGCCGCCGTGATGCATTTTTGAGATTGATCAATCCCCGATACAACCACTTCCCGCGCTGCCATGAACTCACAGGAAAAACCACCGCCACAGCCCACATCCAACGCTTGTAAACCTTGCCAGTTGGAAATATGGCGATCGAAAAATTCAAATCGTGGCTTATTCAAATGATACAGCGCATAGATTTTGGTATCCTCGTCCCACCACGTATTAGCACTGCGATCGTAGAACTCTAAATCATTTTTTTGGGTGGTCGCCATGCAAATCCTAAAACGGTTCAATACTCAATAATTACTAAAGCCTGCTTGAATCAAAGCACAAAATTCTAGGCTTTTAATAGCAATTGCTTTTTAATTGTCTCGGAAGGCAACTGCTACACCCCTAAAATACTGAGAGTATTTACCAAAAAGTACCTTCAGATTAAAGCTGAAGATCAGCTTTAATCTGAAGCAGTGGCAAATTGGCGCAATCAACCTTGGTTTTATGTAAAAAGATGACTATACCTGACGAAACAATTCAGCAAATGAAAATTCAAGAAACCAATCCGCCGACTGTGTGGAGCTATAAACCTTGGTGGTGTCAACCTTGGTCAATTTTGCTCACGGGCTGCTGCCTAATCATAGGCAGTTGGATGCTATTTCAGCGCATCTGGGTGGTGACGATTGTAGCAATACCTGTGCTGATATGGATGGGATTTTTTCTCCTGGTATATCCTCGGTTAATCAAGGATGAAGAAATAGGAGAAGATGAAATATAAAAGATGTTAGACGCGCTAGATAGTCGGTGAACCAAACTGGGAATATTAGGTGAATGTCCTGTCTATTCGTTCGTCACGTTGTTTCAATGGCGCTTTTTTGCCATGCCAATTCAAACTATTTCACTTGATTCTTGTCAAAAAATTCGTCAGCATATTGCCACCGCTTTGATAGTGCCCAGTGCGGAAAATCATCCGCGATCGCTGCCTGGGCTAAACGATGATGAACCACCAGAACCAGACTCCCTCAGCGATTTGGGCAGTTTATTTAGCTTGGGTGGAATGCCTGAACTGGAAACCTATGCTCCTAACTGTAATGGGCAGTGGTTTATTAGTTCTGTCAATCCAGGAGCCGCTTTGATAAAACTGCCTGGACTGAAGCTAAAATCTGCTTTGCGATTAGTCACCTATTTACTTCGGACGGGAACCGATGGCATGGGAACGGTTTGGGCAGTGCCAGAGAAGCTCAGCACCACCGCCCATCTTCAAAAAGCGCTCATCGGAGGAAGCACGGTAGGCGTAGGTGTACTTCAAGTGCCTCACCCCGTGGGTGCTCTAGCCGATATGATGGAGTCGCTAGAGGGCGATCGCTCACCGCTATCGTTTGTGATTGCGTCCATTTTGCGGCATGAATTAAAGGAAATGGGTGCTTTAGGAAAGTCGTGCGACTGGTCACACCATCGCTTCATCAATGCTTTGCCAAGTCAGAGAACCTGGCAATGGCGAGTGCAAACCCCACCCAAGGATCTATCGCCCAAGGTGGTAATTTATCCAGATAATCGAGTTGCTGTAGAGTTTTTCACCTGTCGGATCACCGCGCCTGTGGCAATCTATCAACATGTGGATCAATACGGAGCCGATCACTACAAAGCCACTAGTATTAGCCGCGCGATCGCAATCCCTAAAAAAGCCTAACAGAAGGACTAAGGAATCTAGAAATAATAAACTGGACAATTATGAAGCTACTTGAGGTAAGAT
>QBMH01000346.1 GCA_003249025.1 Leptolyngbya sp. | reverse complement strand
TGTGGTTCCAATTGCTAAGACTGCTCCGAACTCATCCTGACATCGCGGCACAATATGGCTTTGAAATTACGCTTAAATCATTGCCTGGTTGGGCTTATCGAGACTGCTGCAAGATCTGAGATAACTCAAAAAAGTTGATTTCTAAGATGTATAACAACCCCAATGCACACCGACCGTCGAGAGGTTATCAGTTAACACCCAACCTAAAATCCCTGGTTTGAAGTGATCAACCGCCGTCCACAACCAGCTTTTGTTTTTTTGAGCCGATAAAGGTTTCGAGTTCCGCGATCTCACACCCTCACCCTTAATCATCCGTTTGTTGGGTCGCTAACCACGCTTCATAAGCTTCCAAACTGGACCAGCGGGCGCATTTGAACAGGAAGTTGGGGTTCTTTGCACGACCCCTCAAAAAGGTACAGTCCACATTGAGACGGTTAAGTCTTATTGTGATCCTCAGCAAGCTAATAGCTGACAAAACGCTCTTATGGCAAGACTTCAGGCGATTTGCTGCCCCATTGCCTGCCTGATGATCGCCGCGTCAGGGATCTTTCCACCCAGGAACGTCTCAGAAAGCATATGACACTGTCGGCGAAGGAGTTCGCCAACAGTGTCGTCTTAGACCTTATGAAACGCTGGAATACCTGGCATGAAGTTTCTTGACGTTTCTCGACTATGCAGCGTTTGCTGGAGTCGGAGACAAAGACCAAGTAGCTTCTTAAAGTAAGACTCATTTGTCTTGTTGTGGACTATACCTTTTTGAGGGATCGTGCAAAGAACCCCACCCTCACCCATCAAATCTTCAGGATTACGATATTCTTTGAGCAGTTCGTCAATTAACTCGGGTCGAAAGTTCATGGGTTTGTGTCTCAGGTGATTAGTTCATTAGCTCTTGTTTTGACCTTTGACACAAACTATCTTACATACCCAACTAAGTGCCTCCGCTCGAAAATCATGTAGTGATGAATCAGATGATCAACGATCGCCCCATTTCACTCACATCTAATTCTCAGCCTGGTTACGTCCCTTGCCAATGATGACGATAAACGTCGGTGTGCCGAAGCTGGAGCCAACGCCTACATTACCAAAGGTAGCTTTAATTAAGAAGTCTTGCTATCAACCTTAAAGCGGTTAGTGTAGCGTTTTGCGGATGAAGCACAATTTTCTCTACCTCCTTTAGCCTCCAACCCCTATGCAGTTTAATCCCCTGTCGATCAAGACGGGTTGCGATCGCGCTCATGCTGTGCCACTTCAGCCGCAACAGGGAATTCTAGAAACAGTGAGTGGTTCAATGCGCTTAAGAACGCTCGTAATTAAAAAACATTTTGTTTAATAGGCTACGCCCATGCTGAAGCACTTCAAATTCCGGCAGCTCCACAAGCAGACGACTTCTCCCAACGCGTCCAACAGTGCAGTCAAGCCCTTTCTCAGCCTTTTTCTGCCCATAACGGCATTGGTTAGCACAGGCTTAGTCACTTTTTATCAGATTCAAACCAATCTGATCCGGGGTGAAATTGCCAGTACTGAGCGCCGTGAAGTCGAGGTGAAAGCAACTTTATTTGCCAACCGCTTTAGCGCCATTCGTGCTGATTTGATGGTGTTGGCACAGCAGCATGAACTACGAGTAATGCTTGATCCGGCAAGCAGCCAAACCACTGTGCAGGAGTCTCGAACCGCCTTGTCAGAAGAGTATCTGGTCGCGTCGAAACAGAAACAACAGTATGACCAGATTCGTTTTTTGGACACGACTGGGCAGGAAGTGGTGCGAGTTAATTTTAACCGAGGTCAGCCTGGTGTTGTCCCTGATCGACGTTTGCAAAATCAATCCAAACGCTACTGGTTCAAAGATACGATCGCTTTGAAAGATAGTGAAGTTTTCATCTCGCCTTTAGACTTAAACATCGACTTTGGCAAGATTGAACAACCGCTGAAACCCATGATTCGCTTTGGAACGCCGATCTTGGATACTCAGGGGCAGAAACGCGGGATTGTTGTCCTCAATTATCTAGCTGAATCGTTTCTGCAAGACTTATCCCAGAAGAACTCGTTGTCGTCGGGGCAGACCTTGCTGCTGAATGCGAAAGGGTATTGGCTGCAAGGAACCAATCCAGAAGACGAGTGGGGCTTCATGTATGATGATCGCCACGATCGCACCTTTGCGAAGGCGTTTCCTGACACCTGGCAGCAGATTAATAATCAACAAACCGGGCAATTTCAAACTCAGGCAGGGCTATATACTTTTACCACGATTTATCCATTACTGGATATCCACGGGGCACGATCCAGTACAGGGTCGGGGCGTATGTTCGAGTCTAGTCAAGCGCAAGTGGATACTAAAGCCTATGCCTGGAAGCTGGTAACTTACGTTTCAACGGGGGTTTTCACTCAGCGATCGCAGGGAATCTACAATCAATTGTTGCTCCTCTTCGTTGGACTCACAGGACTGATTGCGATCGGCTCCTGGCTGCTTGTGCAAGCCAAACTCAAGCGTCAACAAAGCGAGCAAGAGACCAAAGGATTAGAGCAAACCCTTCAGGACGTGCATCGCAATCAGGCACAATTGGTGCAGACTGAAAAAATGGCGAGCCTCGGTCAACTGGTGGCTGGCGTTGCCCACGAGATTAATAATCCCGTTAACTTTATTCACGGTAATCTCAGTCACACTGATGACTATGCTCAGAGTCTACTTGGCTTGATTCAGCTTTACCAAAAGCACTATCCCAATCCGGTTCCCGAAATTCAACTTGAAGCTGATGCTGTTGACCTGGCGTTTGTACAAGAAGATTTACCCAAACTGCTGGCATCCATGCAGATTGGAGCCGATCGCATTCGCCAAATTGTGCTGTCACTCCGCAACTTTTCACGGATGGATGAATCAGATTATAAAGCCGTTGATATTCATGAAGGGCTTGAAAGTACGCTACTAATCTTGCAACATCGCTTGAAAGCCAGACCCGAACGTCCAGCCATTGAACTCATGAAAGATTACGCTAATCTACCCCTGGTAGAATGCTATCCTGGGCAGCTCAATCAGGTGTTTATGAATATTCTGGCGAATGCCATTGATGCGCTAGAAGAAATGAATGCCAAGCGAACGTATCAAGAAATTCAAGCGAACCCCAATCAAATCACTATTCGCACGTCTGTGCTTGAAGCAAACTGGGTCGAAATTGCGATCGCGGACAATGGCTCCGGAATGCCGAAGCCCATTCAAGAGCAAATTTTTAACCCGTTCTTCACGACGAAACCGATCGGCAAAGGTACGGGCATGGGCATGTCGATTAGTTATCAAGTCATCACTGAAAAACATGGCGGTATGCTGAAATGCCTTTCCACACCTGGAGCAGGAACAGAGTTTGTGATTCAACTTCCGATCCAGCAATAGGTTCAGCAACAAGTTGTGGCAAGTAGGACTAGCGGGCGCATCCATGCAGAAAGTTACGGTTTCAATCTGTCAGGAAACTTAGAGCTGACCATTTAACCTGATTTTGCTTGCTTGATGAGTTTTCTTGTGCTGATTAAGACCTTATGGCGGCGAAAAGCTCGGCACCAAGAAAAAGGTCGTTTTTCTAGCTGTTGCCTTTACGGGAAATGAAAACCTTGTGGAGTGGAGATTCCAGCCAAAACCGTAACTTTCTGTAAGGATACGCCCGCTGGTCCGCGATCGCGCCTGGTCAGTGCTGAGGAAAAACTGTTGAAGCAGGTGGTCCAAAAACTGGACAACCTAAGCGGGGTAAGTGGCAAACGGGTCACCGCTAATTTCAATCAACACTTTTCTGGAATGCCGGATCGTGCCTCGTCTGAGAATGGGGCAAGTGTGCGAGACGAAGTTTATAGCGCTGTCGATAGCCTGCTTCGACCGTTGGAGTGGCGGCAAAAATGGAAGAGGGATTAGCTCTCTAACAACAATGCCAATTAGTCAAACCTGAAGAACTCCCTCAATTTTGGGGTGCCTAAGCATCAAGTGGCATAGCAGAAGAGTTTCAGCGTCCAATTTCGGCAGACTCGAATCTGAGTAGCTCCATAAAATAGGGGTTTGAGCCTCCTTCAAATTTAGGGATTCTCCCAGAATTTGCAAGGGTTTGCACGGTTTCTTGCGATTTC
>QBMH01000345.1 GCA_003249025.1 Leptolyngbya sp. | reverse complement strand
ACTCGCCTTGGGCCACAATCTGACGAGCCACCCTGAAAATGAGCGAACCGTAAGTCATTATGTAGCCCTTTGGCATAGATCCACCATAAGTAAAGTTTAACTTTGGTGCTGCCCTGCGTGGTAAAACGTCTTGGGCGCTGCACATTAATCAAATTCGCCAAATTCTAAGATCGGACTATTGCCTGAAAGCACTTCATAATCGCCGATCAGGTTTGCCATCACAAGTTTACTCACTCGCGAACTGCGCCAATAGCTGGTGTGGTCAGCAATTAACCCTAGCGCCATTGCCACATCTCCAATACTTTTTTTAAGAAAATTGCGCTCTCCTAGGTAGCGATCGCGAAAAAACAACTCGGTATCATCCAAATTCAGGCTAGAGCGCAAGGGATAGGCAAAGATATCGGATGCGTGGATCACGTTGATCCACCGTAGAGCCGTACTGGAGTAGGTGTTGGCAAAAGTTTTTAGCCGCTGATCATCTACATTCATCATCTGCTTGAAAATCAGCAATGGGCAACCTAACGTGGTGATGCTGCGGAGCTTCACTTTACGCTTATTGGGCGAATCCACTAAACCACTAATCACACTGCGAAAGTAATAAGCCGGATCGGAGGTTCCATAGTCTGAGAACAGCAAATCCCACAAAATGACGCTGCTGAGGGAGTGTGCCACCATATGCAGATCGTCGTCGTAGGGATTTTCGGTTAAGAAGTTGAGGAATTGCATTGCCACCGCACGGCGGATTTCGCGCCCTTGTTGGCTACTGAGATATGTGAAAATATCTTGAAAAAACCCCGTAATCAGTTGTTCTCGACGTTGACGATAGTGAAATACATCATCGATATCAACTTGAGGATAATCCCATTTAAAGATTTCTAGGTCTTGCTGCACGTAATCCCAAATTTCATTCGGGCTACCTAACTCTTCACCCCAATAGCTGGAATAAAACTCCGGCAGAGTCAGCCCTCGCTCGGAAAAGTCTGCAATCAACCGTGTGCGTAGTGGATCGGCATAGCCAGATCGTCGTACTGAAGCTCCATGCATAAACCACACTAGCATTCCGCGATCGCTCCTCACTTACAGTAATTTTATGCCTCAAAAGGCGCTTATATATTATCCTGATTATCATCATGCAGCTTTATTTCAGCCCGATATGCCAGATTTAAGGAACCTGCCTTAATCTCGTTGAAGCCTTAACCAGTTCTATTTAAACCGCAGGGCTATGAACCTTTTTCGGCAAGCTTGCGCGATCGCGCTTTCCCTCTATGTGCTGTATATGCTAAAAGCAGCTATTGGAATTGATATTTCGCCTCGATACCATGCGATCGATTTAATTAAAATTCCTGCAAAGTCTTTAATCCATCGATTGAATGATGTCGTGCATTTTTTTACTCAGTCTTAGCGATTTGAGTCTTCCCTCATCAGCCGCCAGCATTGCTGCGCGATCGCCCAATCTTCCTGAGTGTGAATCACCAGCACCCGCACTTTGGAATCTGGCGTTGAAATATCTACATCAACTGGGCGACTATTATTTTTTTCAGAGTCAATTTTTACTCCCAAAAAATCAAAAATCTGACAGGCAAGCGCTCGAACTAAGGGCACATTCTCACCGACACCTGCTGTAAACACGATCGCATCCAGCCGATCTAAGTCTGCCAGCATGGAACCGATCGCCGCCTTGAGATGATGGATATACATATCAAAGGCTAGCTTGGCGCGATCGTTGCCTTTTTCAATCTCAGCCAAGATCTGACGCATATCTACCCCGACTCCAGAAATACCTTTCAGACCTGACTCTTTGTTGAGCATGTGATCCAATTCATCAGCGGTATAGCCATTATTTCGCATCAGGTAGATCAAAATGCCGGGGTCGAGGGAGCCAGAACGGCTGCCCATCATGAGTCCATCCAGCGGCGTAAATCCCATAGTTGTATCGACGCTATAGCCATCACGAATTGCAGCCAGAGAGCAACCATTGCCCAGATGACAGGTAATCAGCCTAAGATCTGGCAAATCGCGCCCTAGCAGTTGAGCCGCCCGTTCAGAGCAATATTTGTGGCTAGTGCCGTGAAAGCCATAGCGACGAATCCCTGCTTCAAGCCAGTGATAGGGACCCGGATACACATACACAGCGGGCGGCAGGTGGGCATGAAAGGCAGTATCGAATACGGCAACCTGCGGAATTTCAGTTCCTAAAATCTTCTCAACGGTCTCAATTCCTTCTAGATTAATAGGGTTGTGAATCGGTGCAAAGTTAGCCAGATGGGCGATCGCCGCTTTCACCTCCTGCGTTACCCGCACACTCTCGCGGTATTCCGTCCCGCCATGCACCACTCGATGCCCAACTGCATCAATTTCGCTGAGGGTCTTAAGCACCTGCGTTTCACCCTGCCACAAGGTTCGCAATAGCTGCGTTGTCGCCTCCGTCTGGGATATAGAAGGCACTATTTCCTTCAGCACCTTCCCATTCGCTTCCACCTTTATCGCTGCTTTCCCTGGTTCCACCGTCCAGTCGATCGCCCCTTCCCACAGTGGCTCCGGTGGATCGGGCAACTCGCCCGATAGCTCACCCGGCAATTCGTAGAGGAAACTTTTCTGGCTGCTAGAGCCAGCGTTTAGCACCAATATTTTCATAGCCCACAGCCTTTCGATATCCCAAAAAGCCTACTGCACTCTGCCAAAATTCTCTGTATCGCAGGCTATCCCTCAAAAGAAACCCAATTTACTAAAGTCTATCGGTTTTAGAGAAATGCACCTTCTGCCGTAGGTTGATAGTGCAACACCATTAATTGCTTATCCCTTAGTGTTTCCAGCGCATAAGTTCGTCCTTGATGGCTTGGTCAGAGTTTTGCAGCTTCGTGAATACGATAATACAGTGATTATTTTTCTACCGTAGGCTGTAAAGCCTTTAAGGCAGTCACAACCTCAGTAAATCAGTTGATTGACTGAGATTGCACCTGCTGCTTTTACACGTGCGGCAAAACGGTTCACTTCGATGAATTGATCAGCGAATCGTTCAAGGGGTTTTGGAATTCAAAGAATTGATAAAATTGATCGCTAACTTCTGATCCCTAGATGTATTTCACTCACTAATAATTACTATATGTTCGATTTTCTCAATCTTGAAACAGCTAACTCGACTCCTCAACAAATTGCCCGATCGCTTCGCTGGCTGGGCTGGATTGGCTTTTGTCTGCAAGCCCTTCTAGGGTTTATTCCGATTTTGGTAGTGGTGACAATAGTTCTGTTTAGCCCAGGGCAGCGGCAGATCGGGTTTTCCTTGGGGCTATGGTTGGCGATCGCCTGTCTGATCATTTTACTGTTCAGCATCTACTGGTGTTTTCGCTATACGCAACTCGCCAACAAAATAGAGATTCGAGATCTGCGACCCGCAAAATCGCAGGTAATCCATGATCTGAGGCTGGGGCTGCTTGCCAACCTGGGTATTATGGCGATCGCGGTGCTAATCGCTTTATCACGAGTGGGAGATTTGACCTTTAGAATGATGACTCTCCCTCAAGGTGCAACGGTGATTGCTCCTCAACAAGCAGGAACCGTGATGGCACCAGGAGCATTGATTACGCCTTCTAACATGATTGCCATTCAAGCAATGGTGTGTGCGATCGCGGCTGGATTAGTAGGCGTGATTGTCTCATTATTGTTGCTGCATCAAGTGGGGCAACATCGTAACTCGCCGGATTAAGCGCGATCGCTAAGCATCAAACTTTAAGGCGATCGCCAGTAGATAGGCTGGGGCATCGCACTGTTGTGTTAGCAACATACAAACCCAGACGTTACCGATTTATAATGCTGGATTCAATACGCGCAGTCAGTTTTATGTAGGAAATATCCAGATGTTAGGCATGGCACCCAATCAATACAAAACCGGGGCAACAAACATTGAAATCCAGTTTGCGATCGCGCGCTCCTTTCTGGGCTGGGTTTTGGTGGCGGCGACTGAACGAGGCATATGCGCGATCGAGCTTGGCGATACTCCAGAGACGTTAACCGAACTGTTGCAGGCTCGCTTCCCCAAAGCCCAACTACAGGAATCCGATCCGACTTTCTCTAAGAGCCTATCCGGAAAATGTTAGGAGCTTACGACCGACAATCAAACAAGCGGCAA